>JBBAAN010000008.1:0-52100 GCA_041658225.1 Actinomycetota bacterium
TCGTGATCGACGGGGAGACCGAGGAGCTACTCGAGGAGGTGAAGCGAGAGCTCGTGGCCGCGGGTTAGCTACCCGATGAACGGGATGGAGTCGGTGTTCTCAAACACCACTTGCGCGGACGTGGCCGGGTGTTCCACACGGACGCCTCCGGGCGGCACCACCGTGGCGCCAGTACCCACCGCACACACGCTCCCTGGACGCCGGGACACCTATCGACCGAGGAGTGGACGCAGACCTGCTTGCCCGCAGGGTGGGGCGGGTGGCACGCGCCGCGGACTCGTGGACACAGATGATACCGTTGGTTTCCCGCCACCCACGAGCACCAGCCCAAGGCGCCATCCCCGCCTGGTAGTATCACGGCCGGCGTGTTGACCCGACCGCTCGATCTTTGCCAATGAGCCCGTACAACTACGTCCTTGGGGTCGCTTGCACGCTGGCGATCCTTGCGTCGGCCGGCTTCGCCGCCGCGGGTGTGCGGCGCTGGCTTGTCCCCGGCTGGTCCGGCGCCCCCGCGCGGCTGGCGGAGGCAATCCTCGCCCTCGCGTTCCTCGCCGGAGCGGCGGAGGTTCTCGGAACCTTAGGTCTCCTGACCCGGTGGGTGGTGCTGGCGGTACTGGTGGGGCTGGGCATCGGTATCGGCCTTGTCGTCCGACGCCCGGCGGTCGCGCCGCCGGCGCCCGTCCACCCCGTGGTCGTTGCCCCGGTCGACCGCCGGCAGGTCCTCCTGGTGGGATTGCTCGCAGCCGTCGTCACTGGGGAGTGGCTCACGCGAATGCTTCCCTCCCTTGTCAATGGCGCTCGTGTGGCGGACAGCATCGTCTACCACCTGCCCGTAGCGGCCCGTTTCGTGCAGGACGGCCGCATCACGGCCCTTCACTACATCTCTCCGAGCTCCCCCGCGCAGTTCAACCCGGCCAACGCGGAGTTGATCCACGCCCTGGGTATGGTCTCCTTCGGGCGGGATCTGCTCTCGCCGCTCGTCAATCTCGGGTTCCTTGCGCTGCTGCTTCTCGCGGCTTGGTGCGCCGGCCGCCCGTTCGGGGTCGCCCCCGTGACCACCGGTGCGGCCCTTCTCCTGGTCGGCGCTCCCCTCACCGTCTACTCCCAAGCAGGCTCAGCGGCAAACGACATCGCCGCCGTGGCGTTCGTCCTCGCGGCCGTTGGTTTCGTGCTGACCGAACCCCGCCACTCCCAGGCCATCGTCCTCGGCGGCTTGGCGGCTGGGCTTGCGGTCGGAACGAAGTTCACCGTCCTCGGTGTGGTCGGCGCGCTCACCGTGGGCCTGTTGCTCGAGGCGCCAGGCGGCCACCGCGCTCGAACCGCGCGCCTCTGGCTGGTCCCCCTCGCGACTACCGGTAGCTACTGGTACGTATTGAACTTGATGCGGGTCGGCGGCGCGGGCCTCGCGCTCCATCTCCCCCTGCTGCCCTCACCCGTCCTGCCCTTCCTCGACCGAACCGGATTCTCGGTTGCCCACTACCTCACGGACGCCACCGTGTGGCGGCACTGGTTCCTCCCGGGCCTCGGGCTGGCGTTCGGCCCCGCGTGGTGGCTCGTGCTGTCGCTGGTGACCTGCGGCATCGCGGTGGGGCTCATCCGCGCTCGTGGCATCGTGCGTGTCGTGGCCGTTGCCGCGGCGGTCGGTGTCGTCGTGTACGTCATCACACCCACGACCGCACTGGGGTTCCCCGGACGGCCGGTCCTGTTCGCCGGGAACCTACGCTACCTCGCCCCAGCGGCGGCCCTCGCCGTGCTTGCCCTCGCCCTGGGGACCGCGCGCTCCGGGCCCCAGCAGTGGGCGATGCTCGGAGGCACGGCGGCGATCATCGCCGTGAACCAGGGCGTTGCCGGACCGTTGGCCGCTTGGCCAACGGGATTCACGTTCGGCTCCATAGCGATACTGGCAACCGTCGCGGCGGTGTTCGGCGTTGCGCTCGTCCTTGCGTGGTTGGGCGCACCCGTGTGGTCCAGGCGGAGAGCCCTTTTGGCCGGCCTCATTGCGCTTCCGCTGATCGCCGTAGCTGGCTGGCCGGTACAGGTCCGCAACGACGCGGCCCGGTACGCCCGCCGCGACCCGGGGCTCGACAGCGCCTACGCCTGGGCTCGCGGCGTCCATGACGCCCGGATCGGGATCGCCGGGTTCTGGGAGCAATACCCCCTGTACGGTCTGGACCTGTCCAACCGCGTGGAGTACGTGGGCCGGAAGATCGCGCATGGGGGCTTCGAAGACCTGCCCGACTGCCCGGCATGGCAGGGCGCGTTGCGCCGAGGAGGCTATCGGTACGTGGTGATCTCGGTCGCGTTCGAGAGCGATCGCGTGGAACCCCCGCAGGCGGCGTGGACGCGGACCTACCCCGGCGCCAGTGAACTACTGCGCTCCCGCCTCACAACCATCTTCCAGTTGCCCAGTGGTGGCACGGGAACCGGCTGTCAGTAGTCAGTAACCCGCGCCGCCCGGGGACCACGATGAAGCACGATGAAGGCCGACCTGCTGTGGAAGCTCAGCGTCCCGGGGGCGGCGCCGGCGAGCGAGACCGCACGGGGGCAGCCACGATGGCCAGCCTGTCATGGAAGTCCGGGGCCACCAGACGACCGGCTCTGCCCGCTCGCTCCAGCACGGCGGCCGAAGCTCCAGCAAGTGTCTTCGAGTATCCGCCGAGCCGCTCCGAGTAGTAGCGGGTGCTGAAGACCTTGGCGTGGGTGCCCAGGTGGAGCACTCGGAATCCGTGATCGCCGAGCAGCCTCACGATCGACGCCCGGGTGAAGTACTGGACGTGCATCGGCAGCACCGACCACCACCGCCGCCCCATGAGGCGAGCGGTCACGCTGCCCGCGTCCGGGACCGTGAGGTAGACACAGCCATCCGGATGAAGCAGCTCTGCCGCGATGTCCAGCGCGGCGCCGGGGTCGACGAGATGCTCCAGGATGTCGCAGAGCGCCACGAGCCGGAACCTTCCCGGCTCCAGTCCGTGGTGTGCCAGGTCGGTCGCGCGCACGTCGAGCCCTCGCTCCCGAGCGCGTGCCACGGCCCACATCGAAGGCTCGATGCCCACGGGTTCCCAACCGCGCCGGCGCGCGGCCACCAGGAACGAACCGGTCCAACAGCCAAGGTCGCAGACATGCCCCGGCCGGACATGTCTCTCAACGAGGGCCAGCGCCCGGCACGCCGTCTCGATCTGCCCCCCTTCTTCGCGAAGCGACACTGAGTCTGCGGCCTCCGCATAGGCGGTCGCCGTCGCGTCCGCAGGCGGGGCCTGGGCAAGGGAGCCGTGGCCGCAGGCGAGGCAACGCACTACCCGCGCCGTGGTTGTCCCGTACAGGTCCGAGGTCGGGCGAAAGGCTCTTGGGTCGACGCCGGCTTCCGTCGCCGCGCCGTGGATGCGGAAGCGGTCTTCTGCTGTCCTGCCTCCGCAGACCGGGCACACCCAAGCGACCCGGGGGAACGAGTCGGCCATCACGCACACTCCCGCGTCGGTCGCCCACGTGCGGCGAGGGTGTCGGCGGCCGCCGTTGCCATGCGAACGGCCTCACTCATCCCTCGGTCCGCCGGGTAGATCTGCGCCGTCGTCGAGACGTAGAGGCCACCGAGGGGCGGCTCGAGCGCAGGGATCCGATCCCCGTATCCGGTTGTGACCAGGGGAGCCGCGTACGGTGCCCGGAAAGAGTGGACGGCGAGGATGTCGGCGGTGGAGAAACCCGGCACGTGATCGGCCAGGACCTCAACCCAACCTCGGACCTCGGCCTCTGGGTCGCAGGAGGCGACAGGCTCATTCGACGAGAAATAGCGGCTCAGGTAGAGCACGTGCCGGCCCCCGTAGTCCCCTGCCGACACCAGGTTGGTGTGCTCGATCATGCCGCCGAACGGCACGTCGGGGTCACAGACGTTCGTCCAATACTGGCGCGTGAGGGGCCGGCGCAACTCGAGGACCCCGCACAGCACACCGAGACCCTCCTGCGCCGACCATGTCGGATCGCGGTAGGCCTCCGGTACGAGTGGCGCCAGTCCGGGGAGATCGCCGGTGTACAGGACCGCGTCCGCTTCGATCTGCTCGCCGTCGACGCCCACGCCACACACGCGTCCACCGTCCGTCAGCAGATCTTTCACCCGCACGCTCGTCCGGACCTCCACACCCAACCGCACCAGATCCGTTTCGATCGCGTCGAAGAGCTGACAGAACCCGCCTCGCAGATACCCGAGTCGCTCTCCCCCGTCCCGCCGAGCACCGGCCCGCTGACGGAAACGCCCCCACATCCAGGCTGCCGGGACTTGGGCGGCGGCCGGTCCGAACTTCGCGCGCAGGAGCGGCTCCCACACCACGCGAGCCGCCCGCTCGCCCGTGTACCGGGCCAGCCAGTCGCGGGCGGGGATGCGGTCCAGCGGCCCCCAGTCGTCAACCCGCCCAAGGCGCAGCGCTCCGATGCCCATGTGGAGACGGGCGGCGAGCGGGAGCGGGCGAAAGCGCATCAGGTCGAGCGGGGACGTGAACGGCCACACGCGACCGGACACGAGCACTCCAACCGTGCTTCGGTACCACGCAAGACGCCGTTCCAGCCCCAGTTCCCGGATCAGGTCGATGATGTCGTGTTCGTGAGGGAACACGTGGTGGTAGTAGCACTCGATCGGCGTGCCCCCGACGGAGAAGCTGGGAACCAGGCCGCCGAGCGCCTGGGAGCCCTCACAAAGAACGACTTCCTTTCCGCGTCGAGCGAGCCGCAGAGCCGCGGTGGCGCCGCCGATCCCCCCGCCGACGACGACGACGCGCGAGTTCACGGCGGTGGAGAGTCGACAGCGTCCATCGGCGCTGGGAAGTCCGCGGCGTTCGTCGACGACGGGAAGTCCACGGCTTTCATCTTCGGCCCCGCCGGATGGAAACCGGCGCGCTGCAACCGCCCGTACATCTTGACAAGTTCCACGAACGCTCGGGCGATGACCCTCGGGGTCGCCCCCCGGGCCTGGCCGGCCGCTCTCGGGTAATGGGTGACTCCGATCTCGATCACCCGGGCGCCGGAGCGTCCAAGCTTGACCATGAGCTCGGTATTGACCATCGCTCCCACGCTCTCCAGGTCGATCCGGTCGAAGACAGGGCGGCGGAAGAGCTTGAACGCGCAGTCGATGTCGCGGACCGGGACGTAGAAGAGAACGCGGACCAGGTAGTTCCACCCCTTCGCGAACATCCGCCGCAGCAGGTGGTCCTGACGATTGATGCGGTAGCCGGCGACCACGTCCACATGTTCAATGAGCGGGAGGAAACCCTCGATCTCTCCGAGGTCGAACTGGTTGTCGGCGTCGGTGAAGAACACGAGGTCTAGGTGGGCCGACCGGAATCCGGTGCGAAGCGCCTCGCCGTACCCGAGATTCCGCGGGTGGCGTACCAGCCGGACGCGAGGGTCGCCGACGCTCATCTCCCGCACGAGTTCGGCCGTCCGGTCGCGCGAGCCGTCGTCGACGATGATGATCTCGTGCTCGTCGCACAGGCAGTCGGCAACCGCCGTGGCATGCGAGATAGCCTCGACGATGCTCGCTTCCTCGTTGTACGCAGGCAATACGATGGACAGGCGGTACGGTCCCACGTCGCTCCTCCGGCCGGGCAAGCGGATTCTATACAGCCTGCCACCTGTTTGCTGCCCGTGAGCTAGGGTCGGAAGTCCTCGCGCGCGCTTGCCGGGCAAGCTAGAAAGAGCTCCTGAAAGTGCCGACCTGGTCCCAATGGCTCCCATCTATGCGGAACTCCACGACTGAGTTCGACCCCACCCGAACGCCGGGCCCGAAGCGCTCCGGACTCCACGTCTTGGGCGTGGTATTCAGAGACTGAAGGGCCGACCGCATCGTGTTGCGGCCAAGACTCCGGCCCGCGGTGAGCAGGGCCGCGTGCACGACTTCTCCGACACCCCAGCCCGCCAGGCCGATATCGTCGGCGGTCTCATTGGGGTAGAACTCGCGGTAGGCGGCCTTGTAGTCATCGGCAGCGGGAGTGGACAGGGCAACCCAGGGAGAGAATGCGCGCGCTCCATTCAAGGCCCCGCTCGCATTCCCGACCTGAGCAACCACGTCGAAGTTCCAGGAGATGGAGTTGCCAAACCAGATCGGATGGTATGCAGCCGCCTGCGACTGCTGAGCGAGCATGATCAACGGCGTGGGCGCTCCGTAGAACCACACCACATCCGCTTTGGCCTGTTTGAGCTTGAGCACGGTCGAGGAGAAGTCGTTTCCTTGACCATCGACCGCGTCCTCGGCGACCAAGTTGCCACCCCGCTGTCGAAGCCGAGCCTTGAATGCTTCCACCGAGGGCACCAGGTCCGGCACGTTCTCACGCACGTATGCATACCTCTTCCCGGCCAGGTCCCCCGTGGTGAAGTAATCGGCGATCAACCGCCCCTGCGCCCGGTGGTCGATCGTGATTCCGAAGGTGTTGACCTGGTCCGAGCCCGGGTCCGTCGCCGAGGTTGCCGGTGCCTGAATCAGGACGTGCGGGATGCCCTGGTCGTTCAAGAAGCGCCCAACCGTACTTGACACTTCGAGCCTGTCCAGCACGGTGAACCCGAAGGTCTGCTCATTGATGCACTCGCGGGCCCGTGCCAGAGCCGTGGCCGCATCCGAGCCCGTGTCCTTCACGACCAGTCTGACTTTCCGGCCGTAGACCCCACCCCGTTTGTTGAGGTAGTCCCAGTACAGGCTCGCGCCCTTGTCCCAAGTGGTGGGAACCGGGGCTGCGCCGGTCAGTGGGACCAGGGTGCACGCGGTGATTTCCGTGTCAGTCACACCCGGGTGGGGGCCGGGGTCAAACGTGCCTCCGGAGCCCTGTTTGGTGGGCTGGCCGGTCCTATCGGACGAAGCGGCACTCGGGGTCCTTGCCGTCTGTCCCGGCGCCGGGGAAAGCAGGGTGCCCACACCGGCCGGGGTTTCTCCTCCGGAGACTCCGGACGACTCACCGGAAGCAAAGCCGCGCAGAGGGGCCTGCTGCCCACGGGAGATGTCTCGCACTTCCTGGTCTCCCGACCAGCGGGCACCACATGCGCTCAGCGCCAGCGTCATTGCCGACAGAGAAGCCGCGGCACGCGGGAAGAAGGTCGCTGCGTGAGGTCGCTTCCTGCTTCGCACCGTCTCCCCCCTCCGAGCGCGCTATCCGAGCGCGCCGCCCGACTTCGTTACCCGACGGGACCTCCTCCTGCGGCCTCCAGACGGAGGCAGCCTCCGAGATGTCACCAAGAGCCGTGATCGGCACAACCTGGCGCTGTCGACCCGAACAGGATGGCTAACGATCGGCCCATTCGAGATGGCCAACCGAGCTGTCCGCGAGACCGGGTCAAGCCCTCTACTCCAGCACTCCCGACAAGTCTGGTGAGGCCGGCGCATTGAGGTCGAACTCGGCCGGGATGACCAGGTCCGTCGCGAACAGCGGGCAGCGCTCGTATTGGCTCCAGTAGGTCTGCGAGTCCCCGGCCATTACCTCGCCGGCTCCTCGCAACAGCGAGCACGTCAGACGCTCTCCCAGGTCGTGCCCCACGTTGAACAGGTAGTTGTCGTTGTCGATGGGGCTCGGGCAGCCGAGCGGCCCGCAGTCGGCGCTGTCGTCGAAGAACGACTTGCGGATCGGCTCCGGGTAGGCCTCGACCGGCCCGATGATGTAGCCCAGGCAGTCACCGGCCAGCCCGAGATTGATGTACCCGCGGGCCGGAACGATGTCGCGCACCTTCTTGACTATCTGCGGGTACATCTCGCCGGGGCCCCCGGAGAGCAGGATGTCCCCGATGCGCCCGGAGTAGGAAATGGTGCCCACGGTGTTTCCCACGAACCACGGCGGCAGGATCGAGCGCATGATCGGCGCCCCGATCGCCTGGCCGCCATAGGCAAGCCCGAGCAGCACGGGGCTGGTGGCGGGCTCCTCCATGAGGTAGGAGTGCAGCTCCACCACGGGCTTGCCTTCGATGGGCGTGGAATGGTTCACCGCGTCTTGCACTTTCACCAGCACGCGTTCTGCGTACTCCTGGAGGCGGCACAAGTCGGCCGCCTCGCCGCTCTTGGTATCGTCGGGACAGTTCCGGTCGGCCGGCTGCGTGCGGCCCAGGGTGGCTACCTGCTCAAAGCCGACCCCTCCGTATGTCCCGGCTACCATCTCCGAGAGCACGCCGGTGTAGTCCGAGGTGGCTTTGGTGTTGTCGCCGCCGAGAACGGTGGGGTGGCCCGAGAAGTTGACGTAGGTGACGACGACCTCATCGGTTTCCTGGTCTATGGCTTGCAGGACCCGCACGTCCGAGTCCACTTCTTGATTGACGGGGTCGTCGCCGAACTGGTTGGAGAGAAGTTCCCGTCCGCCCGCGATGCCGTAGCGGAGCTCCACCGGCTGAAGCGCTTCCCAGGCCTCAATTATGGCGTCCACGGTCCGATCATGGATGAGCTTCAGGTACTCCGTCGGCACCCCGCCCCACACGCCCAACGTGTCGGGACCGCCGTGGCTGTGGTTGGCACCAACCAGGATGGCCCCGGCGCCGGCCTTGGGCAGCGGCTTGGCCTTGTCCTTTCCCTGGCCCTTGCCCGGCTTGTCGTGGTCGGCATCCTCCTGGGCCTTGGCCAACTTGGCGATCTTGTCGGCCGCGTCGCGGCGGATGTCGATGAGCCCGAAGGGGCCTTGCTTGTAGGCGGTGAACATGCCCTGCGTGTCGACCTGGGCCAACACGATTGCGCGTTCACCGTCGGCTATCGCGATGGCCCGGGCGTACAGCCCCGCTCCGCCCTCGCCGTTGTTGAGGATTCCCGTGGCGTATCGGCCCTGCGCGTAGCTGATCGGCGGCTCTATCGCGTTCGCGACCTGGCCCGATGAGAAGCCGTACCCGCCGAGGAAGACGCGGTGGGAATTGATCATCGCCTGGGTCGGGTTGATGGATTGGACCGCCGCGCCCACCAGGTAGTGCTGCTTGTCCGGCTTGGGCTTGTCTGAGCCCCCGCTGCCCTTGCCGTCACCGTTGCCCTTTGCGGAGGTCGTCCCCCCGCCGTCAGAGGGTTGGCCCGTGGCGAGTCTGGCCGTCTGGGCTTGCCCTCCCGAAACGACGTCCCGTAGAGAAGCCGACTTGCCGGCCGTAGTCGTCGGCCCGGGTAGACCCGAGGCGGCGATTGCTCCGGCCGCGATGCTCAAGGCCGTGAGTGCGGCCAGTGCGGCGATGGGGGCGCGAGATCGAGACATCGTCTGCTCCTTAGAGTCAGTGGTCGAGGGTGAGCGGTTGGCACGTACCTTCGGCGACACTCCGCGGCACGGGCTGGAAACTGGAAACATGCCCACGCCGCACGGCCGGTCCCGTTAGCTATTCGACGGCCGGGGCCGCTTCCCTTCCTCCCGACAAAGTCATGGCCAAAAGCAGGCAATCGGGCCGGCCCGTCGAAGCTTCCGACGAACATCGTCCTGTTCGACCTGGTTCCGCTTGGCAGCGCGGACAGCACGAGGGGGGTCCCAGCATGCGCATTGTCCGATCCTCACGCGGGCGGATGAGAGTAACCACCGCGATTGTGGCCGCTACCGCGATGGTCCTAGGGCTTGTGGTGGCAGCAAGTTCGGCGCCCCGCACTGGGGCCGCCTCGAGCTCCGGGGCCGCGGGCTTGGCCGGCTCTTCGTTGGAGCTCCCGTTTCTCCATCCCGGTACCGCGAACGGGTCCGGCAAGGTCGAGCGCGAGGCCAAGCCGGCGCGGCCGGCCAGCCACGTGGTCGACGGGCAGACGGGCGACTGGGTCGGCACCGCGACCGGATTCGGCGGGACGGCCGCGTACTCCCGCGGCGAGTACGTCTACACGGATCACATCTTCGACGCTTGCGGAGCGGACGACGGCAAAGATGTGGACCGCGACGCAAACCTGGATCCTTTGGCGGAGGCCGTCCCCGAGACATACCGGCTGGAGCCGATATTCCAGGCCAACCTCCCCGGGGAGTTCGGGTTCCCCGCTCCGGACGCCCTGGCGGCAGAGGAGCAGTATGGTGACGCCGATCTGCAGGACGTCGCGGACCTGACCGAGGTGCGCGTGGCCGCTGATCCGGGCTACGTATATGTGCTGGCTCGAACGACGACGATGAGGTCTCAGTCGGACACGGCGTTGCTGCTTCTTGTGGAGTCGGGCAAGGCAAAGGGCCAGGGCAACGGACAGGGCCAAGCCGGCAAAGGAAGCAGTCAGGCCGTTGCGCAGAGCGCGGAGGAGGGTGCGGCGGCCGGAGTCGTCAATGACGTGCCGAGGGAGGTCCCCTTCAACAGCGGAATCCTCACCCGGCGAGCCGATGTGGCCGTCCTACTGGCCGCGGGGGCTGGCCGCGCCGTGGACCTCGTGACCGGCGTCGAGACTCCTATCAATGTGGCGGTCAACCCGAGCGGCTGGACCAACGCGATCGAAGCAGCCTTGCCGCGGTCGCTTCTCGAAAGCAAGAACCACAAGCTTTCCATCGCGCTCGGCGCGGGGCGCTTCGACCCCGTCTCTCGTGGATTCGCAGCCTTGGCCGGGCTCGCCGCCAACCTGGCAAACGTCGCCTTCCGCACCTCTGAGCCGGTGCGTGTCTGGTTCGACAAGCAACAGGCCTTTGCTCTCTACGACCGGACCATCGACCCCTTCTTCGCGGAGGTAGACACTAAGAACCTCGATCGAGGCATCAACGAGGTCTATCGCCCTGGGCCCGGCTACCATGACCGGATCTTCACCTCTTCCGAGACCATCTCCTCGGAGTCGAGCCGCAACGGCATCCTTCAGCACTATGGCCTGTACCTACCCTCCTCCTACAAGGAGGGGACGCCCGTGCCGGCGGCCTTCTGGATGCACTGGCGTGGAGGCGAGGCGCACTCAGCGGCGACCATGTCGCCCAGGATCCTGCGCGACCTGGGGGAGGGTCTGAACGGTGTGGTCGTGTCCCCCCGCGGTCGGGGCTCGTCCAGTTGGTACGTCGGCAAGGGCATGGCCGACGTTCTGCAGGTGTGGGACGACGTATTCCGTACGGTATCCATCGATCCGGACCGCGTGTACGTAGCCGGTCACTCCATGGGCGGCTGGGCGTCTTGGCTTTTCAGCACTCTCTACCCGGACAAGTTCGCCGCCGCCTACCCCGTGGAAGGGCCGCTGACTCAGGGCGCCTGGACCGGGGCGGACTTCGAGGGATGCGACGACTACCGCTACGACGACTACTCCTTCTGCTACGTGCAGGCCAACGGCGGTGACGCCAGAACCCAGCACACCTTGAAGTTGTTGCCGAACCTACGAAACGTCCCCATGGCCATATACCAGGGCGTCATCGACGAGCTGGTACCGGTGACGGGCGTGACTCTCCAGGTCGAAGAGCTGCGGGAGCTGGGCTACCGGTATCGCTACTACCTGTTCCCAACGTACGAGCACTACACGCATCCGGTGCTCGACGAGTGGGCAGAAGGGGTTCGCTACCTGGCCGGTTTCCGCCGGGACGCCAACCCGCCTCGTGTGACCTACGTCCGGGATATGCCGTTCGAGCGCACCGTTGAGACCGGGCCATCGCAGGAGAACCCGTTCGTGGGTCTCAGCTTCGACTTCGACCACGCCTACTGGATGAGCGAGCTGACCCCCAAAGACGGGCAGAGCGGTAGGGCCACGTTCGACGGCCGTTCCCTCGCCATTCCCGAGGCGCCGGTGCTCGTGCTACCCGAAGCAGGCGGGCCCGCCTCCATCGGCCAGGTCGGTCCCTACGTGATGACGGGTCAGACCTGGATGGCCGACCCGTTGGCCACGACTCCCACGCTCTCCAATGGCTTCGAGGTGACGGTTTCCGGGACCAGCCGGGTGCTTCTTGATCTGGCACGCATGCGCATCAGCACGGCCAAGACCATCACGGGTTCGGTCACGACGGATTCCGCGATGACGCTTCGCCTCTCTGGGAATTGGGCTTCGGCGCCGGCGGTCAGGGTCGGCGGGTCGGTGGTGACGGCGACGCTCGAGGGCGGGGTGCTGTCCGTTCAGCTTTCGGCCGGGACATCGCAGGTCGTCATCGGGTAGAGCGGCGGCCCCTCAGGTAGTCGCCCCTCAGGTAGCCACAGGCAATTGGGCATTCATGGCCGATTCGAGAAGGGAGTGGAATACATGCGCTTGCACCCGAAGATGGTCCGCTTCGCGCGGCCGGGGATCGCCGTGGGAGCGATCCTTTGCCTTCTTGCCGGGGGCGTGACGCCGACGCTGGCCGGTCCGCCTCGGCGTTCGAAAGCCGCCCCCAGGACCGCAGCGGCGAGCGCGGCGTTGAATGGCGCGGCCGAGGATCTGGACAGCTCGCTAACAGCATTGCGTCCGAGTAGTGAGGGCAACCTGGGCTACCCGTCGGGCAGCGGGGCGGCCGGGTCGCAGGCCAAGGCTGGCAACGGCTCCGGAGTGGGAGAGTACCGAGCGGGAAGCGTACGGGTCTCGGTGACCAACTCCGAGGTCATGGTTCGCAACTCCCTCTCGGAGCGCGGGTGGAGCCGCTCGCCATTCATGACTACAAGCATCCTGGATCGCCGGGGCCACGACCGCGTGGCTGGAGTGAGCCACCGCGACTTCTCCCTGACCCTGGGCGGCCTCGAGATCGGAAGCGATTCGTTCGTAGCGTCCAGTGTGGCGGTGGAGCAAGTGCCCAGCGGTCTGCGAGTGAGGATGGGGCTGGATCTCTCCGGTGCCGAGGCGGCGGGTGTGCTCAAGGTCGAAAGGATTGTCGAGGCCTACGGCGGAGTCGCTGGCTTTCGCACCCAGACCGTTCTGCACTCAACTGTGCCGCTGGCGTTGAATCGCGCTTCTCTGGAGGAGGTGGCAACCGGTCCGGCGGTTCCGACGATCCACGCCTTCCGCGCGGGCGCGGACTGGCGAGAGCCGGGGTGGACTGGGCCGCAATTGGCCATAGGCGATCCGCATGCGGGAACGTGGCGCGAGACTCGCACCGCCGGCGTGGGTGAGTCCGTGGAAGGGCCGGCGCAGTGGGTGTCGGCCGCCAATGGCGAGCGAAGTGCGTTCCTTGTCCTGGAGCGCAACGACCTGCCTTCTTCGCGGGCCGCCTACGACGGGTCGGTCGCGCGCGTCTCCGTGGACTATGCCTGGGACGTCCTGGACCTCGGGCCCTTCGAGGAGCAGGGCCACGTCGAGAATCCGGCCGGCCAGGCCGGCCGTTTCCGCCTCGTGCTTCCGGGGCGGCCTTTCCCCCTGGAGCCGGTCTTCGTCGGCTTGGGCAACGGCGATGGTGACGAGGCCTGGCAGTTCCATCAGTACCTTACGGGTCATCAGCAGGGAAACTACGAGCACGGTCTGGTCTTCAACTCCAACGGCACAGACCAGGACCGCATCTCAACCGGCGCCAAAGACGACCTCGACTACGCGACGATTCTCAACGTCGCGCCGGTGGCCCGTCGTCTCGGCGTCGAGACTTTCGTCCTGGACGATGGCTGGCAGGCGATCTCGGGCGATTGGGACCCCGACTCGCCGGCCCACCCGGAACCCCGGTGGGACGGCGTGCCGGGATCGAAGTTCGCTCCGCGGTTCCCGGATGATTCCTTCGGAGCGGTCAGGCAGGCGATCGCGCCGATGAAGCTGGGACTTTGGATGAGCCCACTTCATTTCAACCCGAATTCGCAGACCTACCAGCAGCACCCCGACTGGGCCTGTGCGCCGGTCGGGCACGGCTTGGCCCTCTACAACGCCTTCCAGCCGGATTCGAGCTCCAACGAGGCCGGCATCGGCCAGTGGAGCGCGGCCGCCCTTCCCTGGGTGGAAAGCCGCATCCGGCGGGCGATCGAGCAATGGGGCGTGACCTACTTCAAGTTCGACTTCCTGGCCTGGCTGGACTGTGCCGGACAGGGCGACTTCTACGACCTTCACGACGCGTTCGTCGCGATGCTCGACCGCCTGGGAGCCGACTACCCGCAGGTCACCTTCCAGATAGACGAGACCAACGACTACCGGCTGTTCCCCTTCGAGTCGGTCAGCCGCGGGCCGACCTGGTTCCAGAACGGGACGCCCGAGCCCAGGAGCCTGCTGCACAACCTTTGGAACCTGAGCCCCTGGGTTCCGGCTTCCGCGATAGGCCAGCACGTGCTGGGCGGCGGGGTATATCAGAGGTATCCCGTCGGCACGCTCATGGCGGCGTCGCTGCTCTCACATGCCACGTTCTTCAGTGATCTGCGTTCCCTGCCCCCCGAAGTGATCGACGCGGCCCGGCCATGGGTGGACTTCGCCAAGACCCATCGGGATCTCCTGGACGGGGTCGTCTATCCGTTGCTGGAGGATCCGCTCGCCGGTGGCTGGACCGCATTCCAGTCGTGGGATCCCGAGGCCGGGCGCGGCGCGTTGCTGGCTTTCCGGCAGGACGACGGGAGATCCTCGGTCAGCGTGGCTTTGCGAAACGTCCCACGGGGACTCGTCTTCGACCTCTTGGAGGCGCCCACCGGCCGGACCGTGGGAAGGGCTACCTCCGAGGAGCTCAGGCAGGGTCTGCGATTGGACATCGGCCAGACAGGCGGCGCCAAGGTGCTACTGATTGTGCCGGCCCGTTGAGAGGCGTAGTAGTCGATGTCGCGGTGGACACCTACGAGGGTGCCTGGAACGTGCACACGATGGTGGTCGGCAAGGACATCACCGGGCACGACGCCCTGACCCGGTAACCGCACGACAATCGGCGCTCACTCGAACGTCAATCCGTAGCGGCGATTGCCCACGCCGACGCCTCCGCAAGCGACCGACCCCAGGCGCGGGGCGGATCCCGCCGCACATGGCCGACCGCGCGCGCGGCGCTGATACTGCGGCGAGCGGAGGACACTTGGGGCCGGCTGCAGGTATCCTGCCGTCACGACATTCCCGGCAGCGCGACAGGTGAGGGGGCGACGATGGAGTTTGCGTACAGCGCCAAGGTCGAGGAACTGCGAGCCCGTCTGCTCGAGTTCATGGATAGCCACATCTACCCGGCGGAGAGAACCTACTTCGACCAGATCACGGCGTCCGGCGACCCGCACTCCTACCCGCCCATCATGGAGGAGTTGAAGGCAGAGGCACGCAAACGCGGCCTGTGGAACCTGTTCCTACCCAACCCCAAGTGGGGAGCCGGGCTCACCAACCTGGAGTATGCGCCGCTGGCCGAGATCACCGGCCGGTGCTTGATCGCCTCGGAGGCCCTGAACTGCTCGGCCCCCGACACCGGCAACATGGAAATCCTCGCGGAGTTCGGCACCCCCGAACAGCAGCAGCGGTGGCTGACTCCCCTGCTGAACGGCGAGATCCGGTCGTGCTTCGCGATGACCGAGCCGGACGTCGCATCCTCCGACGCCACGAACATCCACTCCCGGATCGAGCGCGACGGGGACCACTACGTCATCAACGGCCGCAAGTGGTGGTCCAGCGGCGGGGCGAGTGACCGCGCCAAGGTGTCCATCTTCATGGGTGTCACGAACCCGGACGCCGATTTCTACCACCGCCAGAGCATGATCCTGGTTCCCATGGACGCGCCCGGGGTGAAGCTGGTACGGAACCTGCCGGTGTTCGGGTTCGAGTCCATGGGCAACGATGCCGAGTACGACTACCAGGACGTTCGCGTGCCGGTGTCAAACCTCCTCGGCGAAGAGGGCAGCGGATTCGCGATCGCCCAGGAGCGCCTTGGCCCGGGCCGAATCCACCACTGCATGCGCTGCGTCGGCATGGCCGAGCGGGCCTTCGACCTGATGTGCCAGAGGGCGATTTCCCGTGTCGCCTTCGGCAAGGAACTTGCCCGCCAGGGAGTCATCCAGGACTGGATCGCGGAGGCGAGGATGATGATCGAGCAGGTCCGCCTGCTCGTCCTCAAGACCGCTTGGCTGATGGACACCGTCGGTAACAAGGGAGCACGGATCGAGATCTCGGCCATCAAGGTGGCCGCTCCACGGCTCGCCACGACCGTGATCGATCGCGCCATCCAGGTGTTCGGCGGAGCCGGAGTGTGTAACGACGTGCCGCTTGCCGCGATGTACGCGGCGGCTCGCACGCTGCACATCGCCGACGGTCCCGATGAGGTCCACAAGATGGTGATCGCCCGGCGCGAGCTGCGCCGCTATCTGCCCCCCGCCGGGGCGTGAGAGACAAGACCACGAGGACGGGCGCTGCGCATGACACCGACGAACGAAACTCCCGACGCCATCACGGCCGCCGTTGATCCGCAACGGCTTGGCCTCTACCTCCGAGACAATCTCCCGCAGTTCGCCGGCCCGTTCCGAATACAGCGCTTGGGCGAGGGCCAGTCGTGCCTGACCTTCCTTGTCGAGGGCGACTCGTGGAGAGTCGTGCTGCGCCGCCCGCCCAGAGGCGATCTACCGCCAACGGCTTTCGACGTCACGCGCGAGTACCGGGTGATGCGAGCTCTCGCCGGCTCCGGCGCACCCGTGCGAGTGCCGACTCCCCTGGCCGTGTGCGAGGACAAGACGGTCATCGGCGCGCCCTTCTACCTGATGGAGGAGGTGCGGGGCCTGGTCGTCCGGGGGGAGTTGCCGGGGGCCCTGGCCGGTCTCGAGGATAGGTGGCGCATGGGAGAGCTGCTGCTCAACACGCTCGTGTCCCTTCACCAAGTGGACTATCGAGCGGTGGGCCTGGAGGGATTCGGAAAGCCTGAAGGCTACCTGGAGCGGCAGCTTCAGCGGATGCGCCAACTCTGGGACCGGGCCCGCTTCCGGGACGTCCCCGATATCGAAGAGGTCGGTGTCTGGCTGGCGGACAACCTGCCCGAAGAACAGAAGCCAACCATCGTCCACGGCGACTACAAGCTCGACAACGTCATCTTCGCGCCCACCTCACCGGCAACTCTTCTGGCCATCGTGGACTGGGAGATGTCCACGCTGGGCGATCCCCTGGTCGACCTCGGATGGATGCTTTACTTCTGGGCGGATCCCGATGATGCCGGCTTCGAGGTACCGCTGCCGACGGTCACCTCAATGGAGGGCTTTCCTCGCAGAGCCGAGCTGCTTGCCCGCTACGCCGAGTCCAGTGGCTTGCCTTGCGCCGATATCCCTTGGTACGTCGCGCTTGCCGGTTGGAAGATCGCCATCATCATGGAAGGCTCATACCGCCGTTTCCTCGGAGGGATCAAGGACCATCCGAGCTTCGAGGCCCTGGGCCTCGGAGTCCTCATGCTGGCTCATCGCGCCCGTGCGGCCACGGCAGGCTCATTCGGCCTCTAGTTCCCTCCCCCTCTGACGAAGGCGCGCTTCGCTGGCTACGCGATGCTTCTCTCCGACGAGCCGGTCAAGAGCAGCCAGAGGAAGAACGGACCCCCCAGTAGCGCCGTCACGACACCCACCGGTATCTCGGCGGGAGCAATCACGACTCGGGCGAGCATGTCGCACAACGTCAAGAAGATCCCCCCGAACAGAATCGACGCCGGTGCGAGATAGCGGTGATCCGAGCCGATGACCATCCGGCACATATGGGGCGCCATCAAGCCCACGAACCCGATCGGCCCACAGAACGAGACGATCCCGCCGACCATAAGGGAGGTCGCGAGGAACAACAGGCGCTTGACCCTCTTGACGTCGACTCCCCGACTCGTGGCCAGGTCCTCTCCGGTCGACAGCAGGTTGAGCTCATGGGTGAGGTAGACGATGACGGCACTGCCGATGAGAACGAACGGCAGCATGTCCAGCACCGTCCGGAAGCCCACCACCTCCAACCCGCCCATCACCCAGCGCAGGATCTGAAGTGAATGGGTCGGGCTGCTGACGTACTGGGTGAAGAGGATCGCGCTGGAGAACGAGTAGCTCACCGCCACACCCGCGAGCAGCATGCTTGCCGCAGACAACCCCTTTCTCGCCTTGCTCAGCCCGTAAACGAGCGAAATGGCGAGCGCGGCCCCCAGAAACGCGCACATCGAGGTGCCGGAAACGCCGAGCACGGCGAAGGGAACTCCAAAGCGCACGTACAGGGCCGCCCCAAAGGAAGCCCCGCTCGCCACCCCCAAGGTGAAGGGTTCGGCAAGTGCGTTGCGGAAGAGCGCCTGGAAGGCCATCCCACTCAGGGCCAGACCCGAGCCTGCCAGGAAAGCTGTGCACACCCTGGGGACTCGTATCTTCCAGAAGATCTCCGACTCCATCGGCGGCAGCGTGGACCCAAGGACCTTCAGCACCGAGATGAATCTGCCTCCGATGGCAGCGCCGAAAGCGATCACGACTACGGCCAGGACGGCCAGCCCCGTCAAGACCGCGGCCTTCCTGGTCAGCACGTCGCCCCCTCGGGTACCACGACCTGCTGCCCCGTCTGCGGGTGAGCAACGAAGACGAACGGCTTGCCGTATATCCGCTCGAGCGTGCTGGCGGTCATCATCTCGTGTGGCGTCCCGCAGAAAGCGACGGAGCCCTCTTTCAGAGCGAGCACTCGCTCGCTCGTCATGGCGGCGCTGTTGATGTCGTGAGTTGTCGCGAGGATCGTCAGGCCCTGCTCCCGGTTCAACCGCCGCAGGATCCCGTGGATCTCGGCCTGGTGCTTGGGATCCAGGAATGTGGTCGGCTCGTCGAGCAGCAGGATCTCGGCGTCCTGAGCCAGAGCGGCGGCGATGAAGACCTTCTGGCGCTCCCCTCCACTGAGCGTGCCGAGCCCACGTTCGGCGAAGCCACGCGCTCCGACCAGGTCCAGGGCATGACGGGCCGCCTGCCGGTCGATCTCGCCTATCGAGGAAAACGGGCTCAAGTGCGGATAGCGACCCATGAGCACGAACTCCATCACGGTGAACGGCAACGACCGCCCATCGGCCTGCGGAACGTAACTGATCGCCTTGGCCAGATCCCTCTGCCGGTAAGCCGCCAGCGGTTTGCCCTTGATGGCGATCGTCCCCGTGCCGCCATGGAGCATGCGGTCCAGGCACTTGAGCAGCGTCGTCTTGCCCGCGCCGTTCGGACCGATGACCGAGACGAAGTCCCCCGGCTCGACACGAAGCGACACGTCCCGGAGGATTGGCTTTCCGCCGAGTTCGAGAGAGAACCCGCGCACCTCGATGGAAGGCGAGCCCACTACGACCCCCAGTCGACCTCGGGGTGAATGGCCCGGGCGATCAGCTCGAGGGTGAGCACGAAGCGAGGCCCCGGAATGGCCACGTACTCCTCGTCCAGGATGCTGACCTGACCGTTCTTCACCGCGTCAACGGCCGCGACGTCCCTCCACTCCTTCAACACCCTGTCTTTGGTCCAACCCTTGTCCTTGAGTTCCGGTACGACGTCGATGATCACTTGCGGGTTCCAGCGGAGAATCCCCTCCGCGGATACGCTCGGATACTGCGCGGCTCCGCCCTGGTAGGCGTTCACGCCGCCGGCGATGTCGACCAGATCGTCGTAGAAGGTGTCGGGGCCGGCTACGTAGACCTCTTTCAGCGTGCCTGATCCCATCCCCCGGCCTATCGAGATCATGGTTCGCGGCCGAGGCAGGTCCTCGGTCCGCTCGCGTATCCCCTCGATCTTCTCTCTAATGTCGGCCAGGATCCCCTTTGCCTTCTGCTGCACGCCGGTGCTTTGGCCGATGGTCCTGATCGAATCCAGGATCTCGGCGACCGACGAGTACCTCACCGTCAGGGTTTCGATGCCCAGGGTTGCCAGCTTCTGTTTCGCCTCCTCGTGCTCCGGACCCATCACCACGAGATCCGCATTCAGGGCCGCAATCGCTTCGTAGTTGGGAGTGCTGTATCCGCCGACCTCTGGCAGATCGCGTGCCGCCGGCGGGTAGAGGCAGTAGGTGGTGACTCCCACGACCTTGTTCCCGAGGCCCAACTCGAACAGCACCTCGGTGATGTTGGGCGCCAGGGACACGATACGGTTGTAGTTGGGCGTGGAGGAGGCGGACGCTGAGGGGGCCTCGCCATCCGAAGCGTTGCGAGAGACCAGTGCTTTGCCGCCCACGCTCGCCGCGACGGCGGCGATGACGATGGCAGCCAGGATGAGCTTCTTCTTCACGCTTCCTGCCCTTCTATTCAAGGCCTGCGGGCCATGCGCGCCCGACTCAGACCAACCGACTCAGACCAACCGACTCAGACCAACCGACTCAGACCAACCGACTCAGACCAACCGACTCAGACCAACCGACTCAGACAACGACTGCCGACAGGAATGCGAGAGTAAGAAGCTCGGCAAGCGAGCCCGCCGCACCGATCGTGTCGCCCACGAGGGCGCCGAAGCGGCGCCGGAAGAACGCGGCGCACACCTCCGCGGAAACACCGGCCAGTGCCATCGCCGCGATGCCCGGCCACCATCCGATGAGCCCTCCGAGCACCAGGGCCCCCACTCCCGCTCCAATCCCCACGCCGGGCGTGGCCGCCGCGCATGGACCCGAAGCCAGGGAAACATCCGAAACGCTCCTCGATCGGGTCATCACCCACACCATCGCGAAGCGCCCCGCCACCGGCACCAGCACCACAGCGCCCCACTTCCCGGCGGTCACCAGCGAAGCGACGAAGGCGAACCGCAGCAAGAGCGCCACGCCCAGTCCCGCCGCGCCGACGGCGCCGATGCGAGAGTCCCGCATGATCGCGACCGCTTCGGCGGCCGGCCTGCGACTGGCCAGCCCGTCCACGAGGTCGGCCAGCGCGTCCAGGTGCAACCCGCCCGTGATCAGCAGGTCCACCAACATGACCAGTCCCGCCGCGGCAAGCGCTCCCCACACGCTCCTTGCCCCCCACGCCGTGCCAGCCCACGCCCCTCCCACGAGCAGCCCGACCAAAGGGAACGCCAGTAGAGCGCCGCGGCCGGGCGACCGGGCCCGCGCTCGGGCGGGAAGGATCGTCAGGAAAGCCAGCGCCTCGATCACGTGGGGATACCCGCCTCCTCGAAGGTCGCCATCTCCGCGAGCGCCGCCGCGGCCGCGCGCACGATGGGCACCGCAAGCAGAGCGCCCGTACCCTCACCCAGCCGCATTCCCAGATCCACTAAGGGCTTCAACTTCAACTTCTCCAGCGCCACGCGCGCACCCGGCTCCACCGAGAGGTGTCCGGCAATGAGGTATCCGACCGCGTTGGGACACAGCGAGCAGGCCACCAGCGCGGCGGCATCGGTGTTGACCCCGTCCAGGACCACGGGTACTCGCGCGGCCGCCCCGGCCAGGATCACTCCGGCAATGGCCGCATGCTCCAGGCCTCCAAGGGCCGCGAGCACCCCGAGAGGGTCGGAGGTATCGGGATCGTGGACCTCCAGTGCCCGCTCGACGACCTTGACCTTGAGCGCCCAAGCCTCGTCGTCGATCCCGGTCCCCCTCCCCGTGACCTCCTCCGGCGAACGCCCGGCGAAGGCCGCGATGAGACACGCGGAGGGAGTGGTGTTGCCGATGCCCATGTCCCCGGGGCAAAGCAGATCGGCGCCGCCGGCAATGAGGTCTTTGGCGACGCTCGCTCCCGCGAGCACGGCCTGGGCGGCCTCCTCCCTGCTCATGGCCGCGGTCTCCGAGAGGTCGCCGGTTCCCAAGCGCACCTTCATCCGGCGCAGCCGGGGGTGCTCCGGCAAGTCCGAGGCAACCCCGACGTCGAGAACCGTCACCTCGGCTCCCACCACGCCCGCCAGCGCGTTGACGGCCGCGTGGTTCGCACAGAAGCCGGCGACCATGGAGGCGGTCACTTCCTTGGGCCAGGGCGACACGCCCTGTGCCAGCACGCCGTGATCTCCCGCCGCGACCACCACGGCCGGCCTCCGGGGGATCGGAGCGGGAGAGCGCCCGGCCATGGCGGCCAGGCGAATCCCTATTGCCTCGAGCTCACCCAGACTCCCCTTCGGCTTGGTGAGCTGGTCGTGGCGCTCGGCCGCCGCGGCGGCCGCTTCCGGATCGGCTGGAACCACCGATGCGACAAGCTCCTTGATCGTGTCCTCGAAACTCACGTGATTGATCTCCTTCCTAGACGCCACTACCGCCACTGCACCGCCAGCCTGCCTGAGTCCGTCGTTACTCACCTGACGGATCTCCTTTCTTGACGACAGGTCATCGGACATCTCCCGCGGAGGCGGACCGGGCCACCTCGTCGAGCGCGCCCGCCAGTACCGCCTCATAGACGGCCCGCCCCAAGTCGTTTCCCACCGGCGTCGCGGGACCGGCGAAGCACACGTTTTCCCCCGGAGGGCACGCCACACACACCGAATCCGTGGGTGTGCCGGTGGCGTATCCCTCCGCTCCGATTGCGGGAATTCTCGCGGTCGCCAGCGCGCGCGCCTTGGCCTCCACCACCGTGATCAGCGCGCCCGCAAGCGCTTCATCGGTCAGCGGCCGGTCCACGAGGGCCAGAATATTGATCGTTCCGACAAGATCCGTCGACACCCGCGGCACGCTGGTCCCGGGCTCTTCCATCGGCGCGGCACCGGCAGCCAGACCGTGAGTCAGAAGTCCCCCAACGGTCGCCACGGCCCAGGCGGACCCGGACCCAGCGATCTGGTAGCGGTCCACGCAAGCAGCCGTCAGCATCCCGACCACGGGCTCGCCGGCAGCGAGGTCACGGGCGATCTCCTGGAGGTGCCGACGCGGGTCGGTTCGCGAGTAGCCATGCCGAACCTGCGCGTTGATCCAGGTCCTCACCCACCCAAGCCCTCCGCCCAGCACAGCGGAGGAAAGGCACCGCTGAGGGAAACCAAGATCCACGACGAGGCGATCGCCGATCAGGCTGATGCCCGGCGTACCCTCGCCGTCCGCGTTGGTGTTTGGGCCTGCGCTTGCCCGGAAGCCGGCATCGCCCTCTGGATGTGCGATCACTCGAGCACCTCCCGAAGAGCGGTGGCCAAGAGGCGGTTGTCCTGCCAACCTCGAACGGCGATGCGAAGGTGGTCCGGGCCAAGACCAGGGAAGGTGTCGGCGCGGCGAACGGCTATCCCGCGTTCGTTGAGCCCTGCGCGCACGGCGGGACCATCCGGTACCCGCAGCAGAAGGAAGTTGGCTGCCGAGGGCCACACACGAACACCGGGCAGCTCGCGTAGGGCTTCGATCAGCTCTTGCCGGGCGCCGGCGATTTCCCTCGCGATGCTCGCTTGAGTCTCGGTGTTTCGGGAAACGGCGACCAGGGCGGCCAGCGCCAGTGAGTTGACACTCCAGGGCTGGCGCGCAGCGCGCAGAGCAGCGATGAGCTCGGGTTCGGCCAAGAGATAGGCCGCCCGGATCCCCGGACAGGACCAGAGCTTGGTGAGGCTGCGAACCACGACCAACCCCGACAGGTCACAGCGTGCGGCCACACTTTCGCGCTCGCCCACGGCGAAGCTCATGAACGCCTCGTCCACGACCAGCACGCGCCCAGGACGGGCAAGGGACTCAATGGTTTCCGCGGAATCGAGCGTCCCCGTTGGGTTGTTCGGATTACAGATCATCACCAGATCCGCATCGTCGGGAACGGCTTTGATGTCCAGCGCGAAGGTCTTAGGGTCGCGGTACACGCGCTCGACGGGATGACCGGCGGCCCTGAGCGCGGCCTCGGGCTCGGTGAACGAAGGGTGAACGCAGACGGCTCGCGCGGGGCGCAAGCAGGAAGCCAGCAGCCAGAACGCCTCGGCGCTTCCATTGACGCAAAGGACCTCATCGGTCGAGCGGCCGTGGAGGCCGGCGAGCGCGACCAGGGCCGCTTGCTCGTCCGGGTAGCGGTCGGCGCGGTCCAGCGCGGCATTCAGTTCCTCGCGCAGCCAGGAGGGCATCGGTTGAGCCACCACGTTCACGGCGAAGTCCAGGTGGCCCTCGGGAACCATCGTGTCTCCGTGGACGCGCAACTCGGACGGCGAGTCATGCGGTGAGGCGTGCGTCCGACCTCGCTCGACAGCGATAGGCAAGGCCTGGCTCGGGGGCCACTCGGAAGTCGGGGCCGAATTCCACGAAGCAGCACGGTCTGTTGACCACTTGGAAGGCGCGGCCTGGTTTCCCGTGGCCGAACCCTCCGGCCACTTGAGGTCTATCGCCTGTCCCGCCACCACGAGCACGACCCGGTCGGCGTGCCGAGCCAAGATCTGCGTTGCCTCCCCAGCCAGGTCGAGGTACCGGCGAACGCCGGCCCCCTCAGGCACCAGCCCGAGGCCGCTCTCTTCGGCCACGACGACCGTGACCGCGTTCCTTCCCGCGGCCAGGCGGGCAAAGATCTCGATGCGCTCGAGAACTCGCTCGTATCCGCGATCTCCGGCCTGGCCCAAGGCGGCCACGTCTTCCGGGGTCCAGAGCCCCTCCTGCCCCATGAGTTCGGCGACCCAGGCCGCCGAGCCGTCCACAAGAATGGTCGCCTCGCCTGCGGACACCAGCACCCGGTGAGGGTCATGCGTCTCGACCGTGCTCCAGTCGGGCGGGCGGCGATCACGATGCCGCGCGATTCGCTCGGCCATCTCGGGATCCGTGGCCGAACCCGTCGCGACATAGACCACCGGCGCCGAAGCCTTGCGGGCCAAGGCTTCCGCGACTTCGCTCTTGCCGGAGCGCGTGCCTCCGACGACCAGGACCAGCCGATCACTCACACGCGCACCCCCTCGCGAAGATCACTCTCGGCCAGTCGCAAAGGCCCCGAGGCTCGCACGCCCGCCCCCCAACGCACACAAGGCACGGGGTGTTCGAGGTGCCTCCCGGTCACCGGATCCGTCCCGTGGTCGGGACAGACAGTCAGGATGCCGCCCCGACGCCGAACCTCATCTCGCAACGGTGCAAGGATCATCTCGTCGATCGCCTCTATCGCCGCGATCTTCTCTGCCCTGTCACCTCGATGGGACGCCTCGTCCGGACCGCCAAGGTGCACCACGACCTTGCACGTGGAACCCACAGTCGCCGAGGCTTGCGGAGTCGCCAGGGCCCCCAACTCCTCCAACGCTTCCAGCGCGGCGTGAGCCTTCGCCCGGTAGTCGGTGTCGGTGTCCCCAGTCCCTCCCGCCGGAACGACGACATGCGCCCCAAGTAGACGGGCGCACCCAACCGCGGCACCTGCCGCGGCCACCACCACCACCGACGAGGCCAGAATGCGAGGCAGCGCAACGCCCGTGGGCCACACCCGCCAGGAGTCGGGCAATGCAGGCGGCGACTTGGAGATCGCCAGGAAACGGTGCCCCTTCAGGTGAGTGAGACCCCAGCGCTCGTGCTCCTTGTGCGAAAGCACCTCCGCCGTTGCCTCTCGAGGCACATCCACCCGCCAAGCCCACATCTCGCCGGGGACCCGTATACCTGCCGCGGCGGCTTCGATCAGTCCGCGAGATGGGACCGCGCGAAGGTTCATGCCGAGCAGCACGGGTATTCCGACCTCGCTTCCGGCCGGCAGGCCGGCGGGAATCGTGCGCACGGCGCGCACTTCCCCCTGCGCGCAGATGCCGTCCAGCACCGGCGTGCGCGCCCGCTCCAGGCTCGTCGGCCCGAGCCGCGGGTCCTCGCAGGCGCCATCGGGAATCACGAGCACCTCTACCATTCGATCCCCCACTGGCCTCGAACTCCCGAAGTGGAGATCAGCAAGGGCCTCCCGACAGAAGGAGCGGAAGACCGGCCGGCGGGCCCCGGGGTGGCGGCGGTGGGGATCATCGAGAGCCTCCCGGCGGGGGGAGCGGACAACCGACAGGCAGGCCGGACGGGACACCCGCAGACAGAACGGACGGGACACCCGCAGGTGCAAGGAGTGGGGAACCCGCAGGAGCCAGGATCGGGAGACCGGCCGGCGGGCCGGCATCGATCAGGCGCTCCAGTTCCTCACAATCAAGGTGGTTCTCCATCAGATCCGCCAGAGCGTCAAACCGCCGCTCGCGCAGATCGGCGAACCGCTCCGACCCCGGGACCCAATCCAGCCCCCGAACCCCGGCAACCCAACCCAGCAAAGCCCGGCGGAACTCATCGCATTCCAGGACGCCGTGCCAGGAGGTGCCCACCACCGCGCCCACACGACATCCCTCTTCGCCTTGGGGCGTCTCGAAGACCGGCTCCCCGCCGATGCGTCTCGGCCGGCCGTGGCGGATCTCATACCCGGAGACCGCCGCTCCACCGAAGAACAGGGCAGTCCCGCTGGGACGCGCAAGGACCTTGTCGGCGCCGAACACCGTTTCCACCGGCAACAAACCCAGTCCCTCCACCTCTCCCACGCGGCCCTCCACCTCATCCACGACTCGCCGGCCGAGGATCTGGTAGCCGCCGCAAATCCCAAGCAGAGGCTGCCCCGCGGCGACGCGTGCCCGAAGAGGCTCGTCCAGACCGCGGGCACGCAACCAGTCGAGATCTTTGGCCGTGGCCTTCGTGCCGGGCAGGACCACCAGATCCGCGTCCAGGACGTCGGCGGGTGAGTCGGTGAAGCGCACGGACACGCCCGGCTCACATGCGAGCGCCTCGAAATCGGTGAAGTTGGATATCCAGCGAAGGCGAATCACCGCAACCGTGATCCGGTCCTTGCCCAGGGGAGCCCGCACCGCGATCCCCGGTCCGTCCAAAGCAAGTGAGTCCTCGGAGTCCAGCCACATACCCCGGATCCAAGGCAGCACCCCGAGGACCGGGCGTCCGGTCAACGACGCGATGCGCTCGATGCCCGGCGCCAGCACGTCCCGGTCACCGCGGAACTTGTTGATCACGAATGCCGCAACCAGCGACTGGTCGGCCGGATCGAGCAACGCGAGCGATCCGTACAGGCTCGCGAACACCCCGCCCCGGTCGATATCTCCGACCACCAGCACCGGCAGTCCGGCCTCGCGCGCGAGACCCATGTTCACCAGGTCGCCCTCGCGCAGGTTGATCTCGGCGAGGCTTCCCGCTCCTTCGCACACAACGACGTCGAATCTGGACCTCAAGTCCTCCAACGCTCCCAGCACGACCGGCATCAGACGAGGCTTGAACTCGTGATAGGAACGGGCGTCCATCTCGGCCGCGGGGCGACCCATCACCACAACCTGGCTGCGCCGGTCGCTCGTTGGCTTGAGCAGCACGGGGTTCATGGCCACTTCCGGCTCGATCCCGGCCGCCATCGCCTGCGCAGCCTGGGCCCGACCGATCTCCGCGCCTTCGAAAGTCACGGCGGAGTTGAGCGCCATGTTCTGTGCCTTGAAGGGCGCGACCTTCACGCCGCGACGCGCGAGCAAGCGGCAGATGCCGGCCACCAGCACGCTCTTGCCGGCGTCTGAGGAGGTTCCCGCAACGAGCAATCCACCCCTCATCGCCACAACCCCCAGGCAACCAAGGAGCAGCCAAGGCCCGCCGCCGCCCCGACCAGCCTGGACAAGCGCACCGCCTGCCGAACAGTCTCCACCCCGGGCGTCTCGCCCTCGCCCATGCACGGACGCCGCTCCACCCGCTGCCCGTAGCGGTTGGTGCCGCCGAGGCGAACCCCGAAGGCACCAGCGAAAGCGGCCTCCACCTTGCCCGAGTTGGGACTTGGATGGGCCGAACCGTCCCGGCGCACAACGCGCAACGCACGGCCGGCGTCCCCGGACACGCATGGAGCAAGGGCTATCGAGAGAAAGGCGGAAAGCCGTGCCGCAGGCCAGTTGAGCAGGTCGTCCAGTCTGGCCGCGGCCCAGCCGAATCGCTCGTGGCGCTCGCTGCGATAGCCGACCATGGCGTCCAGGGTGTTGGCCGCGCGGTAGCCGACGGCGCCGGCGGGTCCGGCGAGCGCACACCACAGCAGCGGCGCCACCACGGCATCCGAGGTATTCTCGGCCACCGACTCCACCACCGCTCGGCAGATCCCGTCGCCGTCAAGCGTGCTTGGGTCGCGACCCACCAGGACGGGAAGCCGGCGTCGCGCCTCCTCCAGGTCGTCCCGGTCGACCGCTTCGGCTATCCGCAGAGCCTCGCGCGCAAGCGATCGCCCGCCGAGCACGGCCCAGACCACCACTGCCGTGAAGGCCGCAAGTCCCCAAGAATGCCGGCCGAGCCGCGCGCTCAGGATCCACGCCGCACCTCCGGTTGCCCCCACCAGCGCCAGCGTGTAGAGGGCCCCCACCACCCTGCTCGGCCGCCACATGATCCGCTCCAGCGCGCAGGCCACTCGCCCGAACGCCGCCACGGGGTGGAAGCGGGCGGGGTCGCCAACCAGGAGATCGATCAGCGATCCGGCGGCAATCCCAAGAGCGATCTGCGGCATCAGGCCACCGCCCCGTTCTCCTGCCCCGGCTGCTGCTCGTCCGGCGGGTTGAGAGGAACCGGCCTCCAGCCGTCCCGCCAATTGAAGCGCGCCAGCCGCCAGCCGCCTGCGCCATGAAGAAGTTCGGTCACCGACAGTGGGTCCACCTCGAGACGCCAGAGAGTCTCGGCCGGAGCGCCCAGAGCCAGCACCACCGCAGCCCGGATGGGCCCGCCGTGGGCAACGGCAACAGTCGTCTCCGGGCACTCGCTCGCTCGCTCGAGGAAGCGGCCCATCCGGGCAAGCATCTCCGCGAGGCTCTCTCCGCCATGGGGCCGCGCGGATGGGTCCGCAAGCCAGGCCTCCAGTCCCGCAGGGTCGGACTCCCACACCTGCGCGAACGTCGAGCCCACCCAGGAGCCGAAGTTGCACTCGGCCAGATCGGGGTCCGGCACGGCTTCGAACCCCGCCGCGCGCGCGGTCTGAAGCGCTCTCAGGGCGGGACTGGACAGCACGAGGGAAGCCTCGGCGAACACCTCCGAGAGCCCTCGCGCCCTCCGGAGACCGTCCTCATCCAACGGCTCGTCGGCCGGGAATCGTCTCTGTCTGGTCGCCGGCGTGGGCCCATGCCTTACCAGCAACAGGCGGCACACCGCATTGGGGTCGTGATCCAACTTCTCCTCCACAGCCACGAACAAGCATCTGTCCGGAAGTGGTGGGCCTGGCCGGGCGCAAGCGCCCAGCGCGAAGCCTCAGCCGGACTGGCTACAGCGTGCGGAGAAAAGTCGGAAGAGCGGCCGACGCCGCTTCCACATTGGAAGCTCACCTCCTCGGGGTCCTGCGCCCCGGTCGGACGTGGCGACGGTCAGTCTCCTGACTCCCGGATCTCAGCTCCCCTCGGCCTTCCCACCCCCAGGGGGCAGTGGCATCTTCGAAGGTCGCTTCCCGGTTACAGTGGCGGGACCGCGCCGGTTTCTCACCGGCTTCCTGTTCCCGTCGCCAGATCAACGGTTCCCAGCAACTGCTTGGGACCGAGGCGCCACGTTATCCGAACCGACCCCCCGGCGCAAACACCCGTCGCGGGTCGGATGTGTCACTTCTCGACTTGCGCAGGTGCGGGAGACTCATCGGCAACTTCGAGCCAATCCCGGTGACAAGGCAGCAATGAGCCCCACCTTAAGGTGGGGCTCTCGATTTCTCGCTCCGGGGGGGGGACTCGAACTCCCAACCTAGCGGTTAACAGCCGCTTGCTCTGCCGTTGAGCTACCCCGGATCGAACCGGCAGGCAGTATAGCTTCTATTCCAGGTAGTCGCGCAGCTTCTGCGAACGCGACGGGTGACGCAGCTTGGAGAGAGTCTTGGACTCGATCTGACGGATGCGCTCGCGGGTGACCCCGAACTCCCGGCCGACCTCCTCCAATGTGCGGGGGTGCCCGTCGGTCAGCCCGAATCTTAGCTGGATGACCTTCTTCTCCCGCTCGGAGAGGGTGTGCAGCACCGAGTCGAGTTGCTCCTGGAGCAGAATGAACGACGCTGCGTCCACCGGAACAACCGCGTCGGAGTCCTCGATGAAGTCCCCGAGGTGGGAGTCCTCCTCTTCGCCGATCGGAGTCTCCAGGGATACCGGCTCCTGGGAGACCTTGAGGATCTCGCGCACCTTCTCGGGGGTGAGTTCCATCTCCCGGGCGATCTCTTCTGGCAAGGGCTCACGGCCCAGGTCCTGAAGGAGTTGGCGCTGGATGCGAATCAGCTTGTTGATCGTCTCGACCATGTGGACCGGGATGCGGATCGTGCGGGCCTGGTCCGCGATGGCCCGGGTGATCGCCTGGCGGATCCACCATGTCGCGTACGTGGAGAACTTGTACCCCTTGGTGTAGTCGAACTTCTCCACCGCCCGGATCAACCCCAGGTTGCCTTCCTGGATCAGGTCCAGGAAGAGCATTCCGCGACCCACGTAGCGCTTGGCGATGGACACCACGAGGCGCAGGTTCGCCTCCACGAGCTTCTTCTTGGCCAGCTGGCCCTCGCGCACGACGCGCTGCAGATCCAACCGGCGATTCGGGGTGATCTTGCCCCCGCGCACGAGCGTCTCGGTGGCTTTCAGGCCGTCCTCGATCGCCTTTGCGAGCTGGACCTCCTGTTCGGCCACCAGCAAGGGCACCTTGCCGATCTCCTTCAAGTACATGCGCACGGGGTCGTTGGTGGGCGCACGCAGCGCCAACTCGTCCTCGCGAGCCGCCACCATCTCCTTGCCCATCTCCTCTTCGATGAGATCGGAGTCGGGCACCTCCATGATCTCGATGCCCTCTTCCTGCAACGAGAGGTAGACCCCTTCCACCTGCTCGGCGGTCAGGTCGAGTCCCCCGAGGTACTCGGCGATCTCGTCGGTGGTCAGGAAGCCGCGGTCCTTGCCGCGGACCACCAGTTCCCGCACTTCTTCGATAGTCTCTTTGAGCCCCACGTGTGTTTGCCCGCTCCTCATCTATTCGGCCCCTCGATCGAGTGCTGCCCTCGCGCAGCCGCCACGATCATCTTCCCGGCCGTGCTCTCCCGTCCAACTACCTACTCCACCGGCTGGCGCAACTGCCTGCGCGCGGCCTCCAGGGCGATCAACTCCTCGAATCGGCGCTGGTGCTCCTCCCCATGAGTCAGAGGATTCAACCGCTGCAACTCGGCTTTCGCTTCGTCAATTTGCCGCGCCAGGGAAAACTCCTGCAAGCGGCGCAGATTCTGGCCCGCGTATTCCTCGTCCGGGGTCCCCGCCAACTCCTCCATCGCCAGGGCCCGGATGTGCCCACGAACCTCGTCGTCGTCGGCCGCCTCCAGCACATCCATGATCCCGGCCCCCGGACCGCCCGCCGCAACCAGGGCACGAAAGATACCCCTATACGCGGGCAGAGTGAAGTCGCTCTCGGCAAGCTCCGACACTCCATCGACCATCAGTTGCGGCGCCTGAAGCGCGAGCTTGAGGATCTCCCTCTCGATCCGAGCCTGCGCGCTGGTCCCGGCCGGTCCGGCAGCCGGCCTTCGGGCCGTCTCGCTGGGCGTGGCGGCCGCTGCGCGCGCCGGCTCCCCCGCTGCTGTCTCGCGTGCGTGGAGACCGCGGGAGGACGCGCCCGACGTGTGGGTGGAGGACTCACCCCTCGCCGCCGCAACCTCTCCTGCGAAGACGTGCTCCTCCACGCCGATCCGCCCTGCCACCTTGCGCACATACTCGATACGCGCCACCGGATCGCGAAGGCCCGCGATCAGTTGCGCCAAGACGTGTACGGCGCGGGCCTTTCCCTCCGAACGGCGAAGGTCGTAGTCGCGCTCCATCACCCGGTCCACGAAGGCATCCACGAGCGGCTGGCTGCGAGTGTGAACCAAGTCCAGGAACGCCTCCCCTCCCCTGCCACCCACGAAGTCGGCGGGATCCTGTCCCTCGGGTAGATGAACCACATCCACGTCCAGGCCGAACATGTCGAAGTGCGCGATCCCTCGGTCGGCCGCCCGCTCACCCGCGCGATCGGCGTCGAAAGCCAGCACAATCCGCCTGGTGAAACGAGAGAGAAGCCGGAAGTGCTCCTCGCCAAGGGCGGTTCCGCAAGTCGCCACCGCCAGCGGCACGCCCGCAAGATGCAGGGCAAGAACGTCCGTGTAGCCCTCGACGATCACCGCGAAGCCTTCCTTGACGATCTCGGCCTTCGCCCAGTTCAACGCGTAGAGGACCTGACCCTTGTGGTATACGGGCGTTTCGGGAGAGTTCAGGTATTTGGGCTCGCCCTTCTCAGGGGTGCCGAGCACCCGGGCGCCAAAGGCAACGGGGTCCCCGGTGGCGTCGAAGACGGGGAAGAGCACGCGGCCGCGAAACCGATCGCGGTGGGCACGCTCTCCCTGGATCGCAAGCCCCGCCTGAACCAGTTCGGCCTCGGTAAACCGCTGCTTGCGAAGCTCCCGGGTCAGGGTGTCCCACTGGCTCGGAGCGCAGCCGAGCTTGAAACGCCGGGCAGCCGCACCGTCGATGCCTCGCGACATCAGGTAGCGCCTGGCCCTGTCGGCCTCCGGAGACTCGATCAGGAAGCGATGGTAGTAGTCGACCGCCGCCGAGTTGGCGGCGATGAGCCTGGCGCGCTGGCCGGAGCCCGGGCCACGGGCCGGACCGGCCTGCTCGTAGTGAAGCTCGATTCCGGCCCGGCGAGCCAGCCGCTCTATCGCCTCAGAAAAGGAAAGGTGCTCGACCTTCTCGAGGAACGCGATCGCGTCCCCCCCTTCGCCGCAACCGAAACAGTGGAAGAGCCCCTTCGTCGCGTCCACCGTGAACGAAGCGGTCTTCTCGGTGTGAAACGGGCACAGCCCCTTGAGGCGGGTGCCGCCCGCCTTCTTGAGTTCCAGGTACTCACCGACCAGATCGGCCAGGTTGGTGCCCTCCCGAACCAAGACCACGTCGTCGGCGCGTATGCGTCCCGCCAAGACTCACCTCGATTGGCGCGGATGGGGAAGGACAAACTGCGGATGGTGAAAGGCAAACTATTGTACCGGCCGGGACCGTCACCGCCGATGTCTGGAGGCCAGGGCCGGAAGGGCCACGATCAAGGCGAGCAGGAACACCCACGCGGATCCGGCCACAACGCCCATCCGAGCCGCGTGGGTGGCGGAGGCCGCCGCAAAGAACGCGACCGCCGCCAGCAGAGCCACCGCGAAGGAATCAACGACGAAACCCCGACGCATCCCGCTCACCTCCCCGCACCAGCGGCGCCCCGACACCCGGTCCTGACGTCGTCCCGACACCCGGCGACTACCCGAGAGAAGCTCTCCTGCCTCATCCTGCCCACCCGTTTCACCCACCTGCTCCCGCGCCTGCCGTCGCCCCGGCGACCACCGCGGGAGCGAGCCTCACGACATCGCGGGTGAGAGTCGGTCGGAATCGGCGCAGCAACAAGGTGTTCAAGGTCACGGAAACTGAGCTCGCGGCCATAAAGAAGGCCGCCAGTTCCGGGCTCACCAGCACGCGGAACGCCGGGTAGAGCAGCCCGGCCGCGATGGGGATCCCGAGGATGTTGTAGCCGAAAGCCCAGACGAGATTCTGGCGGACCTTGCGGATCGTTGCGCGCGAGATCTCGATCGCCGTCACGACATCGCGCAGGTCCTCCTTGACCAACACGACTTGGCCGGCCTCCTTTGCCACGTCGGTCCCACTGCCGATGGCAATGCCCACGTCGGCCTGGGCCAGGGCCGGAGCATCGTTGATGCCATCACCGACCATTGCCACCCGGTGCCCCTCCTGCTGAAGCCGGCGAACGACGGCGGCCTTGTCCTGAGGCAGCACCTCGGAGATGACCCGCTCGATCCCGACCTCGCGGGCGATCGCATTGGCGGTGCGGGAGTTATCGCCGGTCAGCATCACGATCTCCAGCCCCAAGCGCCGCAAGCGCTTCATGGCTTCGATCGAGTGCTCCTTCAGGGTGTCGGCCACACCCAGCAACCCGGCGGGCCGCCCGTCGACCACGGCGAACACAACCGTTCGGCCACCCTCCTCGAGAGCCGAAGCCTTGTCCCCCAATGGGCCCAGGTCGAGTCCTCGCTCCTCCGCCAACCGACGGTTTCCCACAAACACCTCGCGCCGGCCGAACCGTGCTCGCACTCCACGTCCCGGCAGCGCCTCGAAATCTTCGGGGTCGACCAGTGGGATTCCGCGTTCGGCCGCCGCTCGCACGATCGCTTCGCCCACCGGGTGTTCTGAGAGCCTCTCCGATGCTCCGGCCAGAGCCAGAAGTTCGGACTCATCAAACCCGTCGGCCGCGATCACGTCCGTCAGAGCAGGAGTGCCTCGGGTAAGGGTTCCCGTCTTGTCGAAGACCACCGTGCCGACCCGCGAGACCTCCTCGACAGCATCGGCTCCCTTGAAGATCACGCCGTGCTCGGCCCCCTTGCCGGTGCCCGCCATCATCGCGGAGGGCGTCGCCAGCCCCACGGCGCAGGGGCAGGAGATGATCAGCACGCTGATCGAGGCGAGCAGCGAGAACCCGAATACCCCGATGCTGCCCAGCGAGTTGGGCGACAGCAGGAAGTGAGAGGCCGGGTCGAACCACATCTTGAAACCGACAAAGAACCAGAACACGAACACCGCCAGAGCCAGCAGGTGGACACCCAGGATGAAGTGGCCGGCCACCTGATCGGCCACTCGCTGGATCGGCGCCTTGCTGCCCTGGGCCTCCTCGACCATGCGCACGATCTGCGCCAGGGTCGTCTCTTGACCCACCCGGGTCGCCCGGAACCTGAAGGCTCCCGTGCGGTTGACGGTCCCCCCGATCACCTGGTCGCCCGGAGCCTTCTCCACCGGCATGGACTCGCCCGTCACCATCGACTCATCCACGGCCGATAGACCCTGCTCGATCACACCGTCGACGGCGACGCTCTCCCCCGGTCGCACCACTACCAGGTCGCCCGCCATCACCGCCTCGGCGGGGATCTCGACCTCGGCGCCGTCGCGCATGACCCGCGCGACCTTGGGCGCCAGGTTCATCAGCCGGCGGATCGCCTCCGACGCCCGCCCGCGCGTGAGCGCCTCCAGCAGACGGCCCAACACGACGAACGCCGTCAGCAGTGCGGCCGACTCGAAAAAGGTGGCCTTGGGGCCGCCGAAACCCGCATCGGGCCAGAGGGTGTTGATGACGGCGATGAGGTAGGCGGCCCCGATCCCGGTCGCATACAGCAGGTTCATGTCGGTCAGGCCCCTGCGCAGGCCCTTGACCGACTTCACGAAGAACTGCCGGGCGGGGCCGAAGACGATGGGGGTCGTGATCAGCAGCAGTACCCAGTTGCGCGAGAGCCATTCCGGAATGATGTGGTCAAGGCCCCAGTAGTCCCGGAAGGTTCCGAGCATGACCATCAGGCCAACGGGCAAGGCGAACGCGAGGTTGCGTGCCTGGCGGCGAATCTCCAGCCGGCGCGCCTGGCGCTCCCGGTCAAGGGCCTCGGCCGCATCCTTCCTGAGATCCGCGCCGTAGCCCAGGTCCCTCACGACCTGGCACAACTCCTCCACGCCGGCGGAACCCGGTCCCAGATCCACTCTGGCCAGGCCGGCCGAGAGGTTCGCCACCGCGTCCTGAACTCCCGGAACCTGTTTCAGGGCCTTCTCGACCTTGTTCACGCAGGCGGCACAGGACATCCCCGTCACCTGGAGAACCAGCGTTTCCCTATCGGCCGTCAAACCGTCCTCACCTTCTGCCAGCCATACTCACCTTCTGTCGGGGCCGCTCAGACCGACATGGAGCTTCAGGCCGAGCTTCGCGTCGAATCCAACAATACCCGGCGTCTTTCCTCGAATTCGTCCTTCGAGATCTCGCCGCGCGCGAACCGCTCAGCCAGGATATCCAGAGCGCCCTGGTACCCAGTTGGAGGGCTTGTCGGGTAAACCGGTCCCGTGGGCCGAGGCGCCGTTCTCGTCCAGGCCCGGATTCCCCACACGACCGCGACAATCGCCAGCACCCAGAAACCCACCATGAGAAGCCACATACCGATCCAGCCTCCACCCCACGCCCAGTCGTGCATCATGTACGCCAGCATAGCGATCCGCCTTTCTATCTCTGCCCCCTGCTCTGCCCCCTGCTCTGCCCCCTGTGACTCTCCTGCCTATTCCGCCTCTCTACCTCTTGCGCATCTCCGCTGCGATGCTGCGTCGCACTCATCTCAACAACCGCCTGCCACTGTCGAATTCCCCCTGACCGCAGGCAATTGCCCCGGATCGCCAAGGAGGGGCCGCGCCCCTCGGCGCGACCCCTCCTTGGCGATCCGGCTAGGCCGGCACGGTCCTCAGTGGCGAACCCGCTCCGGGGAGCACACAACCGCCAGACCGCCGACGAGCATGAACAGGCCCGCCCAGAACAGCAGCCAGTAGATCGGGGCGCCGGTCCTGGGTAGAACCTCAGCCTTCACTTCAGGCGCAGGTGCAGGAGCCGGAGCCGTGAACTTCACACCCGCAACCGCCGTCGGCGGCGCAGGTGCAGGTGCAGGCTCGGGAGCCGCTAACTTCACACCCTCAACCGCCACGAGCGGCACGGAGTAGCTGGCCGAGTCCGTCACGGTCCGGCCAGCTCCGGTGCCCTGGACGGTGGCCGTGTTGAGGATCGGGTTGGGATCGCCGACTACCACCACGTGGCTGCAGGTGTAGGTCCAGGTCTCCCCAAGTTCCAGCAGGGCGTCCGAGTCGGTGTCGCCTCCGGTGAACACGGGGGCGGCGTCGCAAATGGGATCAGTGACCACCAGCGAACCCAGAGGCGTCGAGGTCGTGTTCGTGACCGTCAAGGTGTAGGTGATCACATCACCCACCACTGCGGACGTGGGACCTGTCTTGGCAATCGCGATCGCGGGGTGTACTGCGGTCACCACCGGAGGAGGAGGCGACGGCCGCCGGATGTCGTCGTTGGTGATGGTGCAGGTCGCACTCTCACCCAACGCCAGGGTGACCTTGTCACCCGACAGCGAACCGCCCACGCAACTCCAGGTGCCGGGGGTGTAGCCATCCGGGCCGGTTTCCGACAGCGTGTAGGTCCCGGCCTTGACGTCGCTGTCGACACCGCCTGCCCCAGAGATCGGGGTCGGGCCGGTCGCGGTCAGGATGAAGTCGGTCGCCCCGGCCGTGCCGCCATTGTCGTTGGTGACGACCTTCACCAGCTTGAGATGGGCGGTCTGGGCGGTGTTGGTGAAGGTGCAGGTCGCACTCTCACCCAACGCCAGGGTGACTGTCACCTTCCTGTTGTTGAGGTCGACATCCGGCGTCCCGCCCAAGCACGTGATGCCAGTAAGCGACCAACCCGTCACCGGATCCTCAGCCACCGTGTAGGTGCCAGGGGTGACGCCAGTGAAGTCCTGGGTGTTGGAGAGGGTGGGATCGGAGTCGTCGTCCAGGGAGAAGGGGGTGGGGTTCAGCCCGCCAGTTGTGGAGTAGGAGAAGTCCTGGGCGTCGTTGGGCACCGAGTCCTTCACGATGGTGATGGAGCCGGACAGGCGGTTGTTCACGAACGTGCAGCTCGCGCTCTGGCCGGCCGTGATCGTAATGCTCACCGTCCGGTCCGTGAGATTCACCTCGGTGGTTCCGCCCGTGCAGTTGATCGCCGTCAGGTTCCAGCCGCTCGCCGCAGCCTCCGTCACCGTGTAGGTGCCGGGGGCAAGGTCGGTGAACGACTTGGTGTTGGAGAGATTGGGATCCGAGTCGTCGTCCAGGGAGAAGGGGGTGGGGTTCAGCCCGCCAGTTGTGGAGTAGGAGAAGTCCTGGGCGTCGTTGGGCACCGAGTCCTTCACGATGGTGATGGAGCCGGGCGAGACATCCCTAGCGTCCTTCAGAGGGATAGTCTGTCTGCCTCCGCTGATGTTTCCCTTTTCGCTATCAGGGGCGACGACCTTGGCGTCAGTGATCTGAACCTGCAGGTTGCCATTTCCCCCCGCAACTCCTGAGCATGCCAATGTCACAACCTGACGAGCAATCACGACGTCACCGGGGTCAAGTCCAGACACGGAAATGACCGACACGAGCTTACCGCCCACCTCTGATGGGACTCCGGCCAATGAGACCACTTCATTCCCGTCGAGCCCCGAGTTCCCACTGTCCGGCAAATTGAGGCTGGCAGTCACGGGTATCGAGAACCCGGTGCCATTTGGCCCGAGCGGCCCCATATCGAAGCTGTACGTCACGAGGACAGTCTGAGGACCGGGAAACGCACCGGAGGAGTCTGTTGTGACCTCCGTGAAAAACACGACCTTGTCCCCGCATGAGAAGTCCGCTCCCTCAAGGGACTCCAGCACGCCAGTGGCTTTGTTGATGACCCGGGCGCCATACTGACCGCCCATACCCGTCGCATGGTTGTAGCTGCCCGGGCCAGCGGCCACAGAATCCAGGGAGAAGTCCCCTCCGTCAGCCGCAGCCGGCGCCGCAACCACCCCCACCAGCAACGCTGCAAGAGCTATTGCGGCCACCTTGTTCCATCGATGCCGTGGCATCAGACGTCACCCCTTTTCCTTGGACGGCCCCAGGTCGCATTGGAGGACCCAGCCGCATGGAACCCAGACGAGATTCGAAGACGAGCTTGGTGCAGCACAATCGACGGCATGGGGGCATGACTGGCCTGTGCACGCACAGTCACTGAGGGTGCACAGACAGTGATGCCTTTGTTTGGGATGGAGAGGGCAGGTGTCGGGGTCAACTTCGTCGCCCCTGGGTCTCTATCTGGACCCTCAACCTGCCGGCTTGTCCCGCGAAGCTTGCTCTCCATTTGGTCCCCCCAGTCACCTGGGGATCTAATGGTGGAACATACGCGTGGAGCCGGAGGCGCTGGACCCGGCTGCTGAAACCCCTACCCTCGATGGCTATCGGGGGAATGGCCACAGCCTTCGTGCTTGTCAGCGGGCCTAGTACTGTCCTACCCCTAGCGTGACCTCAGATAGTCACTCTAGGCCACCAAATGTAGCCCCTTCGGCCCTGGCCAGTCAATACTTGGCAGGACTTCCGGGCAAACCTTTTTGGCAAACCCCCTTGGCGGGACTCCTGGTGCTCCCCCGCGACTCCGGAACCCCTTGCACGCCAACGATTCCCGCCACCCCCTGGTGGGGTGGACGTCGGAAGCCGGCGAGGGCACTTGTGAGGCGGTCTCCCGCCCCCGGGGATCGGACGCTACCTGCCAGGAGCAGCCCGCCCCACGCTCACCCAACGTGGTAGCGGGGAACGAACTTTCCCTCGTAGACGGTCACCGCGTAGCGGTCGGTCATGCCAGCCACGTAGTCGGCCACCCGGGTCCCCTCGTCACCAGGAGCCTGCCGGTACTCGGCGGGAAGCTCCTCGAAATGCTCGAGGAAGTAGTCGAAGAGCGACTTGATCACGTGCGCCGCCCTGCCTTGCTCGGCGCGCGCGGCCGGGTGCAGGTAGACCCGGGCAAACATGAACTCGCGAAGCTCATCCATCGCAGAGGAGATCTCACTACCCATCCGCACACTACTGCTCTCCGAGCTGGCCGAGACCACTTCACTAACCAAGGTTGCGATGCGGCGACTGTGTGAGCGGCCGAGCTTCTCGAGAACGCCCGACGGAACGTCGTCGGGAGAGACCAACCCGGCGCGGATCGCGTCGTCCAGGTCGTGATTCAGATAGGCGATGCGGTCGGATAGCCGCACCACCTCGGCCTCCTTGGTTGCCGGCTTGGGCATCGTCCAGGTGTGGTTGGCAATGCCGTCTCGAACCTCGAAGGTGAGGTTTAGTCCCCGGCCTTCGTATTCGAGGTAGTCCACCACCCGAAGCGACTGAAGCGAATGCTGGAACGGGCGCCCGAGCGCATCGGACAGGGCATCCTCCCCGATATGGCCGAAGGGTGTGTGCCCGAGATCGTGGCCCAGGGAGATTGCCTCAGCCAGGTCCTCGTTCAACGCCAGCGCGCGGGCAATCGTGCGGGCAATTTGGGAGACCTCGAGGGTATGTGTCAGGCGCACCCGGTAGTGGTCGCCGCTTGGCGAGAAGAACACCTGCGTCTTGTGCTTCAGCCGGCGGAATGACTTGGCGTGGATTATGCGGTCGCGGTCGCGCTGGAATTCCGTGCGAAGATCGTCGGCCTTCTCGGCCCGTTCCCGCCCACGGGTGCGGGCCGAGCGGCATGCGCCCGGCGCGAGGTTCTTCTCCTCCAACTCCTCGGTCCGCTCCCGCGGCAGCATCCACATCTCCCTTCGCCGCCCACAGGCTAACACTGCCTCTGACAACGAAGAGCCCTCCTATTTACTGGAAGAACCCTCCCCCAGCACGGCCTGCGCTGCCGCCAGCCGGGCAAGCGGCACCCGATATGGCGAGCAGGACACGTAGTTCAAACCGACCTTGTGGCAGAACTTCACGCTGTCGGAGTCGCCGCCATGCTCACCGCAGAGGCCGACCTTGAGGTCCGGGCGAGTCGCCCGGCCGGCCTCTACCCCCAAACTGATGAGCCTTCCCACACCCGCCTGGTCCAGAGTCTCAAACGGGTTGGACTTGAGGATCCTCCGATCCAGGTAGAGGGGGAGGAACTTGGCCTCCACGTCGTCACGGGAGAAGCCCCACGTGGTCTGGGTCAGGTCGTTGGTTCCGAAGGAGAAGAACTCGGCCTCCTCGGCGATCTCGCCGGCGGTCAGGGCCGCCCGTGGAAGCTCGATCATCGTGCCGATCATGTAGTCGACCTGGATTCCCCGCTCCGCCAGCACCGCGGCGATCTCGGCCTCAGACTCGGCCCTGATCTGGCGAAGCTCCTCCACCTCGGCCACCAGCGGGATCATGATCTCGACTCTCGGGTCGCCGCCGGCCTTCTTGCGCAGGCACGCGGCCTCCATGATGGCCCGGACCTGCATCCGGAACAGGGCCGGGTGCATGATCCCAAGCCGCACCCCGCGCAGACCCAGCATCGGATTGGCCTCATGCATCTTGTTGACCTGAGCCAGCAGGCTCCTTCGGGGCTTAAGCTCAGCTTCAGGTACACCTTTGGCCTCCATGACCGCCACCTCCACGGCCAGGTCGACGAGGCCTGGAAGGAACTCATGAAGGGGCGGGTCCAGCAGGCGGATCGTGACCGGCAGCCCGTCCATCACCTCGAAGATCTCGACGAAGTCCGAGCGCTGCAGGTCGAGGAGCTTGGCCAGCGCCTCCTTCTCCTCCGCTTCGCTGGTCGCCAGGATCACCCGTTCGACGATCGGACGCCGTTCACCGAGGAACATGTGTTCGGTGCGGCAAAGCCCGATGCCCTCCGCCCCGAACTCGCGTGCCTTGCGGGCATCGCCCGGTGTGTCCGCGTTGGCGCGAACCTGCATGTGCCTGGCCTCGTCGGCCCAGCCCAGCACGGTGCCGAAGTCCCCCGTCGGCGAGGGCTCGACCAAGTCCACGGCGCCGCCCACGACTCGACCCGTGGTGCCGTCGATGGAGATGAGGTCGCCTTCCTTGATGACGGTATCGCCGACCTTGAACAGCTTCTCGCTGTAAGAGATGCGGACGGCATCGGCACCACACACACACGGCTTGCCCATGCCACGAGCCACCACCGCCGCGTGAGAGGTCTTGCCACCGCGCGAGGTCAGGATGCCCTTGGCCGCGATCATGCCGTGAAGGTCGTCCGGGGTGGTCTCCTCGCGCACCAGGATGACCTTCTCGCCCCTGGCGGCCGCGGCCTCAGCGTCGTCGGCGTCGAAGACGACCTTGCCCACCGCGGCGCCCGGTGAGGCATTCATGCCTTTGGTCAGCACCGGATAGGTGGCCTTTGGGTCGAACTGCGGATGCAGGAGCTGGTCGAGCTGCTCCGGCTCGATGCGAGAGACGGCTTCGTCCTTGGAGATCAGGCCCTCGGCGACCATGTCCACGGCGATCTTCAGGGCCGCGCCCGCTGTGCGCTTGCCCACACGGGTCTGCAGCATGTAGAGCGTGCCCTGCTCGACCGTGAACTCGATGTCGCACATGTCCCGGTAGTGGTTCTCCAGGGTCTTCATGATTCCGATGAGTTGTGCGTAGCAGTCCGGAAGCGCTTCCTTCAAGTCGTCGATGTGAAGCGGAGTGCGGATGCCCGCCACGACGTCCTCGCCCTGAGCGTTGAACAGGTAGTCGCCGTAGGCCTGGTTTGCGCCGGTCGCGGGATCGCGAGTGAAGGAGACGCCCGTGCCGGAGTTGCCGCCCTTGTTGCCGTAGACCATCGTGCAGATGTTGACCGCCGTGCCCAGATCGTCGGAGATCTTGTAGAGGCGCCGGTAGTCGATCGCGCGGCGGTTGTTCCACGAGGAGAAGACCGCGGTGACCGAAAGCTTGAGCTGCTCCATCGGCTCGGTCGGGAAGTCGCGGCCGGCCGACTCGCGCACGATGCCCTTGAAGGTCTCGACGAGGGCCTTCATATCGCCGGCGTCCAGGTCGGTGTCCATCTCGACGCCCTTGGCCTTCTTCGCCGCCTCGATCGCGTGCTCGAAGCGCTCCGCGGGCACGCTCATGACGACCTTGCCGAACATCTGGATGAACCGGCGGTAGGAGTCGTAGGCGAAGCGCGGGTTCTCGGCCTGCTTGGCCAGTCCCTCGACCGAGACATCGTTCAGACCGAGGTTGAGGATGGTGTCCATCATTCCCGGCATGGAGAAGGCCGCTCCGGAACGCACCGACACCATTAGCGGGTCGAGGGAGTCGCCCAGATTCTTGCCCATCTTCTTCTCGAGGCCGGCCACGTGCTCGGCGATCTCCTCGACCAGGCTCTCGGGAAACCCTCCCGCGGCGAGGTAGGCCTTGCAGGCATCGGTCGATACCGTGAAGCCCGGGGGCACCGGAAGCCCCATGTTGGTCATCTCGGCGAGGTTGGCGCCCTTGCCACCGAGGAGGAACTTCATCTCCCGGCCGCCTTCCTCGAAGTCGTAAACGTACTTGGTGCCCGCCATGGTGCTGCCTCCTCCTAGCGGAGGGCCGAGCGGGCCTCCGCGCCTGCCTTCACTCCAAGTCCAGCCGCTCCCGCAAGTAGCCGACCAGCCGGTCGATGGAGACGCGATCCTGGGTCATGGTGTCGCGGTCCCGGACCGTGACGGCCCGATCCTCCATGGTGTCAAAGTCCACCGTCACCGCGAAGGGCGTGCCCACCTCGTCCTGGCGCCGGTAGCGGCGCCCGATCGATCCGGCGTCGTCGTAACCGATCATCCAGTGCCTGCGGAGCATGTCCGCCACTTCCTTGGCCGTGGGAACCAGCCGCTCGTTGCGCGACAGCGGCAAGACCGCGATCTTCAGCGGCGCAAGATCCTTGTGCAGCTTCAGCAGTACGCGTTTCTCCATCTTGCCGCCGGATGTGGGCGCCTCATCCTCGCGGTAGGCATCCACCAGGAAAGCCAGGGTGGCGCGGTCGGCGCCGGCCGAGGGCTCGATCACGAACGGGATGTAGCGGCGGTCGTTCTCCTGGTCGTAGTAGGTCAGGTCCTCGCCCGAGAACTTCTGGTGCTGGGTGAGGTCGTAGTCCGTGCGGTTGGCGATACCCTCCAGCTCGCTCCAGCCGAAGGGGAACCTGTACTCGACGTCCACGCAGCCGCGGGCGTAGTGGGCCAACTCATCGGCGAGATGCGTGCGCAGGCGGAGGTTCTCGTCGCGAATGCCGTACTCCAAATACCAGGCGTGGCGCAGGGAAACCCAGCGCTCGAACCACTTCTCGTCGGTTCCCGCCTCGACGAAGAACTCGAGCTCCATCTGCTCGAACTCGCGCGTGCGGAAAGTGAAGTTGCCCGGAGTGACCTCGTTGCGGAAGGACTTGCCCACCTGGGCGATGCCGAACGGGATCTTCATGCGCGAGGCCGCCTGCACGGTCGAGAAGTCGACGAAGATGCCCTGGGCAGTCTCGGGCCGAAGCCACACGGCGGCCGAGTCGTCCTCGACAGGGCCCATGTGGGTCTTGAACATGAGGTTGAAGTTGCGGGGGTCGGTGAACGGCCCGCTTCCGCAGTCGGGGCAGGTGAGCTCATCGCGTCCGGCCGGCCGATTGTGCTTGGCCGCGAACGCCTCCTCCAGGTGGTCCAGCCGGAAACGGTGGTGGCAGTTCAGGCACTCGACCAGGGGGTCGGAGAAACTCTCGACGTGCCCGGAGGCCTCCCACACCTTGGGGTTCATCAGGATCGCGGCATCCAGGCCAACGACGTCGTCGCGAAGCTGGACCGTGGAGCGCCACCAGGCGCGCTTGACGTTGTTCTTCAACTCGACGCCCAGGGGGCCGTAGTCCCAGGTGGAGCGAACGCCTCCGTAGATCTCGCTGGAAGGGAAGATCAGGCCTCGCCGCTTGGCGAGACTGACGATCGTGTCCATCAAGTCCGCGGGCATACTGCTCCTCTTTAGCGGGCGGGCACCATCAGGGATCCAGCCGAAAACGTTGCCCATGATAGCCCGAGGGGACGAATCCATGCATGCCGCGCACCCTAGCGGTTTGAGGGCGAGCGGTGGTCTCCTACGAGGGCGAGCACCTAGGCGGCGCGGGACCCTCCGACGGAACGCCGGGATCGGCGGGATGCGATGGCAAGGCCCGCAGCAGCGAGGCACGCCAGGGCCCCCGCCCCCACTCCCCCTCCGGTCGCCGGCAGCAGCCTGCCGCCCCCACCCATCACGCCCGCGTCCCCCTGGCTCAGATGGGTGACCTTCAGGCTGCGATCGGCGAGGACGTCCTTCTCGCAGAAGGCCATCTCGTTCCACTGCTTGTTGGAGTACATCCGCGTCTGGTCGGCGTAGTAGGGCGACTCCGGGCTGCTCGACAACGAGTAGGTGAGGATCGTTCGCGCCTTGGGGCAGAGTGTGCCGTCGAACTGAACGACCTGGACGAAGCTGGACCCTTGAGTAAAGTCGGGATATCCCTTCTGGGCGTTCCACTCCGCTTCGATCGAGTTGAAGAGGCCGTCCGCGACGGGACCGCCATGGATGGGGATCTTCTCGCCGTTCTTGACCTTGTACTGCCAGCCGCGAAGCGGCGCATCCAGCGGGATCCCTGCGCCCTGCAGGTCGCTGACTGCCATGCCCAACGCCTCCTGCACCAGGGGATCCGTGGTGTCCAGACCGTTCGGGGTGTGTACCGCGTCGCTTGCATCGAAGTCGTTGGCGTAGGGGTCGACCGGGGTGCCGATCAGCGGCACAAGGTTCAAGAGGTTCTCCACGAAGCGCCGGAACAGGATCGCCCCCTTGCTGTCCAGGTCGTCCCGCAGATTCCAGGCGGCCAAGACCGGGCAGGCGTCGCTGACATCCACCGGGCCATTCCTGGTCATGGCCATCCCGCCCGGCAGGCTCTGGCAGTAGGCCGCAAGCTCATCCCGCAGCAGCTCCCCGGCGTACTGACGGTTGTTGAACACGGTGTCCTGGAGTTGCTGCAGGGTGAACCGGTTGCCCGGCCGGCCGTCGGTTCCGGCCAGCCGTTGCTCGACCATCACCAATCCCAGCCGGGTGCGAAGGGTGCGTGCGGTGCCCTCGTCACCGATGATCCGGTCAAACCCGGTCAGTGGCTGCTTGGGGTTCGACAGCCAGTAGCTGTCGTTGGAGTTGGTCACGTAGTCGTCGCGATAGAGGAAAGGCATGTGACTGGGGCCGAAGGTGCCCTTCTGAATCGCGTCGGGGTCCGTGCCCCACTCACAGGCCGACTGTGAGCCGTCCAGGATCGGCAGGCCGAGAAGCTGGAAGGCGGCAAGGCCCAGGGCTCCGTTGACGCAGGTCTGCACCTTCTCGTCGGTGACGTGCGGAACGACCGTGATGTCGGCGTAGAAGGCCTTGCCCGTGGAGTCGGCGGCGATGGTGTTGACCCAGGGCACACCCTGGTCGCGCTTGAGGATCTCGTGCAGCTCTTTCACGCTCTGGGCGTGGTTGACATCGAAGAAGTGATTCAGGTACCGGAAGTTAGCGAAGTTGGCATCTCCCATCGCATAGGCCGTGGTGGGCGTCCAGGGGAACAGGGGAAGTCCCATGATCGACGTCAGGATGGACCCGTGGTGAGAGGAGTAGAGCGTTCGGGTCTGCTTGCCGATCGAGCCGTCGGCGTTCTTGACCTCGACAGTCACGTCGCGCCGCGTCATCTCGCGGGGCTGCCCATCATAGAGGTAGGTCGTCGGCGAGCCCGGCACAAGCTTGAGCTCAAAAGGCGTGAAGCGGTAGGCGGTCGAGACCGTGTGGCTCCAGGCAAGACCCTCGGTGTAGCCGATCAGGACCAGCGGCACGCCGAACAACCCAGCCCCCGAGACGTTGAGCTTGCCTGGGATCGTCAGATGCGCCTGGTAGAAGCGCTCCGAGCCCTGCCAGGGGAAGTGCGGGTTGCCGAGCAGCATGCCGTGGCCGTTGTCGGTTGCGTCCTTGCCCAACCCGAAGGCATTGCTGCCGATATCCGGCTTCGTCCACTTCTTCAACAGCGCGATCTGGTCCTCGAGCGAGGGAGCCTGCGAAACGTTCGCCTGCGCCGCCTTCCCTTGCCCTGACTGACCTACCGGCACCGGCGACGTCGGGGTCGGAGGTTGGGCTCCGCCTATGCCGTCGATGGCCACACCGCTGCTGGCCAGCAAGCCAAGTTGGTGGAAGCGCCGGTAGACGTCCATCTCGGTGATCTCTCGTACCCACTTCGCGCCCCGGCAGGCCGGGTCGGGGATATTGTCCACGCCCGTCTCCCGCAGGTACTTGTTGTAGCCAGCCACGTAGCCCCGGACTGCTTCCTTGATCTCGGGGCGCGGACCCTTGGGCGGAGCCTGGACAATCAGCTTCTCGACCACCTTCTCGTCCATGATCTGCTTGAAGAAGAAGTCGCTGTTCAGGTTGTTGGCCGGGGTTTCGTTGCCCCAGAAGGTCCACGAGGCGTCCGGCCCAAAGAACTTGGAGCGTTGGGCGTTGACCGTCACGTAGGAGTCCGCGATCACGCAGATGTTGTCCTGCGCAAAGGCATAGCCGTAGCCGAAGCCCATGTTGGCGTAGCTATCCGCCAGGATGTGCGGGGTTCCATGGGTCGTCCGCCGGATGGTGACGCGGAAGCCGGCTTGCCCGGATTCGGCGCCACCGGCGACCGCCGGGCAAAGTGCCACCGTCGCGGCCATCAACCCAACCAGCAAGCCGCACACGGCTCTGCGTCCCGGCCTCGAACAGTCGCGCATCGTGCCCCCCCTGCATCCGGCGATCCGTGGCGTCATTCTTCCACGGCGGGGCGCCCAAGTCCTGCGTCCGATCGCCCGGTTTCCTGCCCTCTCCGCTAGAGGGCCCCAAAGCGGCGGGAGCGCGCCTGGAAGTCGCCAATCGCCTCGTAGAGGCTGGCGCGATTGAAGTCCGGCCAGAGGGTCTCGGTGAAGTACAGCTCAGCGTAGGCGCACTGCCAGAGCAGGAAGTTGGAGATCCTCATCTCGCCGCTCGTGCGCACCAGCAGGTCCACCTCCGTCAGGTGAGGGTCGTACAACCGCGCCTCAATCGAGCGCTCGCTCACCTTCTCCGGCTTTAGCCGTCCCTGGGCGACGTCCACCGCGATCGCGCGGGCCGCATCGGCAAGCTCCGCTCGAGATCCGTAGTTGAGGGCCACGGTGAACACCATCTTGTCGTTGTTGCGTGTCAGCTTGATGGCCTCGTCGATCTGGCGAGCGACGTGTCCGGGCAGCCGGGACTGCCGCCCGATCCAGCGGATCTGCACCCCCCGCTCGTTCAGCTCGTCTCGCCGGCGCACGATCGCACTCTGACTGAAGTTCATGAGGAAGGAGACTTCCTCGCGAGGACGACGCCAGTTCTCGGTGGAGAAGGCGAAGACCGTAAGGCACGGCAGACCGATCTCCAGCGCTCCCTCGAGCACGTCGAACAGCGCTTGCTCCCCTGCCTTGTGACCTTCCGTGCGCGCCAGGCCGCGAGCCTTGGCCCACCGCCCGTTCCCGTCCATGATCACCGCGACGTGGTGCGGAAGGTGCAGGAGGTCGAGATCTTCAGGCACAGCGTTCACAATGGCCGTCCTCGATGAGTCGTGGGCCGCGCGCGCAAACCGCGGCAGCCAAATCCCGGCTTCACTGCTGCCTCAATTGGCCCACGACGCTTCGCGAGCGCAGCCGCCGCTCCAGATGGTACTCCGCGTAGGCGTTGGCAAGGCTCGACGCCTCGCGGCGCTCGACCGGATCCGGATGCATGCCCGCCAGTTCCGGCCAGTCCGCGCCGAGCAACCGCGCCGCGAGGCGCAAGCTGGTCTCGGCCACGCGGTAGGTCTCACCGGACGCGCAGTCCAGGCACGTCCTGCCGCCGCCCGCCATGGAGAAGCGACCCTCCAGCCCCGGTCCCCCACAGCGCGCGCAGGTCTCGAAAGACGGCTGGTATCCGGCGGCGGCCAGCAGCTTCCACAGGAAAGCGTCGGCCACGAGAGCCGGCGAGGCCTCGCTCGCGTCCAGCGTGCGAAGCGCCCCCAGCAGCAGCAAGAACAGCCGCACCGCCCGCTCACGCTCCTGGGCCACCTTCTCGACCGCCTCCAGGATCGTGGACCCGGCCACGTAGCGATCGAAGTCGGCTCGCAGCCCGGCGAAGGGCGAGAGAATCTCCGCCTGGGTCACGATGTCCAACTCGCGCCCACGATGGAGTTGAAGGTCCACATGGGTGAACGGCTCCAGGCGGGCGCCGAACTTGGACTTGGTGCGCCGAACTCCCTTGGCCACGGCCCGCACCTTGCCGGAGTTCTGCGTCAGAATCGAGATGATGCGGTCGGCCTCGCCCAGCTTGTGGGTTCGAAGCACGATCCCCTGATCTCGGTAGAGGTTCATCGATACGTACGGCGAATTCGGACGCACCACGCTAGGTGGCGCACCACGGGGCCGGACGGGCCTCGGTTCATCGGTGTGTACGGCGAATTCGGACGCACCACGCTAGAAGCCCATACGGTCAAGAGCCCGGGTGTCCCGCTGCCAGTCCCTGGCGACCTTGACCCTCAGCTCCAGGAAGATCCGACTGCCGAGCAGACCCTCCAACTCCACACGCGCTCGGGTCCCGATCTCGCGAAGCATGCTGCCGCCCTTGCCCACCATGATCCCCTTCTGGGAATCGCGCTCGACGAAGAGTATCGCCCGCACGTCGAGAAGGTCGGTGCCCTCACGAGGGGCCATCTCCTCGATCACCACCGCGATGGAGTGCGGCACTTCCTCGCGAGTTAGAGCCAGCGCCTTCTCGCGCACGATCTCGGCCACCAGGCGCTCGACGGGCTGGTCGGTGATCATCCCTTCGGGGAAGTATCGAGGTCCCTCCGGCATCAACCGGGCGAGCAGGTCCCGAAGCAGCTCCACTCCATCGCCGGTGAGCCCCGACAGCGGCACGATCTCCCGAAATTCCCCCAGCTTCTCCACGCCCCCCAGATAGGCAAGCAGCCGCTCGCGAGAGAGCAGATCGACCTTGTTGACCCCCAAGAAGCACGGGGTGTTGAGCCTGGCCAGCTCTCGTCCTATGTAGGCGTCGCCCGGTCCGAGAGGAATCGAGGCATCCACCAGGAACACCACCGCGTCGCACTCTCTCAATGTCCCGCGGACCGCGGCACTCATCCTCTGGCCCAACGCGTTGTGGGGCTTGGACAGACCGGGGGTATCCACGAAAACGAGCTGCACCCCGTCCACGTCGACCGCGGCCCGCACCACATTGCGGGTGGTCTGGGGCTTCTCGGAGGTTATGGCGAGCTTCCTGCCCGCCAAGGAGTTGAGCAGCGTCGACTTGCCGACATTGGGCCGCCCGACGATGGAGACGAAGCCGGATCGGAAGGCCTGCGAAGGCGTGCTCACTCCCGGGCCTCGGGGACGACCTTGGCCACGAGCACCTTTCCGATGCGGCGTCCCTTCACTTCCTCGGCCGTGAAGGAAAGCCCCTGGAAGGAGACCCGATCGCCCTCGGACGGCACCCTGCCCATCAGCCCCAGCATCAGCCCGCCCACCGTGTCCCACTCGGTGTCCGGCAGATCGGCTTCCAGTAACTCGTTCAGTTCGTCGATGGGCAAGCGCGCATTGACCCGGAATGTCGTCTCGTCGATGGGCTCCACGTTGGGCTCCTCGCGGTCGTACTCGTCCACGATCTCACCCACGATCTCCTCGAGCAGGTCCTCGATCGTGGCCAGTCCCGCGACCGCCCCGTACTCGTCGACCACGATGACCATGTGACGCTTGAACTTCTGCATCTCGCGAAGCAGTTCGGCAACCTTCTTGGACTCCGGAACGAACACGGCAGGGCGCAGGATCTCCCGCAGGGCCACCTCGGTGGTGCGCCCGCCGTGAAGTTCCTTGAGCACGTCCTTCGCAAAGACCAGCCCCACAGTGTTGTCCAGATCCCCGTCGTAGACCGGGATGCGCGAGTAACCGGTCTTGACGATGATGCTCAGCACGTGCCGCAGCGAACGGCCCACCTCCACGGCCACGATGTCGGGCCGCGGCTTCATGACCTCCCGAACCACGGTGTCGCCGAACTCGAAGACCGAATGGACCATCTCGCGCTCTTCAGGCTCAATCGCCTCTTCATCCTCGGCCACGTCGACCATGGCTCGAATGTCCTCTTCGGTGACGAAGGGACCGCTGGGCAATCCCTTGCCCGGCGTGAGGGCGTTGCCCAGGAAGATCAGCACCTTGACCAGTGGTTGCAGCAGGCGGTTCAGTCCACTGACAAGCGGGGCCACGAACAACGCCGTCCGGTCGGAGTGTTGAATGGCATAGGTCTTGGGAGCGACCTCGGCAGCCACGAAGATCAGGGCGGTCATGACGATCGAGGAGATCAGCACTCCGATACCGCCGGCCACGTGACGCTCGATCACGTAGGTGGCGATCGACGTGCCGGTGAGTTGGACAACCAGAGTCAGCAACAACACCAGGTTGAGGAAACCCGCCGGTCGCCGCATCAACTCAACGAGCCGGCGCGAGCCCGGTCTGCCTTCCTCCTCCAGGTGCATGGCCCGGATTAGGTTCATCCGGGTGAGAGCGGTCTCGCTCGCCCCGAAAAAGCCCGCCAGGATCAGCAGGACGCCCACGCTCACCAGTGCCAGGACTTCAGTCGCGGTCATTTCTCACCGTGATGCAATGTCAGCAGCCGCTCGGTCTCCTCGGTCATCTCTTTCTCTTCTTCCCCGTCCGTGTGGTCGTAGCCCGCGCAATGCAGAATCCCATGCACGCAAAGCAGCTCGAGCTCCTCACCCAAACCCCTGCCCAGCGACTCCGCGTTCTCGCGAGCCACCTCGGGACAGAGCACCACATCACCCAGAAGCCACGGTTCGGCCTCCTCCTCCTCTTCCTCGTCATACTCCGGCGCCTCTTCATCCATCGGGAAAGCCAGCACATCGGTCGGGCGGTCCTGTCCCATCCATCGAGCGTTCAGCCGACGCATCGCGTCGGAGTCGACGATCAGCACCGAGAGCTCAGACTCCTCCACGCCCAACTCCCCCATCGCCAACCGGGCCAGCCGCATGAGGTTCTCCTCATCCACCTCGATCGGCTGCTCGTTGGCCACGAACACCGCCATGCCTAGCCTCCCCTCGGAAAACGGGGCGGGCCGGAACGTCGAGGATCGCCGGTGGCCGTCACTCCTTCGCCCCGTCGAAACGCCGGTAGGCATCCACGATGTCCGCCACGATGCGGTGGCGCACGACGTCGCGAGATGACAGGTACACAAACGCCAGACCCTCGATGTCGGTGAGGATCTCCCGCACCACGTTGAGGCCGGACATCTGCCCCTGAGGCAAGTCCAACTGGGTTATGTCGCCGGTAACCACAACCTTCGAACCGAAGCCCAGGCGAGTGAGGAACATCTTCATCTGCTCGGGCGTGGTGTTCTGGGCCTCGTCCAACACGATGAACGAATCGTTCAACGTGCGCCCACGCATATAGGCCAGCGGCGCCACCTCGATCGTGCCCCGTTCCATCAACCGTGCGATCTGCTCGGCGTCGACCATCTCGTAGAGCGCGTCGTAGAGCGGTTTCACGTAGGGATCGATCTTCTCGTAGAGGGTGCCGGGCAGGAAACCCAGCTTCTCTCCCGCTTCCACGGCGGGCCGGGTCAGGATGATTCGCGAGACCGACTTGGATTGAAGCGCCTGTACCGCAAGCGCCATGGCCAGGTAGGTCTTGCCGGTGCCGGCCGGCCCGATGCCGAACATGATGGTGTTCTTGCGTATCGCGTCGACGTACTTCTTCTGCCCGGCGGTCTTGGGCCGGATCGCCCGCCCGCGGACGATGAGAACGGCATCGGAAAAGACCTCTTTGGGACTGAGCTCCTCTCCGGAACGAATCATGTCGACGCTGTGGCCCACGCTCTCGCGCGTCAGGACTTGGCCTCCCTCCAGCAGCGCAAGGAACTCCCCGAAAAGGTGGGCAACGCGTTCGGCTTCGGCGGGCTCTCCGGAGATGGTGATCTCGTTGCCGCGCACGAAGATGGAGGCGTCGAAAGCGGCTTCGACAATCTTGAGAAGCTCATCGCGCTGACCCAGCAGGCTCACCATGTCGTGGCTGCCGGGAACCAGGATCTTGACGTGAGTCGGCGGCACTACTCTTCAACCCTCCGGCACCCTCGGTCACCAGCCCTGCGGCTCGGATCTCGAAAGGGCCCCGATTTCGGCACAGCGGATTGTTGCCTCACCGCCCCGGCGCCGGACTACCCGGTGTCGGCAAGATCAGTATATCCGCCAAGGTGCGCGGGCCGGACCGCAACGGCGTCTGCGGGGCAACCCACCAGCTTGTCCC
>JBBAAN010000009.1:0-50613 GCA_041658225.1 Actinomycetota bacterium
ACGCCGTCCTGTCCGGCTGGCGGGACATCGGTCAGGGCAGCGCTCAGGTTGGCCTCTCCTCCAACTTCCCGGTCATGGCAATGGACCGCTGGGTGCCGGGTCCCGTGTCCCACCCCTATCCCGGGGTCTCCAACTGCCGCACGGAGACAAGCGTCGAAGGCAATCCGGGCATGGTCGTCCTCGGGCTTCCCGACTGCGCTCGCGGTATGGAGACCGACCCGACCAGTCAGTACTGGGAGACCCTGAAGGAAACCGGTCTTCCCCTTCCCGAGAACTACGACGCGCCGGCGCCCCTGGTAGTACCCGAGAACGCCCGGATCCACCTCCAGGCATTCCGCCTGGGAGAGGTCTTGCTGGCCTCGCCCGCGGGTGAGGCCCAGGTCGATCTGGTGCTCAACTTCGAAAGCCGCGCCGATGCCGTCTCGGGCAACATCTGGGACGGCTTCGATTGGGCCGCTAACAAGACTCCCTCGGGTCGGGACTGGTGCGTCAAGAACCAGGACACCACCTGGAGTTGCGCCAACCCCGGCAAACCCACCGAGGATGTCGCCCCGGTCAGCGACGAGCGCTACCGGCGCATGCGCGCGCAAATCCACAACGACGCCAAGGGTTGGGATGACCCAGCCTATGCGCCGTATGCCAACAGCGAGCCCGCCGACCCCTCCCAGATCAAGGGCAACTTCACCAAGGAGGAACTCCCCGCCTCCCTCGGCTACAAGTTGCCCGTCCTGGTCGGGCACGCGGGCGACTACAACGGCTACATCGTCAGCTACCGGGAGTTCATGAGCCGGGACAGCTACCGCAAGGCCCTCACGACCTACGGTCCGCACACTGCCGACTACATGGCCACCCGGTTGGTTCGAATGGCAGGCGCCCTCAAGGGCGGCCCTGAGCCGGGCTCCGAACCCCTGGATGCTCTGGCGCAGGCCGATGAGGTGCGTCAGACAGCGGAAGCCGAGGTCCTCGGCCAGGTCTCGGCGGCCGCCTACGACGGCTGGGAGGCCACTCTCGCCGACGATGCGGGCGAGCCGGAGCCTCTCGCGCAGCCTGCCGATATCCGCCGCTTCGACGCCGCCAGCTTCACCTGGCGTGGCGGCAACAACTGGACGGACAACCCCCTGGTTCGAGTCGAGCGGATGGAATCCAACTGCCACAAGCCCTCCGGCCCGTGCACTGACAAGGGCCGGTGGGCTGTCTACGCCGACCAGACCGGCGAGGTGCAGACCGCGCTGGCGCTGCCCACCGGCGCCACCTCATTGCTCACCACGCGTGCCGCGCAGCAGGAGTGGCGCTGGACGGCCACCTTCGAGGCATTCGACTTCTTCCCTCGCACCATCGACCCGCGCGGCCCCCAGATTCCCTCCGGCACCTATCGCTTCGTCGTCGACGGCCAGAGTCGCGCCTCGGGTGCGACCGTGCCCTACCACTTGGTCTCCCAGCCCTTCACCGTCACGGCCTGGGAAGGAATCCAGGTATCCGACCCGCGAGCGGAGCCGGATGGTTCAGCATCCTTCGCCGTGGCGCCGATCCGCTATCCGCTCACCTACTCCTCGCCCATTCGCTTCGTATCCGACGACGGCCGCCGGCCCGTCTGCCACACCTGCACGTTCCGCCCGTGGGCACAGACCGGCACCGTGGCCTCCGCCGCTCTCACCGTCGTGCGCGCCAACGGCCGCACGGACCACGTCGCCGCATCCCTGCGCGACGATGGCCGCTGGTACGCAAATGCCCACCTCCGACCGGGCGATCGCATGTTGGTGGAACGCGGCGGCATCATCGACGGCTACGGCGAGATCAATGGCGCACCCTCGACGGTGGTGCAGATCCCCGGCGCATCGCTCGCCCAAGGGGGTTCGGCTGCCGGCAACCCGGGTGCCGGCTCGCACTCGCCCTTCATCCTGTCCGGCGCCGCAAGCCACGCGGCCGGGGCGGTGCCGGCGGCGGGGAGTGTGGGGGCCCTGGCATTCGGCCTTGTTCTTCTCGGGCGATTCCGCCGGTCACGCCGCGACGGACGCTCCGGAAGTGCAGTTGGTTGAGGTCGCGGCCCCGCGGCCAGCAGAACTACGCCCGTCAGTCCATTCGCACGGCGGGCGCGCTGGCCAAAGCGCGGTCTGCGTCAAGGCACAGGAATCCCACGGCCATGTCGTAGTCGCAAGCCTGTCCGTCCCAACGGCTGGAGCAAGTCGTGGCGTCAATCTCTAACCCTGCTTGGCGATTGGCCTCCAGCAAGGTAGAGGTCTTGCCCCTGATCTGGGGCGCATCCGGAACCGGTCGGCCGTCGGGGCGAGAGAATGAGAAGCCACCCGCAGCCTCAGCGCGCACGGAGAAGCCTCCTTCGTGGACAAGACGATGGTGATGATGGCGGCAGAGCTGCAGGAGGTTGGAGAGACTGGTGGACCCGCCCCTCGCCCAGTGGCTCACGTGGTGGGCATCGACGTACCTGGAAGCCCCGCAGCCCGGGAATCTGCAGCCTCCGTCCCGGGTTTGAAGCGCCCGGCGCAGGGCTGCGGGAACGCTTCGGCTCTGACGACCCACGTCCAGCACCGAGCCGTCCGATGAGTGAAGAACTGGGACGATGGAGGCATCGCAGGAAAGACGCATGACCGTCTCGGCGCTCAAGGCGGGGCCCTCTTCCAGCTTGCAGCGCTCCCCCAAGCTTGGATCACGAAGGGTCGAGGCATCCACGTGCACCACTATGTGGTGGCGCTCCGCGCCTGCGAGACTTCGCGGACTTGCGGCGAGGAAGGCCTCAGCCACAGCAATCAGACCATCCGCTCTTCGGGCGGCGACAGGATCCTCGGGTTCGAGGGGATCGAGAAACGTTTCCGCGGAAACGTCTTGTGCGGAGTCAGGAGACTGGCACACTCCGACCTGCTTAGCACCCTCAGCCGATTGCGCCGGTGTCGGCCACTGAACCAAGTCCGCTGACGGGCTAGCAGACGAGACTCCAGTTTCCTCGGAGACTCCGTAAAGGTCCGCCGCGATCTTCGAACCCCACGTTTGCGCGGAAACGTCTGTGTAGACAAACGGCCTTGCCACCACTCTGGCGGTTGGCCTTGGAACCGGCCGTGGCGGCTCCTCCTGGGCCAGCCCTTCGACCGCAGATTGAAGGGCAGCCAGGACGAGCGCGCCCTGCTCGGCGGGAATCCGGGCACGGATGACGAGCGAGCCGTCCTCGTCGTGGAAGTACTTGAGGTAGCGGCGGTTGTGCGAAGCCACCGCCTGGGCCGCTTCCTCCGCGGCCTTGGCGCGCCTAAATCCCCGTACGATGCGCTCCAGGTGGGAAGCAGTCCCGTACTGGGCCCACATCAGCAGCGTCTCTTCGGTTGTCGGTGTGGCCACCCGGGTAAGCGCGCGTACCTTCGCGTAGCTGAGTTCCCCGCGGGCGAAGGCCGCGGTTACCCGAGGAAGCTCCACCAGCCGGCGTGCAACCCGCAACCTTTCCCTGGCGGCTCCGAGGTCCAGTCCACACCGCCAGTTGAGCCAATGCGCGCAGGATCTCACTCCCCACACGGCCCAGCCCCTTCGCCGATCGAACTCCTCGATTAGCAGCAGGAACTGGCATTCGGTGGCGGCGAGGTTCCCGGCCAGCTCCAGGATCCTGCTTTCCAGTTGCCCGACGGGAAGTGCGGCAGGAGGGGCACTATCATCCCTGCCGTCTATCGCGGTTTCCTGCGCCTGGCTGCCAAACACGGTGCCACCCCCATGAGCACATCGAATCGATCCCGGCGATCCCCCGTCCTGGCTGAGCAGCCTGAAGCCACGTGGGTGCGCGCCAGACCCGCGGAAGCCGTTCACCTGTCCAACCATAGCGCCCGGGTGTGACATCCCAGGACGGCGCACCACACCCGGAATCCGGGCACACACGTCGGTTGCGCGAGCGGCGTCAGGGCTGCTGCCAACGGTCGGGGGGCTACCCAGGCCGTCTGGCCCAAGCCACGAGGTGCGTTCCGGCGCCTGGGGATTCCTCACTCGCCTCGAACTCAGCCCCAAAGGACGTTCGCGAACACCCGCCTGGGCGAGACCGACCCAGTCCGTCCGATCAGCTTGGCTGCGCGGTCGGGGTTGGCGGCGGCTGGAGAATCTGCGCGTCGGCCGCACCCAGACCATTCAGAAACCCCTCGACGATGCGAAGCGCAGCCAGGACCTGGCTCTCCCGGACCTGGGCGATAGTGTCCTTGCTGGTGTGGAACAGCGGGTAGTCCCCATTCCACAAGAACGCCGCCGGGATTCCCGCCAATTCGAACGGCCCGTTGTCCGACCAGTCCGGGGTCTTCCGGTACGACGCCGGCACGCCGGCCGCGGCGGCGGCCGCCAGCAGTCGCTGCACGGCCACCTGCGGTCCAGATCCCAGCGACGAGACCTCGTGAGCCGAGTTGGCCCCCACCTCGTCCAGACTCAGCATCGCCACGATCCTGCCGGTCTCCCCCGGCCGCAGTGCCGCGACGTAGGCCCGGCTCCCCATGTGATGTGATCCGACCGGTCCCTCCTGTCGCTCCTCCCCACCGAAGGCAACCCACTCGACGGGCACGGGGAGATCCCTGTACCGCCAGGCGCGCGCCAGCGACATCACCACTCCGACCCCGCTGGCGTTGTCGTTGGCTCCGGGCCCAGTGGGCATCGTGTCGAAGTGCGCGCCGATGACCAACCGGTAGGTGCCCGGCCCGACCCCTGGAGTCCGCGCGATCACGTTGCAGGTGGCCTTGCCGTTGGGCAGTCCCAGCGACTGCCGCGTGACTTCATATCCGAACTCCCTGAGCTTGGCGTCGATGAAGTCCGCGGCGCGGTCGGCCCCCGCGGTTCCCGCACGCCGAATCCCGATGTCCACCGACAGAGCCCGCACGTAGGCGAGCACCTCTTCCGCCGAAGCAGGCGAGGGCTGCGGGCGAGGTGCGACTTGTGTCGCGGTGCCACTCCGGCTCGGAGAGGCCTGAGGAATGGGATGGCCCGAGCACCCCGGAGTCAACAGGGCCAGCAAGAGAGCCAGCCCCATGACCGGCACCTTCAAGGCTTCCGCCCGGGGGACCCGAACCCGAAGGCCGAGTTCAGCTTCACGGGACCCAACGAGCCGCGCTCTGCATGCCCTGCCCCGCATGGCCCGAACCTGACGGCGGCGCTCGGCCTCAGGATGCCCGGCAAGTGGCGGCTTGGATGCCCTGCTGCGCAACGCACTCGCTGACATCCCGCCTCCGTCGTCCCGCGTCAGCCCCGGCAGGAGCCCGCGTCCTTCGTCCATCCGTCGAGAATCGCCAGCGCACGGCGCACCAACCCCGGCAGCGCCGCTTCCACCTCGGGAGAGAGCTCTGCACTCACCTCCACGCACCGGGGCTGGATTCCGAGCACCACGACCTCCTCCGGCTCCCGGCCCTGAAGGCTCGCCAGCGCCAGCACATCGCTGATCGCCAACTCGTGAGGTGAGAGCTTCCGATCGAAGAAAGCCGGCACCTGCTCTCCGGTCAGTTCGATGACAGTGCCCGGCGGCTCACCCGCGTCGACCGCGTCGATCACCAATACATGAGACGCATCCTCCACGTCGGCGATCAACTCCAGCCCGATCAACCCGCCGTCCAACACCCGCACCCGGGGAGGAGCCGACTCGCGGATTGTCTGGGCCGCGCGCACACCCAGCCCGTCGTCGCCCATGACCGGATTGCCCACCCCGATCACGGTGAGCACCCTCTCCTCCAAGGTCCCTCGCATGTCCCCTATCCTCGCAGATCACTCCGCCAAAGCGACGAGCCCCGAGCGCAAGAGCGACGGGGCCCGCTGCTTACCAGTGGATCCGGAACTGCCTAGGCGCCGGCCGATCCCTCCCCGGCGACCGCCTCGGGCTCGGTAGACGACGGCTCTGTTGAGACTCCGCCAGAAGCCATCGCGGGAGCTGCCACCGCCTCGGCTGCCACCGCCTCGGCCTCAGCGACCACCGCGGCAGCCTGTGCCTTCGCGAACTTGGGCAGGATCGGGAAGTTCTCCGCCACGAACAGATAGGCCAGAGTGCCTCCGGCGAAGATGCCGATCGTGACCGCCAGTTCGGCCCACGAAGGGAAGTAGCGCACGCCTCCACTCGACGGAGCCATGCCGGTCAACACGACGTTGATCCGGTTGAACGCGACCCCCAACACCACGAGCACCGAGGCCGTGAAGAGATTCACGGGGTTCTCGCGCAGCCGCTTGGACAGGTAGACGATCATCGGCACGATCGCACACAGCCCGATCTCCACCAGCCATGCGATGCTCTGGGCCGAGCCGTCGAACAGGTGGCCGAACTGGTCGCGCGCACCGAGATCGGCGAACTTCAGCACCAGGTACACGAACATCAGCCAGCCCGACACTCTCACCAGGCCCGAGAGTTGAGGCATCGGCAGCTTCTCTCGCTTTCCTCGGCCCATCAGGTAGAGCACCACGACAACCATGGCCGGCCCGAGGAAGAGCGCCGAGAGCAGGAAGAATACCGGGATCAGCATCGACCACCACAGCGGGTCGAGCAGCCCCTTGGCCACCACGTACAGCGAGCCCAGGGAGGAGTGATGCAAGGTGGGGAGCACTATGCCGAAGACCAGCAACGGCGCGTACGCCTTGTCCACGACCTTGCCGAGCCTCGGCATGTAGACGCGCTCGACGAAGATGTGCCCGAACTTGACGACCTGAACGAGCGTGTACAGGCTGATGCACCAGTAGACCTCGAACAGCGCCGAGTGGTAGCCCCAGAACACCGCCGGGCGCCAGAAGTTGAACCAGCGACCCAGTTCCGGTGGGTAGACGCAGATGACCATGAGATAGCCGAGCAGCGAGGTCATGAAAGCGGCTCGCTCGATCGACTTCCACTCGTCGCGCCCGGCGAAGTGCACGTACAGAGCCGTCGAGAACCCGGCTCCCGTCAGAGCCACTCCCCCGAGCACCTGCCAGATCCAAAGGCCCCACGGCCACCGGTCGCTCAGGTTGGTCGTCTCAGCCAGCCCGAACCCAAACCGGTAGACATAGGCGCCGGCCGCGATGCCGACGAGCGCCAGCAGGACCACGCGTGTCTTCGTCCACTTGTAGGTCCAGCCACTGCGCCAGGAAGTTGCGGTGGCAACCGGAGTGCCCATCAGTCCTCACCCTCCTCGGTGCCACGGCGCTTGCGCAGCGCATAGATCCCCGACAACAACGCCAGCCCCCCGACGGCCACATAGGGAACCGGCCGGCTCAGCGTCTCGGCGATGGCCGGGATCGGCTTGTCGGGCGCGTTGTCTCGGAAACCAAGTTGCTCGAAGGATGCATCGGCCAGGTAGAACACCGACCCTCCCCCGGCCTCGGTTTCCCCGTAGACGTGCGGGTGGTAGACAGCCGGGACTTTGGCGATGCGCGAGTGAGCTTCCTTCAACAGCTCCGCTCGCTTGCCGAAGGTGATGGCCCCGTAGCTGCAGGCCGACGCACAGGCGGTCGGCTCACCCTTGGTCACCCGGTCCTCGCAGAGGTTGCACTTGCTCACCCGGGGAAGCACCACCCTCTCCCACTCGTAGGTGGGTATGTGGAACGGGCATGCCAGCATGCAATACCGGCAGCCCACGCACATGCTGGCGTCGTACCTGACCGGTCCCCCCGGGGTCTTCGTCAACGCCTTGGCAAAACATGCCGCCGCGCAGGCCGGCTCCATGCAGTGCAGGCACTGGTCCTTGACGAAGCGCGTCTTCGGGTTGGCCGCGGAACCGACCTTGACCTGGCGCAGGACGGTGTAATTGGAGGAGGCCAGCTTGGCCTTGGGCCCGATGAAGGGCTGGTCCTCGCGGGACTCCAGCTTGTTCTTCAACTTGCAGGCGGCGGCACAGGAGCCGCACCCCACGCACTTGGACACGTCGATCAGTAGGCCGGGATCCTCGGCGTGCTTCTTCGCGAGCTCTTCCTCGCTCGCCAGGGCGCGAGTCGCACCCAACGGCAGCACACTCGAGAGCCCCGCTGCACCGGCGGCCAGCCCGACGCCCTTGAGCAACGCTCGCCGGGACGGGTCGGCCGGACGGTCAAGGCCCTTCTCGGGCCGGGCTCCATCGTTCATTCGCTCCCTCCCGCGATGGCTGGAGGTTTCATCTCACGCCTCCCACGGTGCCAGGCCGGATTGCCTCCGGCTTGCGGCTACGAGACCTCGACGTTGACGACCCGCCGTCCCGACGCATCCATCACGTGCACTGCGCAGGCGATACAGGGGTCGAAGGAGTGGATCGTCCGCAGGATCTCGACCGGCCGGTCCGGGTCTGCGATCGGGGTTCCGACCAACGCCGCCTCGTACGGGCCCGGCTTGCCGGCCGCATCGCGAGGGGAAGCGTTCCAGGTGGTCGGGACCACGGCCTGGTAGTTGGCGATCTTGGTGTCCTTGATGACCACCCAGTGCCCCAGCGTTCCGCGCGGCGCCTCGTGAAGGCCCACACCCTGGGCTTGCTTCGGCCACTGCTCGGGATCCCAGGCCTTCTCGCCGGCGTGGATCTTCGTGTCGCCGGACTTGATGGCTTCGGTCAACTGCCCGATGAGTTGGGGCAGAAGCTCCGCCGCGTACAGGGTCTCGATGCCCCGCGCCGCCGTGCGCCCCAGGGTGGAGAACAGAGCGGTCGCCGGAACGTTCAGCTTGCCCAAGGTCATGTCCACCAGCTCGCGGATCCGCTTTACGCCGGAGGCGTAGCCGACCAGCATCCGAGCGAGCGGCCCGACTTCCATGGGAAGCCCGTCGTAGCGCGGGGCCTTGGACCAGGTGTACTTGGCCGCCACGTCCAGTTCCTCGTAGGGAGGCTTTGGGCCCGAGTAGACCGGGTCTGTCTCACCCTTCCAGGGGTGCAGCCCCTGAGCGTCCCCACCGCCGTAGCGATACCACGAACGGCTGATGTACTCGGCCACCTTCTCCTGCGAGAACGGCACGATCTTCGAGAGGTCGCGCCCGAGGATGATGCCGGCCGGGAATGCGTAGCTCTTGGGATCCCCCGACGGGTCGAGCGCCAGGTCGCCGCAGGACATGTAGTTGCCGTCGCCCCCGCCGATTCCGGCCCAGTCCTTGTAGAACGAGGCCACAGCCAGCAGGTCGGGGATGTAGACCTTCTCCACGAACTCCTGGGCCTTGGCGGCTAGAGAGGTGAGCAGGGTCAGCTTCTCCACGTTGAGCGCGGAGGGGCTGTTGGCGTCAACCGGTATGGCCATGCCACCGACGAGGAAGGTCTGCAGGACAGGGTTCTTGCCACCCAGAACCGCATGCGCCTTGATGATCTCGCGCTGCCAGTCCAGTGCCTCGAGATAGTGGGAGACGGCCATCAGGTTGGCCTCGGGCGGCAGCTTGTAGGCCGGGTGGCCCCAGTAGCCGTTGGCGAAGGGGCCGAGCTTGCCGGATGCCACGAAGGCCTTCAGCTTGTCCTGCACGGCCTTGAAGCGCTGCGCCGAGTTACCGGGCCAGTCGGAGATCGACTGCGCCAGGCCGGCGGTGGCTGCGGGATCGGCATTGAGAGCCGAGGTGATGTCCACCCAGTCCAGCGCGTGCAGGTGGTAGAAGTGGATCGTGTGGTCCTGGACGTACTGGTAGGCCATCAGGATGTTCCGGATGATGTTGGCCAGCGGTGGAGGTGTCACACCGAGAGCGTTCTCGACGGAGCGCACCGAGGCCAGTCCGTGCACCATCGTGCAGACGCTGCAGATCCGCTGGGTGAACAGCCACGCGTCCCTCGGATCGCGGCCCTTCAGGATCATCTCCAACCCGCGGAAGGCCGTGCCCGAGGCCCACGCCTCGCTGATCTTCCCGCCGGAGAGTTGAGCCTCTATCCGCAAATGCCCTTCGATCCGGGTGATCGGGTCAACGACGAGTCTTGCCACCGCTACCTCCCCTCACCGGACGGGCTTTGCTCGGACTCGGGCGCCGTCCTGGCTTGCTGCTTCTTCTGCCACGCCATGGCGCCGGCGCCCACACCCGCGAACGCGGCGGCTCCCGCCGCGCCCAGAGCCAACCCAAGAGGAGCTTGCTTCTTCTCGGGGTTGGCAAAGGCCGGCAGGTGCTTCTCCCCCATCCAGGCGTAGAACGGCGTCGAGCCGTCCCAGAAGCCCGGTTCGGAGCAGGCGATGCAGGGGTGGCCTGCCCCAATCGGCCAAGAGGTGTTGTCGTTGAAGCCGATCTGGGGGCAGTTGTTGTGGGACTTGGGGCCCTTGCAGCCCATCTTGTACAGGCACCAGCCGTCGCGATGGCCTTGGTCGCCCCACTCCTGCACGAAGCGGCCGGTGTCGAACCAACCGCGGCGCGGGCAGTTGTCGTGGATCAGGGCACCGTAGGCGAACAGCGGGCGGCCCTCGTCATCGGCGGCCGGAAGCGCGCCGAAGGTCAGGAAGTGCGCGATCGTCGCCGTGATATTCAGGCCGTTCACCGCGCAACCGGCGAGGTTGAGAATCGGCTTGTTCTTGATGATGTCCCTCACTCCCACGGCGTTGGTGGGGTTAGGGGCCGCAGCCGGCAGCCCGCCGTATGCGGCGCAGGTGCCCACAGCCACGATGGCGGCCGCGTCAGCGGCCACCTCCTTGAGGATCTCGACGGCCGAACGGCCGGCGATGGTGCAGTAGGCGCCGTCGGCGGCGAGGGGGATCGAACCCTCGACGACCACCAGGTACTTGCCCTTGGCGCTGGTGATCGTGTCGTGGAGCGACTTCTCGGCAGCCTTGCCGGCCGGGGCCATCAAGGTCTCGTGGTAGTTCAGCGAGATCAGGTCGAGGATGACTTCGGCGGGCGTGGGGTGACTGGAGCGAAGGAACGCCTCGCTGTCACCGGTGCAGTCCTGAAACTCCAGCCAGACCACGGGGGGTCGGTCGGCGCTGGTCAGCGCATTGGCGATGCGCTGGTTGTACTTTACAGGGAGGGCAAGTGCTGCGGTGATGACCGAGCACCACTTCATGAACTGTCTGCGGCTCAGGCCCCCGACCTTCGGACCATCGTCCAGCGGCGGCGAGGTCTGACTGGATGCCATGTGCACCTCCTGCATATCGAATCCAGTCCACGGCGCTCCCGCAGCGCTACGGCACGGCCGAATACACGCTTGTGCGTGGATTCGCTTGGAGCAGGGTACACGCCGCCGAGGTGCGGCAACTCCGTCTATGGAAGGAGATCCGGGCCCCTTCTTAGGTCCTATGAGCGTGTATCAGGCCCTATCGGATCCCATCAGGCTCCGCCCCAGTCCCCTCGCCGGTCACGCCGATTACCTGCAAGCCTCGGGCCTCGTCGATCTCCTCGACCGCCCCGCACCCGGCGCAGACGAACATGTGCCCGATCAGGTCGTCATGAGAGATGACGGCGCTCCTGCCACATGACAGGCACGTGTGCTCCTGAGAGAACTCCTCGTTCACCAGTGTGGCGCCCTCGAGGATCGTGCCTTTGGCCAGGATCTCGAAAGCCTGGTTGACCGATTCCACCGTGAACGTGCTCCCCGTGCGCAGACGAACCTCGGCTATCCGATCCAGCCCTTGGCGAGCGGCCTCGGCCACGATCTGGTCCACCAGTTGATGGACCACGTGGTACTCATGCAATGTCTGCCTCCTCTTGCGCCCACCGCTCCACCTGCACGCGGACCCGGCTTCTCAGTTCCCCCAAGGCCTGCGCCACTTCCTCGGTCAGGTCGCCTCCCAGTGTGTACGGGTCGGCCACCTCGACGGCGAAGATCGTCAGCTTCTTGGGGAAGTCAAGTTCCAGCTTATCGACCAGCGCCAGCATCTCCGGAAGCCCCGCGTAGTGCGGACTGGGGGCCAGCACCCGGCCCAGGTTCTCCGGCATCAGCTCGCTGATGGTGCCCACCGGTTTGGACCCGGTGCACACCGCATCGACGATGACGGCGGCATCGTAGCCGAGGAAGACATCGAGGAGCGCCATGCCGGCCATCGAGCTCTCGACCACGTCGGCCCTGCCGGCCATCTCTTCTCGAAGCGCACGCACGGCCAGGATCCCCGCCGCGTCATCGCTCAGAAGCTCGTTGCCCAACCCGAGCACGAGCGTGCGCATGAGCTTCCCCATCAATCCCGGCGCAGCTCGGAGACCAGCTCGCCCCCCGCGTCTCGAACCTCGACGATCAAAGGCATCTGTCCCGGAAGCGTGTGGGTGGCGCAGCCGTGGCAGGGGTCGTAGGCGCGGAAGGCCATCTCCACCTGATTGAGCATGCCTTCGTCGATCTCCCCGCCCTTGATCATGCTCCGGGCTGCCTTGTCCACCGACATGGCAGTGCGAGCGGCGTTCCCCTGGGTGGCCACGATCAGGTTCGCCTTCGTGATCAGCCCGCGCTCGTTGGTGGCGTAGTGATGGAACAGGGTGCCGCGCGGCGCTTCCACGACGCCCACGCCTTCCTTCGGCGTCGCGGTCGGGATGGTGCGCACGTCGGGGCTTGCGATCTCGGGGTCGGACGCCAGCTCGGCCATGCGCTCGGCCGCATACACCAGCTCGATCACGCGCGCCCAGTGGTTGGCCAGCGTGTGGTGGACCGGCTTGCCGCCGAGGGTGGAGAAGAACTGCTCGTAGGCCTCCTGGGCGACCGGGGTGGCCATGCCGTCGGATACGTTGAGCCGCGCCAGCGGAGCGACCGAGTAGATGCCGCTCTCCCCTCCCTCCGAGAAGCCCTTCCAGCCCACGTTCTTCAAGTAACAGAACTTCATGTAGCTCCAGGGTTCCACGTGCTCCGCCACATGGCCGAGGTAGTCCCCGCCCGAGAACTTCACATACTCGCGGCCCTCCGGGTCCACGACCCGGATGTCGCCGTCGTAGAAGTTGACCTTGTTGCCGGCGTCCACCATGCCCATGTAGTAGGTGCGGTGGGTGTAGGCGTCGGAGGTGATCATGTCGACGTAGGCGGCATTGGCCAGGACGATGTCGCCGAAGACCTTCAGGCAGAACTTGCCGAACTCCACCGCGTGGGCCGCCCCCGCCTTGAACTTCTCGATGTCCTCGGCCTTGAGCGGGCGCGAGACCCCGCCGGGCAGCCCGAACACCGGGTGGATCACCTTGCCGCCGGCCAGGGAGATCAGCTCGCGAAGCTGCTTGCGCAACCCGATGACTTCCTTGCCGATCTCCAGGCCCACCTTGCCCAGCACGCCGAGGATATTGCGCTCGGCTTTGGGCGCGGTCGGACCGACGATGAAGTCGGGACCACCAAGGAAGAAGAAGTGCAGCGCGTGGTCCTCGACGAAGAACGTCGAGTAGATGAGCTCGCGGATCTTCTTGGCCGACGCCGGCGCCTCGACCTTGTACAGGTCGTCCAGCGCCTTCGTCGAGGCCATGTGGTGGGCGGTCGGGCACACTCCGCAGATGCGCGAGGTGATCTGCGGCATGTCCTCAGCGCGCCGTCCCTCCGCGAACTTCTCGAAGCCGCGAAGCTCGGGCACCTGAAGGTAAGCCCGGTCCACCTCCCCTGCGTCGTTGAGGAAGATCTGGATCTTCCCGTGACCCTCGAGCCGCGTGATCGGGTCGATCGTGAATTCGCGGGTCATGCTGACGGTCCTCCTCCAGGCTGCCCAGCGGGCTCAACGCGCCGGTGCATGAGCGAAGCCGGCAGGCTGTAGCGGTAGAACGTGCCGACCGGGTCGACGACCCTCTCGACCATGTCCACGATCTCGTCCTCGTCGTTGGAGTCCAGCAGAGAGGCCAGAGCCGACAGCGCCTTCGCGCCGTAGTCCACCACGCGGCTGGTCGGGCCCATGCACCCCGTGCACGGCATGTTGCCGGAGATGCACGGCGCCCCGCAGCCGGAGCGCGTGGCCGGGCCCAAGCAGAGCAGACCCTGGGCGAGCAGGCAGGTCTCGACGTCGATGAGGATCTCCTGCGGGCGCTTGAACCCCTTGAGCAGAAGCTTCTCGGGTTTGGTCGCTGCCCGCGGGCACTCGTCGCACAGCGCCACGTCCGGCGCCAGAACCGCGCCCTTCGCCGGGAGCTTGCCCTCCACCAGCGCCATGACGGCCGCGCGAATCAGGTCGACCGGCGGCGGGCACCCGGGCAGGTAGTAGTCCACCTCGATCGCCTGGTCGAGGGTGCGCACCGTGGCGTCCATAACCGGCAGCGTCAGGATTCCCTCAGGCACGGTGGTCTCGGCCTGCGGGAGGGTGCCCTCCTCGTTGACGGTGCTCGGTGTGTCGCGGTAGACGCGATCGAGGATCGACTCGATGGTGTAGAGGTTGGCCAATCCCGGAATGCCGCCGGTGTGGGCGCAGCTTCCGAACGCCACCACGGTCTGGGACTTACGCCGCAGCAGTTCGGCCATCTCTTCCTGCTCGGAACTGCGGATCGCGCCGTTGATGAAGGTGGCGGCGAGCTCGCCGTCCGCCATCGCCTCCACGTCGGAGCGCTTGAAGTCCAGCGCCACCGGCCAGAAAGCGATATCCACCGCGTCCACCACGGTCAGCACGTCTTCCGCGAGGTCCACCACAGCTTCTTCGCAACCGCCGCACGAAGCGCACCAGTAGAAAGCGACCTTAGGCTTGCTCACGAGGCCTCCTTGCCGCCAAGCCACCCATCTCCAGGCCACCCATTCCTAGGAAGCTCCGACCGCAACGGTCTCGGCGGCCGGGACCTCTTGGTGCGCCTCGGGTCGAGGCGCGAGCCGGAGGGGGCCCAGCTTGCGGACCCGCTCGGTCATCTCGTTGCACACCTTCTGCACCTTGTCGCCCTCGGAGGCGGAGATCCACTCCAGACGGAGCCGCTCCTCCTCGATGCCCAGGCCTTTGGCCATCCTGGTGAGCAGCTCGAACCGCCGGCGGGCCTTGTAGTTGCCCTCCTGGTAGTGACAGTCGCCGGGGTGGCACCCGCCGATCAGCACACCGTCGGCTCCCTCGCGGAAGGCCGCGAAGACGAACTGGGGGTCCATCCGGCCCGAGCACATCAACCGGATGATTCGCACGTTGGGGGCATACGTCATGCGGGAGATGCCCGCAAGGTCGGCCCCGGTGTACGTGCACCAGTTGCAGAAGAACGCCACGATGCGGGGCTCGAAGGCCTTGGCCCGCATGGCACGAGCCTCATCAGACATAGTCCAGCACCCCCTGGATCTCCGCGAAGACCTGCTCGTCGGTGAACAGGTGCTGCTGCGCGGCAGCCGAGGGGCAAGCCGCAACACAGGTTCCGCAACCCTTGCACAGGGCCTCGTTGACGCTTGCCACGCCCTTGTCGGCCACGAAGCTGATCGCGCTGAACGGACACAGCGCCATGCAGGTGCGGCAACCCGAGCAGGACTCCTCGTCGATGTAGGCGCTGTTGGGCTCCAACTCCACTCCCCCGCGGTCGATCAGCGACAGCACCTCGGCCGCCGCCGCGCCCGCTTGAGCCACGCTGTCGGGGATATCCTTGGGGCCCTGGCAGGCTCCGGCGAGGAACACCCCGTCGGTGAAGGTGGACACCGGCGCCAGCTTGGGATGCCGCTCGGTGAACCAGCCCTCGCCGCCGCAGGAGATGTTGAACAACCGCCGCACTTCCTCGGCGTCGGACTGGGGTTCCATGCCGACCGAGAGCACCACCATGTCCACGGGGATGCGACGCACCGCGCCGATCAGCGTGTCTTCCGCCCGGATGACGAGCTTGCCCTCCTCCTCCGGCTTGATGGCCCAGTCGTTGATCTCGGCCACCCGCCCGCGGATGAAGTGCACCCCCTCCTTGAGCAGCTTGGCGTAGAACTCGTCGTAGCCCTTACCCGGGGTGCGCATGTCGATGTAGAAGTTGTAGATCTCGGCGCCCGTGCGCTCCTTGACGAGGTGAGCGAGCTTGAGGGAGTACATGCAGCACACCTTCGAGCACCACTTGTTGGTCTTCTCGTCCCGGCTTCCCACGCAGTGCACGATGGCCACGCTCTTGGGCTTGGTGCCGTCGCGCAGGAGGACCTCACCGCCGGTCGGACCGGAGGCGTTGACCAACCGCTCGACCTCGAGGCTCGTGTAGACATTGGGGTACTTGCCGTAGCCGTACTGAGCGATGCGCGAGGCGTCGAAGGTCTTGAAGCCGGTGGCCAGGATGATCGAGCCGATCTCGATCTCCTTGATCTCCTCGGTCTGGTCGAAATCCATGGCCTTGCGCTCGCAGGCGTCGACGCAGGGCTTCTTACACTTGCCGGTCTTGAACCAGATGCATTCCTCAGGGTCCACCACCACGACCAACGGTGTCGCCTGTGGGAAGGGGATGTAGATCGGCTTGCGCTTGCCCAGACCCTCGTTCCACTCGTCGCGCACCTTGGCCTGCTTGTAAACGCAAGCCTCGATGCACTCCAGGCACCCGACGCAGAGATCCTCGTCGACATAGCGAGGACGCCGCCGAACACGGGCCTTGAAGTTGCCGATGAAACCCTCGACCCCGATCACGTCGGAATAGGTCCACATGGTGATGTTCGGGTGCGAGCGCACCTGGGACATCTTCGGGGTCAGGATGCACGCCGCGCAGTCCAGCGTCGGGAAGGTCTTGTCGAACTTGGCCATGTGGCCGCCGATCGTGCTCTCGCGCTCGACGAGGTAGACGTGCTTGCCGGCGTCGGCGATGTTCAGCGCCGCGTGGATGCCGGCGATCCCGGCGCCCACGATCAGCACGTCCGGGTTGACCGGCACCCGCTTCTTCTCCAGCGGAGCGTGGAATACCACGCGGCGAACGGCCCCGGCGATGAGCGCCTTGGACTTCTCGGTCGCCGCCTCACCGTCGGCAGTCACCCAGCTCACGTGCTCGCGGATGCTGGCCATCTGGAAGTAGAAGGGATTCAAGTCGGCGCCGGCCGTCGCGCGCCGGAACGTGCCCTCGTGCATCAGCGGCGAGCAGGAAGCGACCACCACCCGGTTGATCAGCCCGTCACGAATGTCCTGCTGGATCATCTCCTGGCCCGGGTCCGAGCACATGAACTTGTACTCCCGGGCCACCGTGACGAACGGCAGGGTCTTGGCGAATTCCACGGTCTGGTCTATGTCGACCTTGCCGGCGATGTTGAGACCGCAGTGGCAGACGTACACGCCCACCTTGGGCCCACCGTTGGATTCAGGCGCGGGCATGCGAGCCTCCTTCCGCACCCACCGGTTTGGGGGGATCCCACTTCAGCAGCCGGTCGAAGCCGACCTCCTTGTCCGACGCGCCCAGGGCCGAGGCGAGCACCTGCGTGAAGAACGCCACGTTGATGTCAACGCGGTCGTCGAACTCCTTGCTCATCCGGTCCTGGAAGCATTCGAGGTTGAACTGGCAGAGCGGGCACGCGGTGACCAGCACGTCGGCCCCGCGCTTCTTGGCTTCCTTCAGCAGGATGTAGCCGAGGCGCAGGCCGGCCTCCTGGATCGTCCCGATGAGGGAGCCCCCGCAGCAGCGGGTCTTCAGCGGCCAGTCCACGATCTCGGCACCGGCGGCCCCCAGCAGCCTCTCCATCGAGGTCGGTTGGTGCTGGTCGTCGAACGTCGAGTAGGGGCGCACGATCTGGCAACCGTAGTAGCAGGCCACCTTCAACCCACCCAGCGGCTTCTTGACGGCCTGGGCGATCTTCTCGACGCCCACGTCGTTGATGAGCACGTCCAGCGGGTGGCGCACCCGGACGCGGCCCTCGTAGCGAAGCCCGACCGAGCCCAATCCCTTGGCGATACCCTCGCCGATCGCGGCGTTGTCCTTCATGTAATGCTGAGCCTTGGACAGCACCAGGTAGCACGCCGCGCAAGGCGCGACCAGGTCGACTCCTCCGTCGCCGTCGCGTTCGGCGATCGCCAGGTTGCGAGCCGCCAGAGCGTAGGCCTTCATGTCGTCCACGGACGTGTAGGAAGTCGCTCCGCAGCAGTTCCAGTCGGCGATCTCGTCCAGCGAGAGCCCGACGGCCTCGAACACTTTGAACAGCGAGGCCTCGTAGGGCTTGCCGCTGCTCTTCAGGGAGCACCCCGGATAGTACGCGTAGCTCATGAGGCCCCCTTCGCTCGCCCCGCCAGGACGCCGTCCGCATCCGGCGCCGTGCGCTCGACGGCCCTGAGCAGGGCGCGTAGCTCGGCCTTGTTCTTGATTGACTCGTGGCCCAACCCCATGCGCCCCTTGAGGATCAGGCGCGGCCCCAGACGGGCGAACTTGAGAAGCTTCCAGGGCTGGGTCTTGAGGTAGAGCCAGAGGGATATCCAGGTCTCGCTGTTGCGGCCGTACTTCTCGACGGCCCTGACGAACTCGCCGGCCATCACCGGGGCGGCAAATCGCTTGGGGTGGACCCCCTTACGGAGCGCCTCGCGCTTGAGCGCGTACATCACGTCGGTGATGGGAATCTGTTTGGGGCACTCCACCGTGCACGAGTAACAGGAAGCGCACACCCAGATGGTGCGGCTGTGCAGGACCTCGTCCTTGAAGCCCGCCCGCGTCATCGCGATGATCTTGCGGGGGGTGTGGTCCATGTAGGAGCTGAGCGGGCAGGTGCCGCTGCAGGTCCCACACTGGATGCATTCCAGGAGCTTCTCGCCCCCCGGTATCGCGGTCACCACCCCGGCGAATCCGGGGTCGAGCTGCGATTCGTACTTGATCCTTCGCCAGCCTTGCCAGTCATCCACCGGCGGCCTCCTCTCCATCCTTGGCGGCGCCGCTTGTCACTCTCGCCCGAAGCTACTCATTCCCAACTGTACCCTCGCGGCCGAGTTGTGCTCGGCCCACGAGAAATCCGCTCGCGCTCGTAGGCGATCCCCGGGCGTGGCCCGGCACACATCGTGAGGAGATTGCCCGCAAGTCGCTGCCATCTACCACAGAACACCCCATCAGTGAGCGGGCGTCCTGCACGGTGACACACGGCCGGCAACCGGGGGTTTTGTGCGCGCGTTCCCAGGTAAGCTACACCACGCTCCGAAATCCCGGCAAATAGAGCGCCCGGGACAGGGGCAAACGCCGGGTAGGAGTGGAACCCGGCAGACCGCCGGCCCCGGCACAGTTCCGTGGCCACCCTGCGGTGGTCACCCGCCGCGCCGGACCCGCTCGTCACGCTCTTGTGCGAACTCAATGATCGCCCATCCGGCGCCCCTCGCGGGCCCTCTACTCGAATTCTATGATCGGCCATCCTCGCGCCAGTGCGATCTCGCGTAGTTTACCGGTCGGATTGACCGCGGCCGGGTGTCCCACGGCACTCAGCATCGCCAGGTCCGACTGGTGGTTGCCATAGGCGAAGGAACGTTCCAGGTCGATGCCCACCTCGGCCGCCAGCTTCTCGACCAACACACGCTTGGTATCCCCCGCACAGATCGGACCGCGCGCGCGTCCGGTAAAGCGTCCGTCCACGCCAACCTCCATCCGGGTGCAGAGCAGATGGCTCACTCGCAGATCGCGAGCGGCCGGTTCCACCAAGTAGGGAATGGCCGCCGACACGATCACCAGCAAGTGCCCGTCGCGCCGGTGGCCTTCCATCCGCTCGAGCACGTTGGTGGCCAGGCCGGCCTTGATCTCACGCTCGTAGATCCGGGGGCCGGCCTCATCGAGTTCGGCAGAGTCCAGCCCCGCGTAAAGGCGAAGGACCACCCCGAGCATTGGCCCCTCGTTTAGCAGGTGGCGCTTGTAGAGCTGGTTTGCGCACAAAGCCCGGAGGGTGGGAACCACGCGAAGTCGCCTCATGCGCCGCAGGTGGTCGACACCGACCCGGGCGCACTCGCGTTTGAACAGCGTGCGGTCGAAGTCGAAGAAGGCCGCCGCCTTCCTGTCCGCCATCATCCCTCCAAGGTCAGGCCGGCCGTTGCGCCCTCCGGCGCATGTGGCCGCCGGGCCATCATCCAAACGGTCCCCCGGAGCAAGTGGGCCGACACTGAAAACCCCGCTTTTCGTGGCGGGGCCACTCCTCGTGCGCCGACGGCGTCACCAGTTCAGGCGATGGTACATGGAGCGGTTGTTCTTGTAGATCACCAGGAACTCCCGAAAGAGCTCGTCGTACAGAGCCCGGTTGCCCGGGTCCGGCTCAAAGGTCCTGTCGATCTGGACGAGACCGCCGATGTCCTCGAACTTTAAGTATCCCATCGCGACCGAGGCGATGAACGCGGCCCCGCGGGCGTTGGCCTGAAGCGGGTCCTTCACCCGGCGGATCCTGCGGTCCAGCACGTCGGCGAAGATCTGACACCAGGCCTCGGACCTGGCTCCTCCACCGATGATGTTGAGAGCGTCCATGCGTCGCTTGATGAATCTCTCCACGTACTTCAGCGCCCAACGGCTGTTCAGCGCCACGCCCTCGTACACTGCCCGGACCATGTGGTCGATAGTGGTCGTCATCGACATGTTGTAGAAGCCCGCCCTGAGAGCATGGTCGTCCGCGGGTGTCTTCTCGCCGTTGAGCCACGGGGTAAAGATCAGCTTGTCCGCTCCGGGTGGAACCCGGCTGACGACCGCCTCCAGCCGCTCGTAGATGTCGGACGGCGGCTTGCGGTCGGAGACCTCATTGGCGTGGAAGAGCAGGTTGTCGATCAGGTAGGTGAGACAGCCTCCGGCCACATCCTGCTCGTTGGCGCAGAAATACTTGCCCGGGATCGACGAGGGGATCGAGGCGATCGTGTGGAACATGTCGGTCTTCTTGAACGGCACGTGGCAGAGCAGCCACGACGAAGTGCCGATGTAGACGTGCCCCTCGAAATCGCCCACCGCACCCGATCCCACGCACGCCGATTGGAGGTCGGGCGAGCCAGAGACCACCACCACCCCCGGTCCCAACCCCAGCTCCTTGGCAACCTCAGGCTTCAGCTCGCCCAGTATCGAGGTCGCCGCGACCATAGGCGGCAGCTTGGCCCGGTCGAGGCCGAAGCGCGCGATCAGGCGCTCGTCGTAGTGGACGTTGGCGATGTTGCGTGAATCGCTCACCCAAAACAGCGTCATCGAATCGTAGGAAGCCGCGAACCTGCCCGTGAGCCGCAAGTTCAGGTAGTCCTTACTTCCCATGAACATGTGGGCAGCGCGGTAGATGTCCGGGAAGTCGTGCTTCCAGACCAGGACGTGGGCGATGTCGTCCTTGCCCGAGAGGGTGGGGGCCCCACCGGTTCGGGGAAGCCAGCGAGCGACGTTGCTCAGTCCATAGCCGGCGACGTTCACGAGGCCGCGCATGGCGCGGCGCACGTGCGGCGCGCCGCGCGAGTCCATCCATGTCAGGCAATTGCCCAGCGCGTTGCCCGAGGCATCGACGGCCACCGTGCTCGAGTAGGTGCTCGAGCAGCAGACGGCCACAACGTTCTCGCGAACGCTCCTCGGACTGCGCTCGATCAGCCGCCCCGAGGCCGCCAGCAGCGCGTTCCACCAGTCTTCGGGTACCTGCTCCGCGCCCCCACCGGCCGAGAAGTAGATGGGTGTCGGCTCGAAATCGACATCCACCACCTCGCCGCGGACGCTGATCAACGCGACCTTGCATCCGGAGGTGCCGTGGTCGACGGCCAGGATGAAGGCGCCGGGCGGATCGGGGCTCATCTCGTTCGCCCTCCCTCCCCTTCCCGCCTACATCTCCACTCGTTCGATGTTGCCGTCGGCGTCGATGCTCTCCACCAGCACGCCCTCGAAGGATGCCCCGCCCTTCTTCAGCGAGGTCACCTGACCGATGAGCCCGATGAAGTCCGCCGGGTCCACGCCGGCCTCGGGAGGATAGACGCCCTTGGCCGTGATCTTGCCCTGCTGCATCAGGATGGCGCCCATGGCCGCGGGGATGCCGGTACCCTCGCCGAGGGCCTGGCTCTGGGACGCCAGTGAGAAGCGGTACGTTCGGGGCTTGCCGTCCTTCTTGCCCGCCACGTCGATTCGCACACACCCACGCTGAGGGCCGAAGTCCGTCTCCTTCAGGATCTCCTCCCGCCGGGCGAGGATGTAGGCCACCGCGAACTCGTAGGGCGAGGCCTCGCAGTCCTTGACCTTCAGGGGATTGCGGTCGGCGAAACCAAGGCGGCAAAGCTCCTTGGTCAGCTCGTAGTAGGGCGCGGGCAGCACCGTGCCCTTGTTGGTGACACGCTTGAGCTTCAGGTAGCGCGGGATGGTCACTTGCTCGGGATGCGGGTAGGGGTAGACGCGAATCCCCGCACCCAGGCGGTGGAAGTCCACTTCCTGCTGGAGCGCGATGCCGTCGGGCTCGAAGAACTTCACGTACTTCAACTCGCCGTCGAGGTACATCGGCACGTCGATGCTCATACAGTGAAAGCGGTGCGCGATGACGGCCTCGCCCTCGAAGGGCTCTCCCCCGTGAGCGTGGAAGATGTCCACCGAATCGGTCTCATCCAGGAGAGTGGTGGCGGCGAGCTTGGCCAGCAGGTTGGTGACGCCGGGCGAGCTACCCATGCCGATCAGCGCGGAAACTCCGGCGCTCTTGGCCGCCTCGTCCAGTCCGTCGAGGATGTCCAGCGTCACGTCCACGTCGTCGCAGACGTCCACGTAGTTCACGCCCGCTTCGATGACGACATCGAGGATGGTCTTTACAAACTTGTAGAAGGGACCCGTGCAGTTGAGCACCAGGTCCACCTTCGAGACCGCGCCCTGGATCGAGGCCCGGTCCGAGACATCCACGCGCTCGAAGCGCAGCTTCTCGGAGGCCATCTCGGCGACCAACCCGGCCGCTCGCTCAGAGTTGATGTCTCCGATGATCACCTCCGAGAACTCCTCGCGAGGCACGAGAGTCCTGACCGCGCAACTTCCGACGGCTCCACACCCACCCAGAACGAGCACCTTTGCCATGCCGTGCACCTCCTACAGGAAAGCCATCCGTGGCAGACGCCGAAAGCGCCACCGCGCTCCGAGAGCAAGGCTGCCAGGAGCGCAGCCTACCCTGACGGCACGCAGGTGACGAGTTGCGCGGCCATCGGGGATGCGAACGTCAGGGTGCTTGCGGGGGCGAGCACTCGGGCCCGGCCGGCGGCATCTGCTCGGCCGCGCGCACGGCCGCCAGCAGCGCCATGGCCTTGTTGCGCGTCTCCTCCCACTCCCGCTCCGGCACCGAGTCGGCCACGATGCCCGCCCCCGCCTGCACGAACGCCTTGCCGCGCGCGAACAGCAGCGTGCGGATCGCGATGCACGTGTCGAGATTGCCGGAGAAATCGACGTATCCCACACAACCGGCGTACGGCCCACGGCGGGTGGGCTCCAGTTCGTCGATGATTTCCATGGCTCGCACCTTGGGAGCGCCGCTGACGGTGCCCGCGGGGAAGGCTGCCTCGAGAACGTCGAACGCCCCCACGCCCTCGCGAAGCCGGCCCCGCACCTCGGAAACCAGGTGCATGACGTGGGAGTAGCGCTCCACCGCCAGCAGCTCGACCACGGACACCGTGCCCGGGACACAGACCCGCCCGAGGTCGTTTCGCGCGAGATCCACGAGCATCACGTGCTCGGCGCGCTCCTTGGCATCCGAGACGAGCTCCGCCTCCAGGGCCGCATCCTCGGCCTCGTCCCTGCCGCGCGCTCGCGTTCCGGCGATCGGGCGTGAGATCGCCAGATCGCCCTGCACCTTCACCAGCGCCTCGGGAGAGGAGCCGACGATCGTCACCTCGGGAAGGCGGAGCAGAAAGAGGTAGGGAGAGGGGTTGAGCAGGCGCAGCACTCGATAGACGTCCAGAGGGTTGGCCGTGGTGTCCAGTGCATGGCGCTGGGAGAGCACCACCTGGAAGATGTCACCCGCCCGTATGTACTCCTTGGCCCGATCGACTGCCTCGCAGAAATCCCCCATGCTGCGGTTGGATGGCGCCTCGCAGCCGCGCTCCATCGCGGGAGGAGCGGTGGGTGAGTAGCTGCTGGGCTCCGCGAGCTTGGCCGCCACCGCGTCGAGCCGAGCCAGGGCCGCCTCGTAGCCTTCCCTGGAGTGCTCCGGCGCGGGCACGTTGGCCACCAGGACCAGCCGCTGACGAAGATGATCGAAGGCCACCACCACGCGGGGGAAGACCATGCAGGCGTCCGGAAGATCCAGGTCGTCCGCGGTCTCATCGGGCAGGCGCTCGAGATGACGGACCACGTCGTACCCGAGGTAGCCGACCGCGCCGCCGTGGAAGGGAGGAAGCCCGGGAAGCGCCGGCGCATTCAGAGCCGCCAGGGCCGACTCCAGCGCTTCCAGCACATTGCGCCCCTCGCCGGCGCCGGCCGGAGGGTTGCCCTGCCAGGAGAACTCACTACCCTTGCCCGTCAGCGTCAGCCAGGGCTCCAGGCCCACGAAGGAGTAGCGCGCCCAGCGCTCGCCCCCCTCCAGGCTCTCCAGGAGGAACGCGCCGGTCTCACCCCCGAGCTTGCGAAAGACCCCCACCGGGGTATCCAGGTCGGCCAGGACCTCGCGCCACACCGGGACGACCGCGTAGTCCCTAGTCAGGGAGAGGAAGCCCTCCAGGTCGGGAAAGGTGGCCCCTCTCACGGCCGCTCCCCCACGGCCGTGTCCAGGTCGCGGAAGAAGCAGGTCCGCTCGCCCGTGTGGCATGCGACTCCCACCTGATCCACCCGCACCAGCAAGGTGTCACCGTCGCAATCGTAGGAAACTCCCTTGACGTACTGGCGGTTGCCCGAGGTCTCGCCCTTGCACCAATACTCCCGTCGCGAACGCGACCAGAACCACGTGCGCCCGGTCGCAAGCGTGCGCACCAGCGCTTCCTCGTCCATCCAGCCCACCATCAGCACCTCTCCCGTGTCGTGCTGCTGGACGACGGCCGGGATCAAGCCGGAGAAGTCAAACCTGACAAGAGCCCGTTCCGCGTCGTTGAGAGGCATCGATGCTCCTGGAATCCAGCGCCTAGTTTCGGTGCGGCCAGGATACCGCCTCGGGGAAGCGGTCACGCGCCGGACCTGCCCTTCGGTCGGAGATCGTCAGGGTCCCGCACACTGCACTCCGACCAGCAGAAGAGGGGACGGTTGCATTCTCGCTAGCGCGTGTGCTAGCACCGTGCTACCATCCGGCCATGAGCACCCTGCACGTACGAGACGTCCCCCCCGACCTCTACGAGGCTCTGCGGCATCGAGCGCACGAACGGCACAGCTCGATTTCAAGCGAAACCATCCGGCTTCTGGGACGCGCTCTTCGCACGGACAGGACCGGGGTTCGCGAACTTCTCGCGGAGATCGAGGCCGAGCGCCCGACTGCGAAACCAGGCACACCCGGCGCCGCCGAGCTCGTGCGGGAAGACCGCGACGCGCGTTGACCGGGGCCTCCGTCCGTCTTCGCCCGCTATCAGGTCCGATCGTCGTCGACGCGTCGGTAGTGGTCGAGTACCTTGTGAGACTCACCTACACTCGCCAGGCAGCCGCGCTGTTCACCATGACCATCGAGGATAGCCCCGTCGAACTCTGGGCGCCCGACCTCCTCTTCGCCGAATGCGCATCGGCTCTACGGAAACTGGTGCTTCGAAAGGCGATCACACCGCGTGACGGCCTCCGGTCAATCGTCCGGCTGGCCCGCCTTCCGATTAGCGCGGTGGGCACAGCGGACTTCTTGTCCGAAGCCTGGGGTCTGCGGGAGCGGATGACGCCATATGATGCCTGCTACGTCGTACTCGCTCGCCGCCTCGAGACCCTCCTTGTAACGGCGGATTCACGGCTGGCTCGTACTCTCGCCCGCTCGCGCGATGACGTTGTGCTGCTTTCCGATCTCGCATAGCCGTCGCCTTGCGGGGAGCACTCGAATCGACTCATGTCCGCGATCCGTGGCGACCTCAACAGACGCCCCCGGGGAACCGCGAGGTATCCAAACCCGAAACCGTGAGTACGGCGCGGTCTCAGATGAGATGAGCGCCACTCTGACACTTGAACCAAGGCGTGAGGCTCGGATTCGCCCGTCCTGTGGTGTTTCTCGAAACGGGCGAATCCGAGCCACCGGCTCTCGCAAAGAACCGCAACGGGAGACGGTGTGACGCCCCCCACGTGTAACAGCCGTAGATGCCACGACAGTGGGCCCGTGAGCATGGCCCACGAAGGTGCCCCTGTCACCACAGTTCCATCGAGGCTACCTGACGGATGTCAGGCGTCTTGGCGGGGTCAGGGTGACACTAACGAAGCCGTTGTTGTGACTGCCGTCCCTACGCTGACAACTCCACCTTGAGGCGCTTCCCGACCGCGCTGGCTGCACGCTCGAGCGTCGACAGCGTCACCGACGGGCTCGTGGGATCGAGCAGCCGATCGACCGCCGGTCGACTGGTTCGCATGCGGCGAGCGAGTTCCGTCTTGGATACGTGGCAGCGCTCCATCTCCTGTGCGATCTGGAACGCGATGACGCGCTTGACGGCGACCGCCTCCACATCCTCCAGCAAGCCTTCGTCGCGCAGCAAGTCGTCGAAGCCACTCCCGATATGCCTCTTGTCCATCACGTTCACTCCTCTCGCAGGTCCGCGAGTCGCCGCCTGGCCGTTCTCAGGTCGGTCGCCGGCGCCTTCTGAGACTTCTTCACGAAGCCGTGCAGTAGAACCATCGTGTCGCCGTCAACCGTGAACAGCACCCGGGCGATTCCCTCCGTGAGCCGGGACCGCACCTCCCACAGGCCGGGCCCGAGCTTGCGGATGAGGGGCATGCCGAGCGGCCACCCGTACTGAGCGGTCTTGATGTCCTGCCCGACCGTCCTGCGATCCTCGCGTCTCAGGTTGAGCAGCCACTCACACACGGGTTCGTTCCCCGCCGCGGTGCCGTAGAACACCGCGAAGAGGATCCGCTGTCTGTCTCGGGCATCATCCAGGAAAGGAGTGTACCAGAATTGGTGCTAACGTGGGAGCAGCTCGCTGGGCTCGCTGAGACGACGCGGGAGCGCACCGCTATCCGACGCCGGGCGCGGTCGTCATCATGCGTTCCAGAGATCACATCCTGTGGCCCGGGTGGCAAGCTATTCGAGGGGCAGACGCGCGCATGATCGGCCGAATGTCGAGGCCCATAAGCGCCTCCGGGCAGACTGCTGGCGACCAGTTGCAGTAGGTGCACTACGGTTGTCACCTGGCGGGTTGCCCCACGCCGGGGCCGTCATCCTTCGGCCGGATGACACGGCGGACTACAGTCGGACCGTCAGTCCGGCCGCCGCCATGAGGTGCTTCACCTCACGGATGCGGAAGGTCCCGAAGTGGAAGATCGAGGCCGCCAGCACCGCGTCCGCGCCACCCACCTTCACGGCATCCACCAGATGCTGGATCGTGCCGGCCCCACCACTCGCGATCACGGGAATCCCGACCGCGGAAGTCACCGCCGCCAGCATCTCGAGATCGTAGCCATCCAGGCCGCCATCCCGGTCCATGCTGGTGAGCAGGATCTCCCCCGCTCCCCGAGCCTCACCTTCGCGCACCCACTCCAGTGCGTCCTTGCCGGTGGGGGTTCGCCCCCCGTGGACGTACACCTCCCAGGTCCCATCCCCACGGGACTTGGCGTCGACGGCCAGCACCACGCACTGCGTGCCGAACCGGCGAGCCCCTTCACTGATCAGGGACGGATCATGAACGGCCGCGGTGTTGATGCTGACCTTGTCCGCGCCGGCCCGCAGCAGATCGCGCATGTCCTCCGGGGTTCGAACACCTCCGCCCACAGTGAGCGGGATGAAGACCTGCTCCGCCGTGCGCCGCACCGCCTGCAGCAGGATCGGCCGGGCGTCCGAGGAAGCCGTGATGTCGAGGAACACCAACTCGTCGGCGCCCTCGGCGTCGTAGGCACGGGCCATCTCCGCCGGATCTCCCGCGTCCACCAGGTCGACGAAGCGCACGCCCTTCACCACGCGCCCGGCATCCACATCCAGGCAGGGGATCACGCGCGTTGCCAGCATCAGGCCTCCTCGGAACCCTTGGGTGACAAGGCTTCCAGGCACCCCAGGGCCTGGCGCACATCGAAGCGGCCCGCGTACAACGCCTTGCCGACGATCGCCCCGCCCAGCCGAGCGCCCTCCAGCTTCGCCAGCTTCTTCAGATCCTCCAGGCTCCCAACTCCTCCCGAGGCGATGACCTCTCCGCGCGAGCGCCGTGCCAGCTCGCCGAGCATCTCCAGATTGGGGCCCACCAGCATTCCGTCGCGCTCCACATCGGTGTAGATGAAGCACCCGGCGCCCTCATCTTCGAGAGAAGCCAGGGTCTCCCAGAGATCCCCGCCCGGGCGCGTCCAGCCCCGCGCCTGCAGGGTCGTACCCCTCGCGTCCAGCCCGATCGCCAGCCGCCCCGCGTGGGCGGCCAGCGCGCGGCCGACGAACCCGCGCTCTTCCAGCGCCGCCGTGCCGAGCACCACCCTCGCGGCGCCCAGTCCCAGCAACGCCTCCAGGGCCTCCTCGTCACGGACCCCGCCCGAAGCTTCCACCTTCACGGGCGCGACCGCGGCCACGATCTCGCCGATGATCGAGCGATTGACCGGCCCGCGACCGAAGGCGGCGTCCAGATCCACCACGTGCAGCCAGCTCGCCCCCTGCGAAGCCCAAGCGACGGCCGCCTCCAGGGGACGTCCGTAGTCCGTCTCCGTCCCCTCCGCGCCCTTGACCAGTCGAACCGCCTTGCCCCCCTTCAGGTCCACGGCCGGATACAGGGTGAAGCTCACCGGCACGCCTCCAGGAAGTTGGACAGCAGCGCCGCCCCGACGTCTCCCGACTTCTCGGGGTGGAACTGCGTCGCGAACAACATGCCCCTCTCGATGGCCGCGGTGAAGCTGATCCCGTACTGGCAACTCGCCGCCTCGACGGCCGGGTCGGAGGGAACCGCGTAGTAGGAGTGCACGAAGTAGAAGCGCGAGTCCTCGTCGATGCCCGCGAACAGCCGGCTGGTCGCCCGCGGGCGCACCTCGTTCCACCCCATGTGCGGCACCTTCAGTCCCGGCCCGCCGGGAAGCTTGGCCACCTTGCCCTCCAGCACCCCCAAACCGGCGCCGTCGTCCTCCTCGCTGCTGGCGAAGAGGGTCTGCATGCCGAGGCAGATCCCCAATAGCGGCCGGGACTGCCCGATCCACTCGCGGACCAGATCCACTCCCCCGGCCGCGGCAAGGTTGGCCATGCACGCTCCGAATGCGCCGACGCCGGGAACCACCAGAGCACCACGGCGTCGGACCTCAGACGGATCGGCGGTCACGCACACCTCGGCGCCCGCGCGCTCCAGCGCCTTGGCCGCGCTGGCCAGGTTGCCCATGCCGTAGTCCAGCACGGCTACCCGCATGCGAGCCATCAGCGCTCGCCCCAGTGGCTGTCACCCGCGACGCGGCCATCGAAGACGCCGGGGCGCTCGAGTGTCACCGTGTTCGCGGGGACGGACACTAGCCGAGACTCCCTTTGGTCGAGGGCGTTCCCGCCCGCGGATCGGGTGAGATCGCCTCGCCCAGCGCGCGCGCGAACGACTTGAAGCACGCCTCCACAATGTGGTGCGGCTGTCGCCCGCGCACGAGGGTCAGATGCAGGGTGATGGCGGCCTTGGCCACCAGGGACTCGAAGAAGTGCTCGGTCAGTCCGGTGTCGTAGGAGCCGATCATCTCGCATCCGGCTTCCACCTCGTACACCAGGTAGGGTCGTCCCGAGCAATCGAGAGCGCACGCGACCAGAGCCTCGTCCAACGGAGCCGTCGCATCCCCGAACCGGCGAATGCCGCTGCGCTCGCCCAGCGCCTGCGCCAGGGCCTGCCCAAGGCACAACCCGACGTCCTCGACCGTGTGGTGAGCGTCGATCTCCAGGTCACCGCTCGCCTCGACCACTAGATCCATGCGCGAGTGGCGCCCGATCTGGTCGAGCATGTGGTCGAAGAAGGGCATGCCGGTTGACACTCGCGTGGCACCCGTCCCGTCGAACACGAGATCAACGACCACGCGGGTCTCCTTGGTGGCACGCTCGACGTGTGCCCGGCGCGGCGGAATGCCCTCGCTCATCGCCGACTCCCTTGCCCGCCCCGCGCTCGATCGGTCTCAGGCATCCAGGACCTCCTTCATCGCGACCAGGAAAGCGTCGTTTTCCTCGGGGGTGCCCACACAAGCACGCAGGAACCGACCCAGGTCGCCCCATCCCGACACATCCCGCACCAGGACGCCCTTGTCGAGCAGGGCCCGCCACGTCTCCGCCGGCGGACGGAGGATGGCGAAGCAGAAGAAGTTCGCCTCACTGGGCAGTACCTCGACTCCCATGGCTCCCAGCGCCCCGATGACCCTGTCCCGTTCTCCTATCAGCACCGCCACCTGGGCCAGGCATGCCTCCGCGTGAGACAGCGCCGCCACAGCCGCCGCCTGAGTCAGCGCCGACAGATGATAGGGAAGCCGGACAAGGTGAAGATCCTCCACCAACTCCTCGGAGGTCAGACAGTAACCCACCCTGACGCCCGCCAGTGCGAATGCCTTGCTCATCGTGCGGGTGATGATCAGATTCGCCCGCTCCTCCAGGAGCCCCTGGCTCGTGGACGAGCCGAACTCACGGTAGGCCTCGTCCACAACGACCACCCCGGTGGCGGCTGCGCACAACTCCGCCACCACCTCGGCAGAGGTCGCATTCCCGGTCGGGTTATTGGGCGAAGTCACGAACACAATCGCCGGCTCCCGCGACTGGATGGCGGCCAGCGCCGCAGGCAAGTCCACGGAGAAGTCCTCCGAACGCCTGGGCACGGACACGGTTCGCATACCCGTCACGCGTGCGATCAACGGGTGCATCGCGTAGGAGGGCTCGAAGGTCATGGCGCAGGCGCCGGGTCCTCCGAACGCCTGGCAGATCTGCTGGAGCACCTCGTTGGATCCATTCGCCGCCCAGGTGCCCTCGGGAACGTGTCCGGCATAGCCGGCCAGGGCGGCACGCATCTCGCTCGCTTCCCGATCCGGGTAGCGGTTGAGGTGCGCGGCGCCGACGGCCTCGGCTACCGACTCCATCACCTCGGCCGGAGGTGGGAAAGGATTCTCGTTGGTGTTCAGCCGCACGGGCACGTCGAGTTGAGGCGCCCCATAGGCGCTGCCTCCCCGCAGATCGACCCGGAGGTAGGGGCTAGCCAAAGCGCACCTCCACCGCTCGCGCGTGCGCCGGCAGGTCCTCGGCATTGGCCAGGGCGGAGACCGTCCCGGCCAGACCCGCCAGTGCCTCGCGGTCCATGGCGATGACGTGCGTCCACTTCAGGAAGTCGTGAACGGAAAGGCCCGAGGAAAACCGGGCCGTGCCGGCCGTGGGCAGCACGTGGTTGGACCCGGCGCAGTAGTCCCCCACGGCGACGGGGCTGTATGGGCCGCAGAAGATCGCGCCCGCGTTGCGCACGCGCTTGGCCAGGCCGATGGGGTCGGGCACCATGAGCTCCAGGTGCTCCGGCGCGAAAGCGTCGATCACTTCCAGCGCCTGGTCCAGATCGCGCACCAGCACGGCCGCCCCCTGCCCGGCCAGGGCTGCGCGCGCGCGCTCCGCGTGCCGGGCCCCCGCGATCTCCTCGCTCAGGGCCGCCTCGACCGCCTCGATGCAGGAGGGATCGAAGGTCACGAGCAGGCAAGCCGCCAGGGGATCGTGCTCGGCCTGGGCCACCAGGTCCGCCGCTACGAACCGCGGCTCAGCCGTCGAGTCCGCCAGGATCAGGACCTCGCTCGGGCCCGCGAAAGAGTCCACCCGCACCCGGCCGGACACCTCCCGCTTGGCCATGGCCACGTATAGGTTTCCGGGGCCGGCGATGACATCCACGGGGGAAATCGTCCGCGTTCCGTAGGCCAGCGCGGCTATTGCCTGGGCGCCACCCACCCTGTAGACGTCTTCGATGCCCAGAAGGTCCGCCGTCCAGAGGATCGCCGGATTCACCAGACCCTTTGCATTGCACGGGCTGCACAACGCCAGCGACTCCACCCCGGCGACCTGTGCGGGAATGGCGTTCATGAGCACGCTCGAGGGGTAAGCCGCCCGTCCGCCCGGCGCGTACAGCCCTGCCCGCGACACGGCCCGGACCTGCTCTCCCATGGTCGAGCCTTGCTCGACAACCATCCAGTCCTTGGGAAGCTGCCGCGTGTGGTAGGCGCGAATCCGTTGTGCGGCAAGCTCTATGGCTCGCTTGAGATCATCTCCGAGCGCGGCGCCGGCAGCCGCGCGCTGCTCGGAGGGAACCCGTAGATCCTTTGGGTCCAACTCCACGCCGTCGAAACGCGAAGTGAACTCCGCCAGCGCCTCGTCCCCCCGCTGCGCCACGGCCCGGACGATCTCGCGCACGCCGGCCTGGGCGGCATCGAGATCGACCGCGGCGCGTGGGAACACAGCGGGGTCGACGCGGGCCACGCCACGCAGATCGAGAACGGATAGCACAGCAGGGCCTTTCCGGGCTGAGTCCGGGCTCGCGGAGGATCGGAATGCTCAGACTACCCAGGGCCGGTCGGCTCGCGCAACGCACCTACACCCCCGTCATGCGCACCGCCGACCTGCCCAGCGTCAACGTGCCGTGGTGGGGCGGGCGACGCCTCCCCTACGAGTTCGCGTGACCAGCCCACCAAACTAGGGGCGAATTCGCTGTTCGAGAATCCAAGCTAACGGTTTGCAAAACCGAAATACAGCCCGAGCCACAATCCGAGATTCGCCAAGGTGGCAACCACCACGATCAGCACCGGGCGTATGTCGGGGTCGGACAGGGCACGACTTGCCGCACCGACCGCGCCGGGGACCGTGGCCTGCTCGGGCCGCCAGGAACACACCGGGCAATCGCCCCCGGTGAGACGGGGATGGAATCCCATCCGGCACTCGGGGCAGAACACCTTGATTCCGTCTCGCTCCGAGAAGAGCCGGCGCAACGCAGCCCTCGGAGTCTTCGCCTTCGGGGGCTTGGCCTTGCGAGTCCGCGTATCCGGGGTCATCACTTCGAGACTCCTCGCGCTCCCGAATCGCCGGCAGTCCAAGAGCCCGCTCCAACGCTCACCCGCCCCGTCATGAAAGCTCCCAGGGCTTGGACTTGCGAGACGCCAGCAGCGCCGCGGCCGTGAGGCCGGAAAGCGACAGAGCTTGCCAGAGCCCGAAGGCCATGAACAGCACACGGCGGTTGGAGTGGCTGACCAGCCTCGTGGAAGTCAGGGCCGAACCCGGCGAAGCGCCGGCCGGGCTCGATGTCGTCCCGCCTTCGACCGCAAGGGTCTCCGCACCCGAGACCTCGTAGGAACCACCAGTGTCGCCCGCGGCCACCTCATCTTCGTCGAACTGCGGCACCGGGGAGGCGAGTGAGTCGGTCACGTCCGCCTCCACATGGCCGACGAATATCTTAAGACGGTTACTCGCCACCTCGCCCCCGGGAGTACCCGGAGTCGTGATCGAGATGACCAGCGCGTTCGTGATCACGCCCCTGGATCCCGGGTCGCTGAGGGACGTCACCTGCGGGGCGGTTATCTCCACCTGGGCTTGGCCCAGGGCCTCGTTCAGCGCGTCCGCCGCCTGGGCCAGCATGTCGCCTGATGCTGCCGGGGTCCCGGCGATCTCGACTCCATCGGGCCCCACCTTCACCGGAATGCCCCCGATGGACATGTCTCCCACAGCCACGGAAGCGAGGGCCTTTCGCCCCTTCTCCGAACCGTCCGAAGCCAGGGTGGCATGGGCCTCCACCGACGCGATAAAGATCTGGCCTCCGAACAGGGACAGATGCCCGGTTGTCGAGTCGACGCGCCCCGTGAGCTTGCCGGTTTTCTGGTCGCCCGAAAGGTCCAGGTAGGCCGCAAGGTCGTCGGCCACCAGCAGACTGGCCTCATCCCCCTGGGCCACCATTTCAGTCACCAGATAGGGATAGGCCTTGCGCACACGGTCGAGGGCACGCCTCAGGCGCGATAGTGCCATGGCCTGAGACTGGTTCGAGGCCCGAACCTCCGCGGCGCCTCCAGTCGATCCCGCCGTCACGTCCGCGACCGAGAACCGCTCCCAACCGGCGCCGGCGATCGCACGCCCTTCCTTGGCGTGGGCCTCGGCCCCGCCCCCCTCGAAGACAAAGGGAGCCATCTCCTGGCGGGCAACCACCGAGGCCGGAGGCGGATCCTGCCGGTCAGACGACCCCGGATACGCCGCGTCCACGAAGTTCGGGAATGCCAGTATCGGAGAGCCCGCCGAGTTGTTCGCCACACCGGCAAGGGTGCTGGGCAGGACCCCGCTGTCCAGATAGGAGGCTCGAGCCGTGGCCGACGGGCCGGAGTCCACCGCCCCCTGGACCATCGGCACACCTTGGTCGAAAGTCACAAGGCCTCCGCCGGCGCCGAGGTCCCCTCCCAACATGACGGATCGAGCAGAGCCGGACAGCGCGTACAGGTTGAACGCGTCCACTGCGGGCTCCGCCGGCGCGGAGGCCATGCCCACGGCCAGGGCCCCCACCGGCGTCAGCGCCAGCACGGTCGCGGCGCCCAGGATCCATCGTCGTCCTGTGCGCATGGTTCCTCCCTCCTTGTTCACTACCCGACTAACGCTTCACTCGCCCCCGAGTGACGCCGCGCGCTCCGCGCGCTCCCTCCGAGTCCACGGCGCCCTCGCCATCGGGTTGCCCGATCTCTCCCGCCACCCCTCGCGCCAGCGCGGCGGCAAGCACGCTGTCCAGCGGCTCACCCGTGGCCTCGACGCGCTTCTCCAGCCTGCGAAGCACACCCGGATCAACCGGTACCATGACGCGCTCGGATCCCTTGCGCTCCAGGCGCGGCGCGCCACCCGTTGCCCGGCTGCCCCCCAGGTACGCCGCCGCCACCTCTTCGTGACCGGCCAGGGCCGAGGCCGGACCCGCAAACGCGACGCGCCCCTTCTCCAGCACATAGGCACGCGAGGCGATCCGCAGAGCCTGCGCGACGAACTGCTCCACCATCAGCACGGCCGTGCCCTGCGCCACGATGCCTTCGATCACCCCGAACAACTGCTGCACCACGGCCGGCGCAAGCCCCATGGACATCTCGTCCAGCAGCAGCAGCCGCGGCGATTGCACCAGGGCCCGCGCGATCGCGACCATCTGCTGCTCGCCCCCGGAGAGCGTCCCCGCGCTCTGGTCGCCCCGCCTGCCCAACACCGGGAACAGTTCATGGACCTGGCGCAACAGTCGGTCGGCCTCGCCCCCGTGCTTTCCTGCTCCATACAGACCCATGCGCAAATTGTCGCTCACCGAGAGGTTGGGGAAGATTCCCCGCCCCTCCGGAACGTGCGCGATCCCCAGCACGGCCACCTCCTCGGGTGCCCGTCCCCGGATCGAGCGACCATCCACAAGCACATCGCCTTTCCTCGGCGGCAGCATCCCGGATATCGCCCGTAGCGCCGTGGTCTTGCCGGCACCGTTGGCCCCCAACAGGGCGACTATCTCGCCTTCGCCCACCTCGAGGTCCAGCTCGTGCACGGCGACGATATCGCCGTAGGCGACTGCCAGTCCCTGACAGGAAAGCAGACTCATCGACCCGCCCTCATCGGGACGCCACCACGCAATCCCGCTTTGTCCGTGTGCTCGCCGCCCTGGTGCCCGACCCGGCCGGACCCTCCCGGCGCACGGTCTCCGGCTTAGGGGACCCCGCAGGGCGCTCGCCCCCGTCCTGCGTTTCTTGGTCTCCCAAGTAGGCCCGGATGACCTCCGGGTGGCGCTGGATCTCCTCCGGAAACCCCTCAGCGATAAGCCTGCCGAAGTCCAGGACGTAGATGTAGTCGCAGACGCACATGACCACGCTCATGTCGTGCTCGACCAGCAAGATGGCCAGTCCGAAGCTGTCGCGAACCCGGCCCAACAGCTTGACGAACTCCTCGGATTCCTTGTGGTCCATGCCGCTGGCCGGCTCGTCCAGCAAGAGCACCTTGGGCTTCAGGCACAGCGCTCTCCCGAGTTCGAGCATGCGCGCCTGACCCAGCGGCAACGCGGAAGCGGGAGTGTCGGCGAGATGGCCAAGCCCCAGGAACTCCAGGATGTAGTCCGCCCGTTCTCTCGCCGAGCGCACGGCCAGCCTGGAGCGCGGCATGCGCAACGAGTCGGCCAGCACCCCCGATCTGGTGTGCCGATGAGACGCGACGATCAGTGTCTCGCGAACGGTCATGCCCTGAAAGATCTGCACGAGCTGGAACGTGCGCCCCATGCCCAGCTTTGCCCGCATCCACGTCGACACTGCCATGACGTCCATGCCGCGAAAGCGCACATTCCCTCGCTGCGCCTTGAGCGCGCCCGTGAGCAGGTTGAACATCGTCGTCTTTCCGGCCCCGTTCGGCCCGATCAGTCCGACGACTTCGCCCTCGTGAACCTTGAGGTTCACCCCGTCCACGGCGGTGACTCCGCCGAACGACACCGCCAGGTCCCGAATCTCCAAGAGTGGCATCAGGCCGCTACTCCCTCGACAGGCGTTTCCTCGCCGCCCCTGCGCAGCAAGCGGTCCGCTCCTGAGCGGATCAGATCAGCCACGCCCCCGGGGCTCAGCGCAACCACGGCGATCAGGCCCCCGCCGGTGAGCATCGTCGTCACCGCGCCCGCCGACGCCGAGGACATCGACGTGCTCGTCGTGCCCAGCGTCGACAGCATGACCACCACGCCCCCCAGGATTGCCCCGGGGATAGAGCCCACGCCCGCGATCACGGCGAAGGCGAGAAGGCTGATCGAGCGCGTGAAGTCGAAAGATGTCGCGGCCGCGGTGCCGACCAGACCCGAGAAGAGCGCCCCGGCGATTCCGGCGATGAAGCCCGACACCGCGAAAGCGTCCAGCTTGTAGGCCGTCGCGGAGAAGCCCATCGCCCGGGTTGCCTCGACCGAAGAGCGCAAGGCCGCAAACGCCGATCCCGTTCGCGAACGCCTCAGGTTGCGCACGCCCCAGGCCAGCAGCAGCAACGCGGCGAACGTGATCAGGGTGTACCAGCGAGCCCCCGCCACCCCATGAGTGGAAACCCGCGTGAACTCAGGTCGCGGCAGCGCTCGAGCTGAGCCCGACCCGGTGATCCACGTCTGCAGGAACAGGAAACGATCTCCCATGAACGCCAGTGACAGGGTCACTATCGCAAGCTCCAGGCCCTGGAGGCGAAGCGCCGGAAGACCCACCAGGACGGCCATCGCCATTGCCCCGAAGCCTCCGACCACGATCGCCAAGCCGAAAGGCACGTGCACGGCCACCGCGGCCGCCGCCGCGAACGCGCCCATGGCCATGAAGGATCCCTGGCACAACGACACCTGCCCCACATCCCCGGCCAGGATGACGATCGACAGCACCGCCAGGGCCCAGGCCGCCATCTGCACCAGGTTGTAGTTCCACTGAGCCCCACCGATCAGCGGGACCACCAACCCCGCGACCACCAGGGTCCCCGCCAGCGCAAGCCCTGCCTGCGAACGCTTGGCCGCCAGCGCGCGTGTCACGACCCGGCGCGATTCCGGAAGCAACCCGCCGACGCGACCGACCGCTCGCTGACGTCTCAGCAGCAATGCTCCCAGCACCACGGCGAAAGCCACGGCCTGGTCGGCGCTGCCCGGCGGATGCCACCAATTCGTAACGAGCTTCTGGGCTATGCCCAGCCCGATCCCGCCCGCGAACGTCAGCGGCAGGCTGTTCAGGCCCCCGACCAGAGCCGCCGCCAAAGCTTGGATCGTAAGCACCACCAGGCCCGTGGTGGTCAGGGCCCCCAACGAGGGGCTGAGCAGGATTCCCGCCAACCCCGCCATCATCGAACCCAGGCCCCAGGCGACCATGTTGATCCGATCCACCTTGAGTCCGAGCAAACGGGCAGCCGGCACGTCATCAGCGACGGCTCGCATGGCCGTACCGAAATTGGAGGTCCGGAAGTAGGCACCCAGCCCCAGCGCGATCAGCAGGGCGGCACCCAGAATCGCCGCCTGCTCGATACTCATGCGCACTCCGGTGCCGGGCAGGGCGAAGCTCGTCTGAGAGAAGAGCTGCAGCGGAGCCCTCGCGGCTTCCTCACCGAACCGCCAGCCCACTGCCCCACGCAAGAGTAGCAGCCAGCCCAGAGTGACGATCGTGCGCGGCAGGGGGCCCTTGACGGGCCTGATGGTCAATCGCTCCATCACCATCCCGAGGGCCCCGGCGAAGGCGAGTGCCAGGAAGAAAGCGATCCACACCGGCAGTCCGATGGCCACTCCAAGCTCATGCGCCACGTACGCGGCCGTCATGCCGATGGCGCCCTGAGCGAAGTTGAACACCCTCGAAGTCTTGTAGACCAGGACGATCCCCATGGCCTGCAGGGCGTACATCGCTCCGACCGGCAACCCCGCGCAAATCAAAGTGATGATCGTCCTCACGGCCGCCTCACCTCACGCAACGGCGTCATGTCCGCGCTCACGACGGCAGCCCCGCCGGCACACAGAGCCAGTCGGTCAACGGCTCCGGCTTCTTGTTGACGATCTTGGCCAGCTTGAAGCAGTGATTGGGCATGTGCGGCCCGGGCCGGATCGTCAGGGGAGGGGTGAACCCCGTCGGAAAGTCGACCAGAGAGTTGAGCGCGTCCATCAGGCCCTGACGAGTCGGGGTTGCCCCGGCTCGCTCCAGACCCTCCACGAACATCTTCGCGCCCAGCCAGCTCACCTCTCCGGACCAGTTGATCAGCGCCTTGGAGCCGAAACGGCGCTTGACCTGCTCGGGGTAGAGCTGCACCTCCGGGTTCTGGGAAACCAGGTATTCGATGTCGCTCGCGATGTAGGTACCCTCGAGGCTCGCCCCCACGTTGGGGTCGTTGATGGCGCCGGGATCTACCACCATCGGGTCGGCCACGTGGATTGGGTGATACTGCTGGCGATTGAGAGCCAACTGCAGGCGCACGTAGGCCGTCTGGTCCAGGATGGTCGCGACGGAGTCGACTCCCCCCTGGCGCATGGAGGCCGCCTGTTGGGTGAAGTCGGGGTTGGTGGGGTCCACCCGGTAGATCTGATCTGACTTCAAGGTCAGGCCGCGCTTGGCGAATCCATCCTTGAAGCCCCGCTCGAGACCCCCGTTGCTGTCGGCATTCGCGTTGTCTACGTAGATGACGGCCGGGACCTTGCCGCCGCGATCGACGACGTAGGAGGACATCGCCAGGCCCCACTGGTAGTAGAAGGGCTCGAACGAGTAGACCCAGGGGCTCTTGTACTGCTGGTAGGTCCCGTAGCAGCCGACCAGCGGGATCTTGTTCTCCTCGATGATCGGCACCGAATACTGCTCGGTCATCGGGGCATTCCAGGCCGCGAAGGCGAACACCTTGTCGTCGTTGATCATCTTGTTTATGGCCGCCAGGCCCTTGGCGGAGTCCAACTCGTCGTCGGCGTAGATGGCGACTATCCGCCGGCCGTTCACTCCCCCTTGCTCGTTGACGTGGTCGAAGTAGGCCTTGGATGCCTGAGCGGCGGCCTGGAAGTTGATCGCCCCGCGCTGGGTGACGAGCACGCCCACTTTGATCGCGTCCTTGGATACCCCAAGGCTCTGGGTCGCGAGATTGGCGGGCCGCGAGGTCGCCGTCTTGCCCCCAGCGTCACTCGCTCGCTCACCGGCCGCGGTCGGCTCGCTCGAGGGCCCGGAGGTCGGCGCCGCCTCGGAACCGGCATCGCCCTGTCCCGACTGGGCTTGCGTCAGCGCCACAGTCCCGGTGCCGGAGCGCCGGCCGGCCTCACGAACGACGACCACTCCAAAGGCCAAGCTGGCCACCAACTGCACCGCGAAAAGCGCGATGAGCAACCGGTTCCTCGTACCGAACACCACTACGCTCCCCTACCTGGGCTCTTTGCCCCCTGGCCACACAGCGGTTTGACCCAATATTCGATGCTCGTGCCGCTAATCCTTCCACGCCCGGTCCCGCTGACCAAAACGGCCCGTGACCCGCCCAACCGGCAACCGCGACGATCCGGGCGACTGCGAACATGCATCCCTTTCGGGCTCCGCACCTGCCGCGGATCCTTCTCTCCCGCCACTACCCCTACACGCACAGCCAGTCCGTGAGAACCTCGGGCTTGCCCCCGGCGATCCTGGCCGACTTGAAGCACCGGTTCGGGTCGTGAGGTCCCGGACGCAGAGTGAACGGATGAATGATCCCGGCGTCGTAGTCGGTGAAGGAGTCCATGGCCGCCAGCAAGCCCTGCCGCGTTGGGTTGGGCCCCGAGCGTCGCAGTGCCTCGACGAAGATCCTGGCGTCGGCCCAGCCGATCTCCCCCGACCAGTTGAGGATCGCCTTGGAGCCGAAGCGCCGCTTGACCTCCTGGATGTACAGTGACACCTGCGGGCTGGAGGAGGTCAGGTACTCCACCTCGCTGGCGACGTAGGTCCCGTCGAAGCTCTCCCCCACGTTTCGATCGCCCACAACCATCGAGTCCAGCACCATCGGGTCCGCCACGTGGATGGGCTTGAAACGCTGGCGGTTCATCGCGATCTGCAAACGCACGTAGGCGGTCTGGTCGATGAACGTCACCAGGCTATCCACGCCCCCTCCCTGCATCGACGCCACCTGCTGGGTGTAGTCGGGGTTGGTGACATCCACCTTGTAGATCTGACCCGGGTCCAGACGTACGCCCCGCCTGGCGAACCCATCCTTGAGGCCGGCCTCGAAACCGGCGTTGCTCTCCGTCTCCCCGTTGTCGATGTAGATCGCGGCCGGCTTCTTCGCCCCGTGATCCACGGCGTAGGAGGACATCGCCGTGGCCCAGCGGTAGTAGAAGGGCTCGAAAGTGTAGGTGTAGGGGCTGCGGTACTCATCCCACATGCCGTAGCAGCCGACCAGCGGGATCCGGTTCTCGTTCACCACAGAGGTCGAGTACTGCTCGGTCAGCGGGGCATTCCAGGCGGCGAAGGCGAAGACCTTGTCGTCATTTATCATCTTGGCAATCGCGGCCAGGCCCTTCGCGGAGTCCAGCTCGTCATCGGCGTAGATAGCCACGATGCGCCGGCCGTTCACTCCGCCATGCTCGTTGACGTAGTCGAAGTAGGCCTTGGCTCCCTGTGCCGCTCCCGCGAAGTTGATGGCCCCCCTCTGGGTGACGAGCACGCCGACCTTGACGGAGTCCTTGGTGATCCCTTGGACCTCGGCCGACGACTGCTCATTTTGACTGCCGCCGCTGCGTGAACCCGGCCGAGTGACCGCTCCCGGCGTCTCCGCCGCGGCCGCGGCCGGCTCCGTCGGCGCCGCCGCCAATGCGCTCGCCCCGGGGGCCACACGGGTCTGGGCCGACGCCAGGGTCCCCGGGATCCCCTCCCGGTTCAGCCCGCGTATCAGCCCCACGCCCATTGCCAGACTGGCCAGCAGTTGGAGGGCGAACAGGCCGGCCAGAATCCGATCCTTCGTGCTCAGCATGAGTGGGCCGGCCTTCGCTCAGCGAAACCTTCAGGGCAACCCCGCGTCGAAGAGCATACCGCCTCCCCGGCGAGCCCCGAAACCGACCCCGGCGTGCTCAACCCATCTTGGTCTCGACCCAGGACAACATCGCGTCCAGGGAGTCAAGCACCTGCCGGGATTCCTCCTCGCTGATGATCAGCGGGGGGATGATCTGACTGACCGAGTGGTCGTTGTTGGCGTACACGGTGAAGATCCCGTGCTCGAAGCCGGCCACGCTCATCAGGGGACCGCACATCTCGTTCACCATCCGCAAACCCATCATCAAGCCCCGCTGGGGGGCCTCGATGACCACGCCGGGATGCTTTCCCTTGAGAGAGGCGAAGCCTTCCTTGAAGATTCCGGCCATCGCGTTGACGTGCGAGAGAAACCCGGGCCTCCGCAAGATCTCGATGGTCTTCAGTGCGGCCCGGCAGCCCAACTCCGCTCCTCCGAACGTGGACAGATGGATGAACGGGTTGTCGTGCGGGAAGGGATCCAGTTCGTCCCGGTAGAGCGTGGCCGACATCGGGAAGAGGCCGCCCGACAGTCCCTTGGCCGAGATCATGATGTCCGGCACCACGCCGAAGGTGTCCACGCCCCAGTAGGCGCCGCAGCGGCCGAGTCCCGTCTGGACCTCGTCGGCGATCATGAGCACGCCGCGCTGATCGCAGATCCGGCGCACTCCGGCGAAGTAGTCCTCCGGCGGGACGAGGATCCCGACCGTGGCGGGAATGGTCTCGAAGATCACCGCGGCGGTCGTATCATCAAGCGCGGCGTCCAGCGCCCCGAGATCGCCGAACGGGACGTGCCGGTAACCGGGCACCAGCGGTTCGAACGGCTTCGAATACCGCTCGTGTCCCGCCGGAAGCGCGAAGCCGGTGTGCCCGTGGTAGGCACCCACCGCCGATACTATCCCCGCCCTCCCGGTGCATCCCCGCGCGAGCTTTATCCCCGCATCCACCGCCTCCCCCCCGCTCACCCCGAAGATCACCCGATTGATCTCGCCCGGGGAGATCTCCGCAAGTTCCCGGGCCAGCAGCGCCCGGTGCTCGCTCACCGTGTGATGCGAGCCGATGTCCAGCTCTTCCAGCGCCTCGGCGACCGCCCCCACCACCTCGGGATTCCGGTGGCCCAGGTTGAAGACCCCGCCGTTGGAGTTGCAGTTGATCAGTCGGCGGCGCCCGTCGATGTCCTCGATGTAGACGCCCTCACGCCGTCCGGGGATGAAATCGATTCCGGCAGCCCGGTAGAAGTCCACCTTGCCACTCGAGACGTGCCGGGCGAACAGCTCATTGATCTTGTCCCTGTCGAACCTACCGATCACGCTCATCTTGTTCTCCCTGTTCGCGCCGAGCGCCACCTACCTATTGACCTTGCCCGGCAGGATGTACGGGTAGCCCGTGCGCAGGATCCGTGTCTTCAAGAACCGGTCCGTCCTGCGCATCGATAGGTACAGGCGCCAGATCAGCGCATCCTGGCGGTAGTAGGACTTGACCTCCTTCGGGGTGATGGGCGCGACCTTCAGATCTCCGGCCTCGCCGGCGAAGAAGTCGTTGACCTCCGCGACGAGTCTCGGGATCAGCCCGGGAAGCTGCTCCTTGTAGAAGTTCGCGACCAGATCCACCGCGACGAGGTGGAAGTCGTAGTAGCGCTCGACAACGCCCTTGAGGAAGAACAGCCGCAGCAGCCACACCAGGAAGGAGGGTGCGCTGCGCAAGAACAGCTCGGGGTCCAGTTGTTCGACTCCCTCCAGACGAACCAGCGGCGTGCTTATGTCGAAGTAGACCAGCCGGGGATCCTCGGGAAGCCGCGCCATGTCAGGATCGAAGCCGTCGACGGCCCAGTTCGAGATCTGCCCGTCGATGCCCAGTTCCACGCCTGCCCCACCCGCGTTGAACTCCCAGACCTTGCGCAGTTCCCGAAGCACGGCGCGAACCAGTCGCACCGTGTCCCCCGGCGGGAGGAGGTGAATCGCCTTGTGCCCCACCGAAGCCGGTTTCAGCTTCTCCTGACCGATGAACAGAACGCGCCTTCCGCCTTCGACCTCTAAGCTCGCGTGGCCGCTGGCGGGCAGGGCGATCCCCACCTCCTCGCTGAGCACCCGGCAGTAGGTGTCCAGGGTCCGCTTGTAGCCCTCGATCTCCTCGGCGGAGCGGAAGATGGGCATTCGCTTGTACGCGAGGGCCCGCCCCGCATCGCCCCCGATCTCGAGAACCGTGCTGATCTCGCCGTAGCCGAGAACCCACGTGGGTATCCTGCCGCGTTCGGGGTGCCTGGGATCCAGGCACCGCTCGAACTCCGAGAGCAGCCCAACATCCAGTTCCATGGTCACACTCGCCCCCCGGCGCCCCCGCGAAAACTCTCAGGCCACCACAGCGTCCGGCCCCATCAGGGCCTTGAGCTCGGCGAACAGGTTGCCGACCCTTGCCACCCGGTACTCATCACCCAGCCGAACAACCATGGTCCGCCCGGACGTCTCGAGGCGAAGGTGCACGGGCGCCTTGCCCTGGTGGTTGGACAGCACCTGACGCAACCGATCCACGAACGAGTCCGTGCACGCATGAGCCGGCACTCGCAGGACGACCGGAAGCCCGGGACCCATTCGCAGGTCGGGCGCGGCCACCTCCAACGCCACAAGCTTCGGCGAGTCGTCTCGCGAGTCGATCCTTCCCTTCACCACCACGACCGCATCCTCGGCCAAGAAGGCGGCCGAGGACTGGTAGACCTGAGGGAAGAAGATTGTCTCGACCGACCCTTCGAGGTCCTCGAGGTAGCCGTTGACGAAAGGCTCGCCCTTCTTGGTGAAGCGCTTGGTCAGGTGGCTGAGGATGCCCCCCACGGTCACCACGGCGCCGTCCTTTGTTTCGGCGAGCCCAGGAACCGTGTGGTCGCAGAGCTTCATCAGCACGTCCTCGACCCCCAGCAGTGGGTGATCGGAAACATACAGTCCCAGCATCTCCCGCTCGAACGAAAGCCGCGTGGTCTTGTCCCATTCGTCCTCGCCCACCGAGGGGTGTGCGTCAACGGCGGGAGCCTCCCGGCCGCCGAACAACGAGAACTGCCCCGCCGCCTCAGCACGCTTGCGAGTCACCACACGCTCGATCGCCGCCTCGTAGATGTCGGCCAGCGCCTTGCGTGAGACATCGAAGGAATCGAACGCTCCGGACTTGACGAGCGACTCCACGACCCGCTTGTTCAACACCGCCGCGTCCACCTTGTCCAGGAAGTCGAAGAAGCTCGTGAACGCCCCTTTCTCACGCCGTGCGCGAATGACGTCGGCCACCACCTGCTCGCCCACATTGCGCACCGCCGACAGACCGAACCGGATCTCCTCGCCCTTGGGGGTGAAGTTCACATCCGAGGCGTTGACGTCGGGTGGCAACACTCGAATGCCCATGCGCCGGCATTCCGACAGGTAGAGCGCCGACTTGTCCTTGTCGTCCTTGACCGAGGTCAGGATGGCGGCCATGTACTCGACCGGGTAGTGAGCCTTCAAGTAGGCGGTCTGATAGGCCACCAGACCGTAGCCGGTGGCATGCGCGCGGTTGAAGGCGTAGTCGGCGAACGGCGTGATCAAGTCGAACAGGTCGCGACCCAGCTTCTCCGGGTACCCTTTGGCCACGATTCCCTTGGTGAACTTCTCCTTGTGCCCGGCCAGCTCCTCGCGGATCTTCTTGCCCATCGCCCGGCGAAGCTCGTCGGCCTCGCCCATGGTGTAGCCGGCCATGCGCACCGCGATCTCGAGCACCTGCTCCTGGTAGCAGACTATCCCCCAGGTGTCGGCAAGAATCGCCTCCATGTCGGGGTGCATACAGACGACCGGCTTGCGACCGTGCTTACGTTCCACGTACTCGATGTGCATGTTCGCGCCCATGGGACCCGGCCGGTACAGAGCGATGAGGGCGCAGACATCCTCGAAGCGGCTGGGCTCCAGGGCGCGCATGAGTGAGCGCATGCCCGTGCCTTCGAGCTGGAAGGTCGCGATCGTGTCGCCCCGGCACAGAAGGGCGTAGGTGTCGCGATCGTCCAGCGGCAGCGCATTGGGGTCGATGATCTCTCCCCGGTTGGCGCCGATGTGCTTGACCGCATCGTCGATCACGGTGAGGTTGCGAAGCCCGAGGAAGTCCATCTTCAGCAGACCGAGCTTCTCCACTCCGTGCATCTCGTACTGGGTGACGATCGCCCCGTCGCTCTCACGTCGCTGCACCGGGCAATGCTCGACCAGCGGCCCCGGTGATATGACCACGCCGGCGGCATGTACGCTCCACTGCCGGCGCAGTCCCTCCAGCCCCAGTGCCGTGTCCAGCACCCTGCGCGCGTCGGGATCGGAATTGCAGGCCTCCTTCAGATCGGCCGACGTCCGCAGCGCCTCAGCGAGCGAGGAGTCCCGCCCCTGTACGGGAGGAGGCATCATCTTGGACAGCCGGTCCCCCAACCCGTAGGGGTAGCTCAGGACCCGAGCGGCGTCCCGCACCGCGGCTCGCGCCTTGATGGTGGAGAAGGTCACGATCTGCGCGACGTGATCCTCCCCATACTTCTCCGTGGCATAGCGGATCATGTCGCCGCGACGCCGTTCGTCGAAGTCCATGTCGATGTCGGGCATCTGGCGGCGCTCGGGGTTGAGGAACCGCTCGAAGATCAGTCCGTAGCGCAAGGGCTCAAGCTCGGTTATGCCCAGACAGTAGGAGACGGCGGAGCCGGCCGCGCTTCCACGCCCGGGCCCGACGCGAATGCCGCTGCGCTTGGCGTAGGCCACCAGGTCGGCCACGATGAGGAAGTAGGATGCGAACCCCGTCTGCGAGATGACACCTAATTCGTGGGCGATGCGTTCACCCGCTTTCGCCGGCAGCGGGTCGCCGTAGCGGCGGGCCGCGCCCCGATAGGCCTCTTCGGAGAGCCACGACTCGGGCGTGTACCCTTCGGGGATCGGAAACGCCGGCAGGCGGCTCGTGCCGAACTCGATCTCCACGTTGCAGCGCTCCGCCACCTCAAGGGTGTTGTCACAGGAGCTGGGAAACTCGGAGAACAGACGGCGCATGGCCTCGGGGCTCTTCAGATAGAACTCCTCCGCCCCGAACTTAAACCGCTTGGGATCGCCCAGGGTGGAAGCCGTCTGAACGCACAGAAGGACATCGTGGATCGCAGCGTCCTCCTGCTTGGTGTAGTGCAGGTCGTTGGTGGCCAGCAAGGGCAATCTCAGCTCGCGTGCGAGATCCACGAGATGGGGCAAGGTCGTGTGCTGGTCCTCCAGCCCATGATCCTGCAGCTCCACGTAGAAGTTCTCGGCCCCGAAGATGTCCCGGTAGGTTGCCAGCGACTCTCGGGCGCCATCGACGTCCCCCTTGAGCAGCAACTGGTTGGGCTCGCCGGCCAAGCAGCCCGAGGCGGCGATGATCCCCTCGTGGTGGGTGGACAGCAGTTCCAGGTCGACCCGTGGCTTGTAGAAGAAGCCCTCGAGGCTCGCCAGGGAGGCCAGTTTCAAGATGTTGCGGTAGCCGCGATCGTCGCCGGCCAGCAGGGTGAGGTGGAAGTACTCCTTGCTGGCCCGGGTGCGCTCAAAGCGCGAACCCGGCGCCACATAGGCCTCCATGCCGAGGATCGGCTTGATGCCGAAGCGCTTGCCGGCCTCATAGAAATCGACCAGGGCGTAGAGCACACCGTGGTCGGTCACGCCGAGGGCGGGCATCCCCATGCTCCCGGCGGCTTCCATAAGCTCGTTGATGCGAGCCGCCCCATCGAGCAGGGAGTACTCAGTATGGACGTGGAGGTGGACGAATCCGGACCCCACGACCACCGTCTCCCTTCTACCGAACTTGCGCTCGGTCCCCGATTGCAGCCGGACCGACAACCTGCCCACTTGATTTGTCCACACATTCCACAGGGCTGTGGAGAACGCCTGTGGACAAACTTACACCCGTGTAATTCGACGCGGTGGGCCCAGCATACCCGTCCGCGCGCCCGGAGTCCACGAGGAGAACCCGCGACTTGCCTGCTCGCGACGGGCCATTCTCAGGCGGCTAGGTCCTGCCCGAAAAGGTTGCCACGGAACGATCTTCCGGGTAGATGCCCACGAATCCAACGTCGCCCTGCTCGGCCTCGCGAGGCGCGAGATCCACGAGCCTGACCCCCGCGCGGACACCCAGGGCCGCCAAGCGGCCGACTTCACCCTTCACGACGACGGCATAGACGCACTGACAGGCACCCGCCAAGACGGACACTGCCTTCTCGGTGCGGGCCACATCCTCCTCGTAGGCCTTCTTGAAAACCGGGTCGTCGGTCGTGGCCGCGTAGCCACGGAACTCCTGCAATTGCTCGCGTTGAAGGCTCAACTGGTCACCGATGGCCTTGCGAGCGGATCTGACGGCGTCCCCGTCGACCGTGACCCGAAAGGCGGGCATCTCCGGAAGCGGAACGCGCATTAGGATCTCCAGAGGGGTAACCTCGGCACCGACCAGAATCCCGGCCACTGCCTCGGGCGTCTGGTAGGACTCGAGACTCACCACCGCCAAGGCCCCTCGCTTGGCTTCCTGCTGGGCTCGCGCGGAAAGCTCCGACTTCCGAGAGGCCACGTACTCGTCCAGCTTCGTGCCGGGTCCCGGTCCGACCTGCCCCGTTGCCCAACCCTCGTCCCCTTCCCCGGGAAGTGCCCCCCGACCCCGCGCCGATGACGACGCTCCGGCGGCACGGCTCTCGCTGATGCGCAGGTGGGCCATGCCGGCTCCGAGGATCAGCAGGGAGATCAGCAACGCCACGGCTTGTGGGGTCCTGGCCACACGGACGACCACGGTCCGAAAGCGGCTGGAGTCCTCCGCGGCACGCATCCGGCCGCCCACTGCCGCTGGAACCCGACCGATCCGAGCGGGATCCGCAACCACTCCACGGGCCACAAGAGCCACCGGAAGTACCAGGCGCGCATCCAGCGCCGCGAGCAGTCCGAGGGGTCGCCGCAGGCGAGGCACGAGACGATCGTCCACACGCCTGAGCGCCAGGACCCAGGGGGCGGGTCCCCTGCGTGCCTTTCGTGGGGAAACGCTCTGCATCGCCCTCCGACCTCGCAACCGGCTCGGTGGTCGACGCCGGGCCGTGCTCGCCGGATGCGAACTAGGCCCGTCCGGCTCCGCCCGCGCCCGGCTTGTTCGACTGTGCCGCGCTCAGTCTGGAGAGTGCCTCCTCCAGCTCGCCCGGCAACGGCGCCTCCACGAGCATAGTCGCTCCGCTGGCCGGGTGAGGAAAGGACAGGCGCCAGGCGTGCAAGAACGGTCGCACCAGCCCCAACTCGCCGGCCAACCTCGGATCGGCTCCGTACTCCCGATCCCCCACCACGGGGTGGCGCAGGTAGGCAAGGTGGGCACGGATCTGGTGAGTGCGCCCGGTCTCCAGTGTCACCTCGAGAAGACTCACCCGGGAGAACGTGTCGATAACCCGGTAGTGCGTCACCGCCCTGCGCCCTCCGGCCACCACGGCTCTGCGGCGCCGATCGGTGGAAGAACGCCCCAGGGGCGCGTCCACCGTTCCCTCCGGCGCCCGCATGTGACCCTGAACCAGCGCCAGGTATGTGCGAGTCATCGAATGCTCGGCCAGGATCCCGGCAAGAGCCCGGTGAGCCGTCTCGTTCTTGGTCACAACCAGTAGCCCGGATGTCCCCTTGTCCAGGCGATGCACGATTCCCGGCCTGTCGGGGTCGGCGCCACCGGAAAGTGGGACTCCCGCCTTTCGCAAGCCATCCACCAGGGTGCCCCCCGCATGCCCCGGAGAAGCGTGGACCACGACGCCGGCCGGCTTGTCCACCACGACCAGGTCGGAATCCTCGTAGGCGATACGTACCTTCGGCGGAGGCGCCGCCACTGCGGGCGCCTCGGGCTCAACCTCGATCAACTCCCCCTCGCGCACCCGATGGGACTTGGCGCGAGCGCGACCATCGACGTTCGCCCGACCCGATTCGACCGCACGCGACGCCCGGGCCCGAGAGATCCCGGCCAGCCGCGCGATAGCCTCGTCCAGTCGCAGCCCATCCTCGGGCCGGCCCACTCGGAACGAGCCGGCCTCGACCGCCTCCACCTGTGATCCCGGGCCCTCAGCGTCCAATGCGACCACCCCGACTGCCGCTCTGGCAACGGCCTTCCCCGAACCGGATAGAACCGATCATTCCCGTCCCCGACGTTCCTGCCTCCAGGAGAACAGCAAAACGAGCCCGGCTCCGACCACGATCCCGATGTCGGCCATGTTGAACACGGGCCAGACGTGGAAGTCCACGAAGTCCACCACCCGGCCGCGCAGCAGGCCGGGTGAGCGAACCAGCCGGTCGGTGAGGTTTCCGAGAGAGCCGCCGAGCAGCAGCCCGAGTGCCACGGCATAGCCCCTGCCGGGCACCCGACGCACGCTCCAGATCACGACCAGCGTGACGGCGAGCGCCGCGAGCGCGACCACGACTCCCGCATTCGCCAGCAGGCCGAAAGCCGCACCGGCATTACGGGACAAGCGAAGCGTGACCGCTCCCCACACCAGGTCCACACCTTGCCCCGGAAGCCAGCGGACGGCAGCCAGCTTGGTGGCCTGGTCAAGCATAAGGACGCCAAGGGCCACGAGGAAGAGCAGGCACGAAGCCCCTCGCTTGCGCAAGGCGGCGGATTCGCCTACCGGAATCTCCCCTCGCGCTGCTTGCAGGTTAGACAGAGACTGGCGTATGGCAAGGCCCGCAGGCGGCTCTTCTCGATCGGGTTGCCGCACGAGTCGCAGATACCGTAGTTGCCGCCCGCCATCTTCGCCAGCGCCGAATCCACCTTGTCGAGAAGGTCCTTGACATTGTTCGACAGCGACAGGTCCCGCTCTCGCTCGAAGGTGAAGGTGCCGGAGTCGGCATACTCCTCGTCGAAGCCCACCTCTCCCGACATCTCCGACTGCGAGCTCAGGAACGAGCCCTCCTCGATGTCCTCTGCCTGCTGGCTCAACTCGGCACGTTCCGCCAAAAGCTGCCCGCGCAGTTCCTGAAGCTCTTTGCCCGAAACGCCTTCAGCGCGCCCCCTACCCGGGCGCTTCTCCGGAATTCGCGCGCTCTTGGCAGTCACGCTCTTGGCGGCGGCCGGCTTCACCGCAGACTTCGCGGCGGGTTTGGCGACAGTCTTGGGTTTGGCCGCGGGCTTGGCCTTGGCAACAGCCTTGGCGGGAGCGATCCTACTGGCGGTCTTCACCTTGGGCTTGACGGCCGGCTTCACCGCAGCTTTCGCTGCCGGCTTGGCGGCAGACTTAGGCTTGGCCGCGGACTTTGTGGGGACGATCTTCACCTTGGGCTCCGATTTCACGACAGGCTTAGTTTTCGCTGCCGGCCTCAACGCGGCCGCGCCGGCCTTGACGATTCGCCCCTTCGCGCTTGAGGCCGCGCGCGCACTGGCTCGAGCGCTCGCGGGCGCGGGCCGACGGGGTTTCTCGCTGCTAGCCAACTTGGCCTCCGTCAGGGATTGATCTCAAGAGGTCGCACCTAGTGTGGTGCGTCCGAAGTTCCCCTACATTCGGTCGCGTCCGCATCCCGAATCGCGGCGTTGCTCGTCGGTTGCATACCTACAGGTATGCGCCCTCCTCGCGCCTTGCGCTTCGGGCGCACCCGCGC
>JBBAAN010000010.1:0-50449 GCA_041658225.1 Actinomycetota bacterium
TGGCTGCAGCTGAGGCCACGCCTGAAGCCTGAGCAGACCGACCCAAACGACGCCCCCCGGATCCGGGGGGCGTCGTTTCTTCCGGGAATCCTGGCGCGGATAGCCGGCGGCAAGAGCCAAGACGGACGGTCGGCTAGTGTGGTGCGTCCGAATTCGCCGTACACATCGAGGGCGCGGGTGCGCCCGAAGCGCAAGGCGCGAGGAGGGCGCATACCTGTAGGTATGCAACCGATGAGCAACGCCGCGATTCGGGATGCGGACGCGACCGAATGTAGGGGAACTTCGGACGCACCACACTAGGTTTCGAACTCCTTGTAGAAGCGGCTGGGCGTCGGCCCCCGCTGCCCCTGGTACTTGCTGGCCCGTTCGTCCGACCCGTAGGGGTGCTCGGCCGGGGTAGTAAGTTGGAAGATCGAAAGCTGGCCGATCTTCATCCTCGGGTAGATCGTGATCGGAAGGTTGGCGACGTTGGAAAGCTCTAGAGTCAGGTGGCCCTCAAAGGCAGGGTCCACGAACCCCGCCGTCGAGTGCGTTAGCAGTCCCAGTCTTCCGAGCGACGACTTGCCCTCGAGCCGCCCCGCCAGATCGTCGGCCAACTTCACCCACTCCAGGGTGGAGCCCAGGACGAACTCACCGGGATGAAGGATGAACGCCTCGCCTTGGACGTCCACCAACTCCGTCAGACCCTCCATATCCTTCTTGACGTCGATGTACGGATAGCGGGCGTTGTGAAACACCCGAAAGAGGGAGTCCACGCGGAGGTCGATGCTCGCCGGCTGGACGCAGGCCGGATCGAAGGGCTCTATGACCAACCGCCCCGAGCCGATCGCCTCCCGGATGCTACGGTCGCTCAGGATCATTCGGATCGCCCTCCCATAGGTCTTGGTCGCAACACCCCTCTTCGTCCCGGGCGCTGTGCGCCCGGACCCGACGACACACACGCCAGAAGAGCGAGGTTTCGCCGATGCCGGGCACACGAGCACCTCTGGCCCGAGAGGCTGATATCGACGCCAGGATACGCCCCCCCATCCTGGTATCCTTGCCGGCATGCGAGTACGAGCACATCGACCCGATCCCGATATCCCATTTCCCGCCTACGCCACGCCCGGCGCGGTGGCCTTTGACCTCTGGGCCAGAGAAGAAACCATCGTCGAGTCTCACGCGGTCGGCCTTATCCCGGCCAACCTGATCATCGAGGTGCCGGATGGCTATGCGCTGCTCGTCACTCTGCGATCGGGCATCCCGCGCAAGAAGGGGCTGCACATGCCCCACGGCATCGGCGTGATCGACCGCGACTACTGCGGCGAGCACGACGAGGTGAAGATTCAGGTCTACAACGCCACCGACCAGCCCGTGACCGTCGAACGAGGCGAGCGCATCGCCCAGGGGCTGCTCGTCCAGGTGGGGCGAGTCGAGTCATGGGAGGAGACCCACACGCTGGGCGCCACCCGGGGCGGGTTCGGCTCCACCGGCACAGGAGCCATTTCCACAGACGGTCAAGCGGGCGGCTCTGCCTGCTGACAGGCAACCGACGCACAGACTCCCGAAAAACGGGGGCCGCAGCTGCGGCCCCCGTTTTCATGGTCTTGCTGTCCCATGGCCTTCCCAAGTGCCCGCCTCAGCCGCTTGCGGCCTGCTGGCCGGCGAGTTGCCTCTTCTCCGCTCGGGCGTGGAACACGCTGTAGACAACGGGCACCACCACCAGGGTGAGTAGCGTCGCGGTGAGCAAGCCGCCGATCACCACGGTCGCCAACTCGGTGGCGATGATGGCCCCTTCGGTGAATCCCAGCGCAACCGGGAACACGGCCACGATGGTTGCGACGGCCGTCATGAGCACCGGGCGCATCCTCAGCCGGCCACCCTCGATCAGCGCGTCGTGAACGCTGTAGCCCTTGCGCCGGTACTGGTTGACGAGATCGATCAGCACGATTCCATTGCTGACCACGATGCCGACCAACATCAGCACACCGAACAGCGCCGAAATGCCCAGGGACCGGCGAGTGGCGGCCAATGCGGCCAGGGCGCCGATCGAGGCCAGCGGCAGGCTGAACATGATGACGAAGGGAGACAGCAGGGAACCCATCACCACCACCATGACGACGTAGACGATCAGGATCGCCACGGCAATGCTGACGTAGAGGGAGTTGAAGCTGTCCTGGAACTGCTGGAGGAGGCCCCCGAACTCCACCTTCACGCCGTCCGGCAGCGCAAGCTTCTCGGTGGCCCGGCGAATGTCGGAGTTGACCACGCCGGTGTTCGCGCCCTCCACGGTGCCCGTGATGGTGGCGGCCGGGCGTTGATCGTAGCGGCCCACCTCAGCCGGTCCCATCGTGCGATTGATGGAGGCCAGGGCCGACAGGGGAACCGTGGACTGCGGTGCCCCTGTCGCTGCCGACGCGGACACCCCCACCGCCAGCGGCAAGTCGCGGACGGCGGCCAGGTCCGCAGTCGAGCCGGCCACGGCTTTCAGGACAAGATCGACTGGGGCGCCGGAGTCGATACGCACCTGGGTAATGGTTTGAGTCACGGTGAGATCCCGGATTTGCTGAGCCACCTGTACCGCGGTCAGCCCAACCTCGATGGCCACCTCCGGAACTGAGGCCAGAGACGCCGCGCCGGCTTCGCGAACCCCCTTCACCCCCTGGATGGCCTTGAGAACCTTGGCGCCCGCCGCCTGAACCGTCTGGAGATCCGGCCCCGTGACGAAGACCTGGAACTGGCTGTTCATGCTGTCGGATCCGCTACTGCCCACCGACGCAACCACGCCGGTCATGCCCGCGAGCCTCTTGCGCGCCAACTCCTGGATCTTCTTGAGGTCCCCCTCGGGGCGCAGGATCACCTCGATCGTCGCTCCCCCGAGGCTCTGTCCCAGCACCGCTGCCTGCACGGCCATCATGCCGCCCGTGTCACTGCCCAGGCCGATGGTCGTCTCGTAGATGTCCACGTCGGGCAAGCCCGCCACAACGTTTTCCACCTCGCCGACCTTGGCCGGGAGATCCGCGGGGCTCATACCCGGCCCCGGCATCATGGTCACCTGGAACTCCTTCGGACCGACCTGGGGCAGGAACGACGTCGGAATCAGCGGCAGGAGCCCGAAGCTGCCGACGAAGATGAGTCCCGCCGCCACCAGAGTGACTGCCCGGTGGCCGAGCGCCCAGCGAAGGGTCGGGATGTAGGCGCGCTGGAGCGCCGTCTGCTGCCCTGAAGGTCCCTGGACCGGGGCTGCCGGCGTCCCTCGCCGCTTCAGGAACGAGCGCGCGAGCAGCGGGACCACGGTCAGAGCGATGATCAGAGAAGCCAGCAAAGCGTAGGTGACGGTCAGAGCGAACGGCCGGAACATCACCCCGGTCACTCCGCTGGTGAAGCCCAGCGGCAAGAAGACCGCGATCGTCGTCATGGTCGAGCCGAGGATGGCCGTCCCCACCTCTCGCGTGCCGCTGACCACGGCCACGTTGATGTCCTCGCCCTCCCGGGAGTGCCGGAAGATGTTCTCCAGAACCACGATGGCGTCGTCCACCACCCGCCCAACGGCGATCGTCAATCCGCCCAGGGTGAGGATGTTCAGCGTGAAGCCCTGCACATACAGCGCCAGCAGAGCCACCACCACAGAGAGCGGGATGGAAACGGCCGTCACCAGCGCGCTGCGGAAGCTCATGAGGAACAGCCAGATGACCAGAACCGCCACCAGCGCGCCGATGATCCCTTCACGTGCGAGGCCGGCAATCGAGTCCGTGATTATCGTGGAGGAATCCATGGCGGTCTCGAGTTGGATCCCCGCAGTCAGTCCGGACCTCACTTCCCGGACGACCTTCCTCACCTCGGCGGCCACCTGGACCGTGTTGGCGCCCTGAGCCTTGGTGACACTGAGGCCCACGCTCGTCCGGCCGTTGGTACGCGAGATGCCGCCGCTCGCAGCCGCCGCGACCTTGACGCCGGCGATGTCCTTGAGCCGGACCAGTCCGCTCGATGCCCCGCCGGTCGCTTGTGTACCGGGACCCATCGCCACCCCGACCACCAGGTTCTCGATCTCGGAGAGCGAGCTGAGCTGGCTGACCGTGCGCGACGGCAGCACCATCCCGTCGCTCACGACGCTGCCCGAGGGGATCGAAACGTTGTTGGCGCGCAGGATGCCGACGATCTGGCTGGTGCTCACCCCAAGAGCACGCATCCTGGCCGGGTCGACCTGGATCTCCACACGGCGGCTGGAGCTACCGATCACGTCGACTGCCTGGACGCCCTCAATCGCTTTGATGCGCGGCACGAGATCCTGCTCGGCGATGCTCGTCAGCACGGCCGAGTCGACGTTTCCGCTGAGGCTGAGACTGACGACGGGCATGGTCTCGTTGATGTTGATCCGGGCCACTTGAGGGCTCTGGGCTCCCTCAGGCAGGCTCGCGGCCGAAGTCTTCTGGGAGATCTCCTGCTCGGCGACCCGCATGTCACGGCCGAAACCGAACTGGGCGATGATGATGGACAGGTTCTGCACCGACACCGATTGCAGGCTCTGCACGCCGGAGACGTTGGCGACGGCCGCTTCCAGCGGGACACTCACCCCACCGGCCACATCGGCCGGCTCTCCTCCGGGGAGCGGGGTGATCACCGTGATCATCGGGAAGTTGACGTCGGGCATCAGCTCCGTGCCGCTGCGTGCCGCCGCGTAGATGCCGCCGAACACCAGCCCGATGGCGATGAGCAGCGTTACCGACGCCTTCTTCAGAGACAGCTCGGTGAGGCGATACATTCCCTGACCCCCTTCGGTTTCCATCCAGACCGGCACGCCTACAGTCGCATCCGCGACAGCGGCACAAGGCCCACATTACCGGTATGGAACCCAACATCTCCAGCGCCTTGACCACGGTCTTCAGTTCGCCCATGGAAAGGCGCTCCGCTATCCGCTCCACCTGCCCGGCGCCTATCCTCCACGCCCGCTCCACCTCTTCCGTGCCCGCGGGAGAGGCGCGTTGCGGGACGGAGGAGATCCTAAGTAAGATGAGGCCCCGCGCGGACGTAGTTCAATGGTAGAACACGAGCTTCCCAAGCTCGCAGTGGGGGTTCGATTCCCCTCGTCCGCTCCACTCAGGCCCCATCCTGGCGCGCCGGCCGGCAGTTGACCGGTTCGACCGTGGAGCGACTTGCCCGGTGCGCTGCCGATCGGTGGTGATCATGTCATCGAAAGAGCCCCTCTCAACCGAGCGCGTCAGGGCTGTCGTCGTCGGCAGCATCAACATGGACCTTTCCCTGGCGGTGCCCACCATCCCCGCTCCCGGTGAGACGGTGCTATCGAGCTCGGCCGTTCGAACACCGGGAGGCAAGGGCGCGAACCAGGCGGTGGCCATGGCTCGCCTCGGGGCCGAGGTGCGGATGGTGGGTGCGGTGGGCGAGGACGCAGACGGTGCGGCCCTACTTGCCTCGCTCGAATCGGCCGGAGTCCGCACCGAATGGATCGCCCGGCGCCCCGGCACGCCCAGCGGCCTCGCAATCGTGTGCGTGGACCCGGGGGCCAACAACGCGATCGTGGTGGCTTCCGGCGCCAACTCGACGCTCTCCCCCGAGGATGTGCGCTCCGCTGCCGGGGCGTTCGAGAGGTCCGGGGTGCTGGTATGCCAACTGGAGACTCCCGCCGAGACGGTCATCGCCGCCCAGCACTCAGGCCGCGAAGTGGGTGCGCTGGTGGTCCTCAACGCCGCGCCGGCAAAACAGGTCCCGGAGGAGATGTTCGCGCTCACCGATGTACTGGTCGTCAACGAGATCGAGGCCACGATGTTCGCCCCCGGAGCCGGCCCGGAAGACTCCGCCCGGCGCCTGCTGGATAAGGGCCCCAAGGCTGTCGTGGTGACCCTGGGCGGTGAGGGCTGCTTGGTGGTTGATGAGCAAGGGGCCGCGCCATCTCCCGCCTATCGAGTCAAGCCGGTGGACACGACCGGGGCCGGGGACTGCTTCACGGGGGGCCTGGCGTTTGGCCTGAGCAAGGGCCGGCCCCTGCGCGAGGCCGTCAAGATCGCTCAGGCCGCCGCGGCCATCGCAGTGACCCGCGTGGGGGCGCAGGCGGCCATGCCCACCATGCAAGAGGTCGGGGACTTCCTGCGCGAACGTGGGTTCCCCCTCGACGGCTAGTGTGGTGCGCCCGAAGTTGCCCGGCACGGCCGCTGTACCCCTCTGCCGGCTTTCGCGGCCCGTTACCGGTCACCGGGCCCTTTGGGCTCGGCTGCCTCTCGCCCAGCCGCGCCACTCACCAACAAGGCGCCACCCCCCAACACCGATAGACCGCCGATGACGGTGAGCACACCGGGGGTCTCACCCAGGAACATCCCCGCGTAGGCCGTTCCGCTCACCGGCTCCAGGTAGGCGAGCACCCCGGCATGCTGGGCTCGCACTCTTTCGAGTCCCCGGAAGTACAGCAATCCCCCGACCGCGGTGTGCAGCAAGCCCAGGATCGCCACCAGGACCCAGCCCCACCCTGCGGGCCAGCGCCAGCCGAAACCGGCCGCCGGCATCAGGACGATCCCCGCGGTGAGCAATTGCCCGAAGGCCACCTGCTCCGGGGCAACCCTGCTCACCAGGGACTTGCCGAGGAGTATCAGCGCGGCGAAGCTCACCGCGGAGGCGAGTCCCACCGCCACGCCAAGTCCATCCAGCCTGCCTTCCAGCAGACCGGGGCCGGTCACCAGTGCCATGCCCACCACGCACATCCCGAGAGCCACGAGTGCTCTGGAATCCCGAGCTTCCCTAATGGTGATCGGCGCCAGTATCGCCGCCAGCACCGGCCCCCCGTAGGTGAGCAGCAGAGCCGTAGCGACCGGGAGCCGGCGCACCGCCGTGAACATAGCCAGCCAGTGCACGGCCAGAACGCAACCCGTGGCCGCGAGCCCGGCAAACTCGAGCCGCGATGGACGGGGACGGGGTGTGTGGTGGGGAAGGAAGCGGGTTACGAGAAGGTACCCGCCGACACCCACCGCCCCCAACCACACCCGGCAAAGCACCAATGCGGCCTCGGGAATGTCCACCTTGCGCACCACGAGGCTCACGGAGCCCCACATCAGCGCGGCCGCCATCAGGTAGGCGTATCCCACAGACACGGAAGACCGGTGAGAGCGGCTGGGATCAGACATCGCCGTCACTGTACCCGACCACCGTTGGATCCTCGATCGAGCAGCCGGTGAGCACTGTGCCGGAACGGCACCTACTCGGAACGCTTCCCCTTCGGCCGCCAGCGGGCCAGCCGCACGAGCCCCCACACCACCAGGGCCAGAGCGACGAACGGCACCACCCACGCCGCAACGATGAGCATGCCCCCTGCCACGGTGGCCATCCCGTCGACCGCACGATTCCAGGCGCGTGAGAGGTCACTCGGCTCACCGCTCGGCTTCGGCTTGGACGTGCCCTTCTCGGCGATCGTGACCACCAGTGTCGAGTAGTCGGTGCGTGCCTGCAGGAAGTTCAGGCGTCCCTGGATCTGCTCGATCTGGGCCTGAACGTTCTGCAGAGCGTTCTGGATCTGGATTGCCTCGGAAACCGAGCGGGCCCTGTCCATCAGGCCCAGGTAGAAGGTCTCCTGCACTCGCCAGTGGCGCAGACGGCTCTGCAGGTCCACGTACTCCTGAGACACGTCCTCGGAGCGCACCGTCCGGTTGGTGACGGTGCCCAGTCCGGCCAGATCCCTCAGGGCCCCCTCAAACTCCTTGACTGGGACCCTGATCGTCAGGGTACCCACGGCCATCCGCTCTTTCTCGGCCGTGGAGTCCGACCCGATCACGTCACCACCGTGGGCCAGCGCGACCGCGGCCCCCTTCTGGAAAGACTCCTCGAACTTGCCCTTGGCCACCTCGACGCGAAGGTCGGCGCTCTTGATCAGCCGATCTCCCAGGGGCGGCAGGACATCGGTGACGGCCACCTCGCCCGAAGGGACGCCAAGAGCCTGGTCCGCGGGACCGGCCTTGGATGCCCCCATCTGTGGAGCGGCGTCGGGGGCGACGGCTCCGCCACCCAGAGTCCCCTGAGAGGTTCCACCGGACGACTCCCGCGAGACGGTTTGCGCTGCCGGGGAGGGATTCGTCTCAAGTCGGGACTTCACCACCCCCACCACGACCGAGGCAACCACGAACAGCGCCAGGGCCGCCGCGATCCATCGCCAGCGGTGCAGGATCCTTGACATCTTCCACCTCCCGGTGCCGGGCCGAGTGGCCCTTCGCCCGAACTTGCTCTAACTACTCCAACCGAAACGTTTGACGCGCCGGCGACCTCACGGGTTCCCATGACCGTCGCGTCTCCCACCCGGCATGCCCAAACTCCACACCGCGCCGAGTACCCGGTCGCGTTGCGAAGACCGTTCTCCCAAGGCCACAATGCGGACAGGAAGGGTCCCTGTCCATACCCGGCAACCGAGGACGCGCGACGCGGCGTGCCTCGACATGTCGGCGGAAGCGCTGAGCGCAGCCGGAGGTGCCAAGCATGCACAAGCGTGGGACTGCACCCGATGACGCGTTGTGGTGTCCCTCTGAGGGGCTGTCTCCTCGTGTCGCGCGTTTGCGGCGGGAGTTCTTCTCCTTCACCCAGCGCGACTACTTCCGCAATGAGGTCGCTCCCTACACCTCCGGCACGTCATGGGACGAGGTCTTCTCTCCGGTCAACTGGGGAGTGGTGCCCGAGCTCTATCCGTTCATGCCGTCGTTTCGCGACTCCCTCAAGGCCCTTGCCCGCTCCGTGCCCCTCACGGCCGAGGAATGGAAGGAGCCCCTTGCGGTCAGGCGTGCGCGCTTCTTTCATCGGGTGGTCTCCGAGCAGTTCTCCGTGGACATCCTCGACGGTGAGCTGATCGTCGGCGGGCAGTTCAACACCGCGCTTTCCAGGACCCACAACCGCGTGGAGGCCAGGGCCTGGAAGAAGGCGACCGAGGCCTGGTTCAAGGAAGCCTCGGCGCTCAACTCCCTGGGCATCGGCAACACCGGCGCCATCCCCGGCCACCTGATCCCCAACTACCCCAAGGTTCTGCGGATCGGCCTCAGGGGAATCGCCGAGGAGGCGAGCGCCGCGGCCGGAGACGAGAGAGACCCCATCAAGCGCGCCGAGCGCCAGGCCATTGCCATCGCCGCCACCGCGGCCAAGGCCCTAGCCGACCGCTACTCTGGCGAAGCACGCAGGCTGGCCGGTGAGGAGCCCGACCCCGAGCGCAAGAGCGAGCTCGAGGGGATCGCCCGCATCACCGCGCGCGTGCCCTGGGAGCCGGCCCGGACCTTCTGGGAGGCCCTGCAGTCGCTGTGGTTCGCCCACATGCTGGTCATGTCCGCCGAATCCTATCCGGGGGCGGGGCTCTCACCGGGGCGCATCGATCAGTACCTCTGGCCCTACTATCGTGACGACCTCGCGGCCGGCCGGCTCGACCGCACCTTCGCCAGAGAGCTGCTGGACTGCTACTGGATCAAGCACAACTACGCCTACGACTTCCAGGGCCGCGTCGGCTCCAACCAGGGAATCAACTCCGGTTTCGGCCAGCTCATCACCCTGGGCGGGATCGGTCCCGACGGAGAGGACGCCTCCAACGAACTGACCTGGCTGATCCTAGAGGTCATCGAGGAGATGAACCTCCTCGAGCCCAAGCCCAACGTGCGGCTCTCGGAGAAGACCCCGCCCGAGCTGCTGGAACGAGTGGCCGAGCTTTGCGCCCGCGCGCAGGGCTCACCGTTCCTTCTGAACTTCGACGAGACCTCCATGAAGGGCCTGGCCTGGCAAGGCCTTCCCGCCGAGAAGCTGTGGGACTACGCGCCGGTCGGCTGCCTGGAGAACACCCTGCAGGGCAACGACCGCTCCGGAACCGTGGACGTCAACTTGAACCTGGCCAAGGCCGTCGAGCTCGTCTTTACCCGAGGACGTAACTCGGAGAGCGGAGCTCAGATCGGGCCGCGCACCCCCGCGCCGGAGAGCTTCGGCAGTTTCCAGGAGTTCTTCGCCGCCTATCGCGCCCAGCTCTCGGCCATCATGGACCGGCTGATCGCCTGCGCATGCGAGGCCGATCGCATCCGATCGACCTACGAGCCCACGCCCTACCTCTCCGGCCTGGTGGACGGCTGCATCGCAAGCGGCAGAGACATCACCGCGGGAGGCGCCGAGCACAACTACATCACGGTGGAGGGTGTCGGCCTGGGAACGGCCGCCGACTCCCTGGCCGCCGTAGCGCGTTTGGTCTTCGAGGACAAGCTCGTCGACGTGACCGAGATCACCAAGGCATTGGCGGCCAACTTCGAAGGCTACGAGAAGCTGCGCCAGACTCTGGCGCGCAAGGCCCCCAAGTACGGAAACGACGACGACTTCGCCGACGCGATCGCCAGGGAGATCTCTCAGTTCTGGACCAACGACGTCGCCAAGCGCATTTCCCCAGCGACCGGACGCCGCTTTCGTGGCGGCTACCTGTCGTGGAACTACTGGATCGGCTACGCGCCATCCACCGGCGCGACACCGGACGGACGCAAGCGCGGCAGCTACCTGTCCAACGGAGTGGGACCCGTCAACGGCTCCGACCGCGGCGGACCCACAGCGGTGGCCGCCTCAGTCGGCAAGCTGGGACTGGAGACCGCGCCCAACGGCGACTCGCACACACTGTCGCTCTCGCCCTCGCTGGTGCGCGACCCCGAGCACGTGGGCAAGCTCGCCGGCTTCCTGCGTGGGTACGGGCGAACCGGCGGCACGGCCCTGCAGCTCAACATCCTGGACGCCGACACCCTGCGCCGCGCGCAGGCCGACCCGGAGGCCTACTCCAACCTGCTGGTGCGCGTGACCGGCTACAACGCCTACTTCGCGACGCTGGGCAAGGAGCTTCAGGACGAGATCATCGCCAGGGAATCCCACGAGCTGTGATGGCCGGCGTATCCGAGTTTGAAGCCGTCGAGGTTGAGGTGTCTGAGGCTGCAGCCGGCGGGGCCGAGGGGTCTGGGGCTGCGACTTCTGTGACTGAGGAGTCTGGGGTTCAGGTGCCTCGGACTGATGTGTCTGGGGTTGAGGTGTCCGCGATCCAAGCGTCTGAAGCTGAGGCCGTCGAGGCCACGGTCTTCAATGTCCAGCGCTTCTCGACCGAAGACGGACCCGGCATTCGCACCACGATCTTCTTCAAGGGATGCCCGATGTCGTGCGCCTGGTGCCACAACCCCGAAGGGCTGGCCACCAGACCACAGCTCCTCTGGTACGACGTGCGCTGCATGGCCGCGCGGGACTGCCTGGAGATCTGCCCGCGCAACGCGTTGAGGCTGACCCCCGAGGGCATGGTGATCGATCGCGCCGCCTGCGATGCCTGCGGGGAATGTGAAGTAGCCTGTCCCACCGGGGCGCTGGAGGTCATCGGCGCCCGGCGCGGCGTCGAGAGCCTGGTGGCCGAGGCGCTTCGGGATCGCACCTTCTACGAGACCTCCGGCGGGGGCGTGACGATTTCCGGCGGCGAGCCCTGCCAGCAGCCGCGCGCCGCCGTGGAGATCCTCTCGCGCCTGAAGTCCGAAGGTGTCCATGTCGCGGTGGACTCCTGCGGCGCCGTCGCGCCTGCCGTGTTCGCCCGCGTGGTCGTCGAAGCCGACCTCGTGCTGCTGGACTTGAAGCAGATGGACCCCGCGCTCCACCGCGCGCAGACCGGGCGAGCCCTCGAGGAAGTGCTGGCCAATGCGCGCAAGGTCGCCGAACTGGGTATCCCGATGTGGGTTCGCACCCCCGTGATCCCGGGCTTCACCGACGCCGAGGAGAACGCGGCCGCAATCGCGCGGTTCATCTCTGAGGAACTGCCCAACGTGGTGCGCCACGACCTGCTGGCCTTCAACAACCTCTGCACCGCGAAGTACAGGCGGCTAGATCTGGACTTCGCCCTGGCCGGGGCGTCCCTCGTGCCGGCCGCACACATGGAGCGCCTGGCCCGGATCGCGGCCGAGCAAGGCGTGTCCAACGTCGTTTGGTCCGGACCCACCGCGCGTCAATCCGAGCAACCGGCACCGGCCTAGGTCGGTCCGGGCCGAGGGGGATAACTCATGCCACTCTCCGAGCAGGCCCTGAGAATCTACCGGATCGAGAGGATCCCCAAGTTCCTCGCCACCCTCGACGCGCAAGGCCGTCCCAATGTGGCGCTGATCACCTCACTCGAACCGTGGAATGAGGACCGCGTGATCTTCGGGGACTTCCTGATGTGGAAGACGCGGGAGAACCTGCTGGCTCAGCCGAAGGTCGCCAGCATCGCTGCCACGACCGGCCTGAGCTTCACGGGCTTCACCGGGGACTTCGAAGGCTTTCACTCCGGCGGCGAGTACACCGAGCACATCAAGGCCACCTCCACCTTCCGCTACAACCCCTATAACTCGATCCGGGGTGCGGGCACCATCACGGTTTGCGACGGGCTGCCGGTACGCAGGATCTCCAGGGCGACCGTCGCCGCCGATATCCTTTGCGTCAAGCTGCGCGCACGCACGGCGGCGAGTGGCGGCGTGGCGATGGGGCCGGTGGTCGCGGAGAAGTTCGATCGCATCAGCGCGTTCAAGGTCTTCGCCTGGGTGGGGGCCGATGGCTACCCGGTCGTCGTCCCCGTGCTCTCGACATTCCCGGCGGGGCAGGGGCACCTGGCATTCAAGGTTTCCTCGTACAACGAGCGGCTGAAGCAGCTTGCCGATGGCACGCTCGTCGCCGTGAACGTCACGACCACCGACCCGATCTCCTACCAGGTCAAGGGCACCTTCGAGGGCTTCGCGTGTGGCCTAGGCCGCGTCGAGATCACCGACGTCTACAGCTCCAGTCCCCCGCTTGCCGGCCAGCGCATCGCTTAGCACTCGCCCCCGCAGGGCACCACCCACAACGCGGCCATCGGGGATGCGGGGGCGCTTGAATGCCACCGTATTTGCGGGGGCGAGTACTCAGGCGGGCTGCATGCTGCGCGGCGGCATGTCGTGGAAGCGCGCGTAGTGGCCCTGAAACGCAACCGCTACCTGGCCCGTGGGGCCGTTGCGGTGTTTGGCCACGATGAGGTCCGCCTCACCGCGGCGCTCCGACTTGGAGTCGACCATCTCGTCGCGGTAGATGAAGATGACCACGTCGGCGTCCTGTTCTATGCTGCCCGACTCCCGGAGGTCGGCAAGCTGCGGCCGCCCGCCCCGGCTCTCGGTCTGGCGGGACAGCTGGGAGCAGGCCACCACCGGGATACCCAGCTCCTTGGCCAAGAGCTTCAGTGACCTCGAGATCTCCGAGACCTCTGTCTGGCGGTTCTCGAAGCGGCCACCGGCGCGCATGAGTTGGAGGTAGTCGACGATCACCAAGCGCAGGTCGTGCTTCTGGCGAAGCCGCCGGCACTTGCCGCGGATCTCGAGCACCGAAACGTTGGGGGAGTCATCGATGAAAAGAGGTGCCTCGGCCAGGGTGTTCAGCGATTTGCCCTGGAGCTTGCGCCAGTCGTCCTCGTTGAGGAAGCCGGTGCGCAACCGCTGCATGTCCACGGTCGAGTGCGCGCAGAGCAGCCTCTGAGTGAGCTCGATGTGGCTCATCTCCAAGCTGAATACGGCGGCCGGGATCGCGTGGTTGACGGCCGCGGTGCGGGCGAAGTCCAGCGCCAGCGTGGACTTTCCGGTGCCCGGTCGGCCGGCCACGATCACCAGGTTCGACGGTTGCAGGCCCGCGAGGATCCGGTCCAGGTCGACGAAGCCGGTGGGGATGCCGGTGACGTGGCGCTGATTGGCCTGCAAGCGCTCCAGAGACTCCAGGGCCGGGTTGATCAGCTCGCCTATCAGCTTGTAGGGCTCGCTGATGCGCCCCTGGGAGATCTGGAAGATCAGGTTCTCGGCGTGGTCGATCGCCTCGCTCACATCTGAGGGAAGCTCGTAGCCCATCTGCGCGATCTTGGAGCCGGCCTCGATCAGGCCCCGCAGGAGCGCGTTCTCCCTGACGATGCGCGCGTAGTAGGTGGCGTTGGCGGCGGTGGGCACACCGGAAACCAGCGTGTGGATGTAGGCGGCGCCACCGATCTCCTCGAGCAGGCCGCGCCGGCGAAGATCCTCCACGACCGTGACCGGGTCCACGGGTTCGCCCGCCGAATAGAGCCGCACTCCGGTGGCGAAGATCTTCGAGTGGGCCGGGCGGTAGAAGTCAGACTCGCCGACGACCTCGACGATGTCGGCGATAGCTTCAGTGGAAAGCAGCATGCACCCGACGACCGACTGCTCGGCCTCGAGGCTATATGGGGGAACGCGACCGGGATCTGGGGAAGGGCCGCCGGCTACCTGACGAACAGCCAAGTGCCCTCCTTGGCGAGCACTATGCCTCCACGACCTCCAGCGTCACCCGGGCTTCGATCTCCGGGTGGATGCGTATGGAGACCTCATGACTGCCCAGGTTGCGGATCGGAGTTTCGAGGTGGATACGGCGCCGGTCGATTTTGCCGCCGCCGGCCCCCTCGATGGTCGTGGCGATCTGGGTCACCGTGATCGAGCCGAACAGCCGCCCCGCCTCTCCGGCCTTGGCCGGAACGCGAAGCTTCAACGACGCCAGCTTCTCAACAATCGCCTGGGCCGATTCGAGATCCTTGGCTTCCCGCAACACCCGGCGCGAGCGAACCTGCTCCGCGTGGCGCAGGGCGCCCGTGGTAGCGGCGACCGCGAACCCGCGGGGGTAGAGGAAGTTGCGGGCATAGCCATCGGCCACGTCCACCACGTCACCCGGCGCACCCAGGCGACGAACCTGTTGCGTGAGGATCACCTTCACGAGCTTCGCTCCTTGCTTGCCCCTTGCCTGCCCTTGCCTGCGCTCCAAGCCGTCCCGGCTACCGGCTGCTGTACGGCAGCAGCGCCATCTCGCGGGCGTTCTTGACCGCGGACGCGACGTCGCGCTGATGCTGCGAGCAGTTGCCCGAAACTCGCCTGGCCCGGATCTTGCCCCGGTCCGAGACGAACTTGCGGAGCAAAGTCAGGTCCTTGTAGTCGACGTAGTCGATCTTCTCCTTGCAGAAGTGGCACACCTTCCGCCTGGGCTTGCGCAACATCGGCTTGACCACGATCTCTTACCTCCCACCCAGCCCCTGCATCCTGCCCGGGGGCTCTGATCCTTCCTAGAAGTCTGGTGCTTCGGCGAGTACTTCGCCAGTCCCACCGCTGGGGGCCTCCCAACTGCCGCCCTCGAAACCTCCGCCACGAGAGGTCTTCTCGACCTTGGCTGTGGCGAAGCGAAGACTGGGAGCGACCTCGTCGGCCTCCACCTCAACGACCGAGCGCTTCTGGCCCTCTTCGGTTTCCCAGGACCGCGAGCGCAGCCGACCCGTCACGACCACCCGAGTGCCCTTGGAAAGGGACTCGGCCACGTTCTCGGCGAGTCCCCGCCAGACGTTGACCCGGAAGAAGTCGGTCTCCTCGACCTTCTCTCCGTTGCGGTTGTTGTAGACCCGGTTGACCGCGATGCGGAAGTTCGCCACCGCAGCCCCGTTCGGGGTGAAGCGCAGCTCGGGGTCGTCGGTCAGGTTGCCGATCAGTACCACGTTGTTGCCGTTAGCCATCTTGTATCACCGCTCCTCTCCCGCCGATCCAACTCGGCTTCCTCCGGATTCCGCCGACATCGTGCCGGCGGGACGGGGAAGGATAGATCGGCCTATCGCACAGTACCGGGCCTTGCCCGGTCGGCCGCGCGCTAGGGAACCGGTCGCAGAACCTTGAACCGAACGACCTCGTCCGCCAGGGAAAGGACTCGATCCAACTCGGCGAGAACTTCCGGTGTGGTCTCGAAATCGACCACGGCGTAGAAGCCCTCGTTCATGTGGCGGATCTCGTAGACGAACCGGCGCTTGCCCCAGTGGTCAACCTTGATGACGTTGCCACCGCGCTCGCGCACGATATCCAGGTGCTTGTCAACGGCTGCGGGGACATCCTTCTCCTCCAGCTTGCCGTCGACGATCAGCATGAGCTCATACCGACGCATCCTCACCTCCTATGGACTTAGCGGCTCCTCCAATGGGAGCAGGGGTGAACTCTATTGCAGGGCACCGGAGTGTAGCACCCACCCCAATCATGGACAACCGCAGCGTCCAGCCGGGAGTCTACCCCTCGCCTGTGACAGCCGGGGACGCCGGTCACAAGGTTGTTGATGAAGCCGAGAACCAGGGCCGTCCGAATGGTGCGGAGGCCCTCCGCAGGGCGCCACCGGCGACGCGGCCATCGGGGAGGCGGGGGCCCATGAGTGCCGGCGCACTCTCGGGGAAACCTGGACCAGATCAGGCAGCACTTAGTACTCGCCCCAGTAAATACGGCCACCACCGAGAGCGCCACCGCGCCCCGAGGGCAAGGCCGCGAGGAGCGCCGCGTACCTTGACGGTACGCAAGCGACGAGCAACGCAGCCATCGGGGATGGGGGGGCGTTCGAATGGGGGCGTATTTGCGGGGGCGAGTACTTAGCCTAGATCAGCGGTCAACAAGTAGCGCACGTGCGCCACGACCAACCCCGCGATCATTACCCCAGCCAGGATCGCACCGTTTCGATGACTCGACCCGGGAGAACCGGCCGCCCCGGCGCCGGCCGGAGGACAGGTGGAAGCCGGGGCCACGACCGGCGGCGTGGGGGTCTGGGTGGCCGATGGCGAGGCCGGCGGTGTGATTCTGGCAGGGGTGCTCCGTTTGGGACTGGGGGTCGCCTTCGGAGAGGACTTTAGAGAGGCAGATGGTGAGGGGGGCTTGGGAGTGGAGGTCTTGGGCGGAGAGGGCGAGGCTGTCCCGGCACTTTTCACCACAACCGTGCCTGCCATCGAATCCCCCGGCATCGTGGAGCGGTATGAGAACGTGCCGGTCTGCTCGAAGGTGTGAGAGAACTGCGAGTTGGGGCCGGGCGCCGGGGGCATCGGGCCGGAGTCGAAGCTATCAGCGGAGCCGGAGTCCGAGGACACGCTGTGGAAGTTCTGGCCCTGGTTGGTCCAAACCACCATGGTTCCGGGCACAACCGTGACCGTGACCGGGGAGTAGCCGCCGTCGCTGATCGTCACTTCCTGAGTCGAGGCCGCCCGCACAGGCCCGACGGCCGCCGGCAGGCCGCCCACCGTTGCCAGCGCACCCGCGGCGAGCATCCGCACAATCCGGCCGCGCACACCCACGCCTCGAACCTTCAACTGATCACTCCCGCCACCTACCCACAAGGAGTCGCCCGGAAGCTCGGCCCGCAAGGCTTTCGGCCGAGCTTCCGCGAGGTCGCTACACACCTCTCATTCACCCGGGAGCACCTTCTCCGTGGGCTCCTGCATTGCCTGGCTTTCCTTCTGCCAGCACCCTATCATTCCCCCTACAGCCGCGGGTTCGGGGGCTCCCGGCACCGTGACCGACGGTCCAGATGCTAAGGAGGCGGCATGCGCGAGTACCAGAACTACGTCGACGGCGAGTGGGTCGAGGCGCTCTCCGGCGAGACCATGGACACGACCAACCCATCCACAGGTGAGGCCGTTTCCCGCGTGCCCAAGGGCGGCCGCGATGATGCCCAGCGCGCCGTCGCCGCGGCACGGCGCGCATTCGACGGCGGCGAATGGTCCGACATGCCGGTGGAGCGCCGGGTGGAGATCGTGCGCGACGTCGCCAACCGAATCCTCGACAAGGTCTCCGACATTGCCGCCATCGAAACCGACGAGGCCGGCCAGACGATCCGCATGTCCAGTCTGTTCGGTATCCCTCTGGCGCCCGAGCACATGCGCGCGATGTGCAGCACGATGCTCAGTCTGCCCGAGCTCGAGCCGTTGCCCTTCAACAACTACCCGGCGGTCTCCTGGAACCTCGCCTCATACGAGCCCTATGGGGTGTGTGGCCAGATCATCCCGTGGAACTACCCGTTCATCATGGCCGTCTGGAAGATGATGCCCGCGCTTCTCACCGGCAACTGCGTGGTGGTCAAGCCGGCCAGCTACACCCCCTCCACGGCGCTGGAGCTTGCCAAGATCATGGAGGAAGCCGGGGTTCCCAAGGGCGTGGTCAACGTCATCACCGGACCCGGCGGCGCTGTCGGTGAGGAGCTTTGCACCTCCGCCGGCGTGGACAAGATCGCCTTCACGGGCTCGACGGAAGTCGGCCGGCGCGTCATGCAGATGGCCAGCGGCACCGTGAAGAAGGTGACTCTGGAGCTGGGCGGCAAGAGCGCCTCGATTCTGCTCGAGGACGCCGACCTGGACGTTGCCGTGCCGGGCGCCCTGTGGGGCACCTTCCTGCACGCGGGCCAGATCTGCGAGTCCGGCACCCGCCTGCTCGTGCCCTCCAGCATCTACGACGAAGTCTGTGAGCGTTTGAAGGCCGTCACCGAGACCCTCAAGGTCGGCCCCGCCTCAGACTTCGACTCCGACCTGGGACCCGTAGTTTCCGCGGCGCAGCTCAAGACCGTGATGGACTACGTACAGATCGGTCTCAAGGAAGGCGCCAAGCTGTTGACCGGCGGCGAGCGGCTGACCGGCGGCGACTATGACAAGGGCTACTTCCACCAGCCCACGATCTTCGTGGACGTGGACAACTCAATGACCATCGCCCAGGAGGAGATCTTCGGGCCGGTCCTTTCGGTCATCAAGTACGACACGCCCGACCAGGCCGTCAAAATCGCCAACGACTCGATCTATGGCTTGGGCGGCTCGGTGTGGTCCACGGACATCCCGCAGGCGATTGCCATCGCCCGCAAGATCCGCACGGGTACCGTCTGGATCAACGACTTCCACCTCATCAACGGCCTGTTCCCCTTCGGCGGCTACAAGCAGTCCGGCGTCGGGCGCGAGCTGGGCTCGAAGGGGCTCCGCGAGTACCAGCAGGTCAAGCACATCCACGTCGACCAGACCCCGCGCAAGGACCAGAAGTTCTGGTACATGGTCCTCGGTGTGTGAGGCTTCACCGGGACTTTCGGACGGCCCTGCTGCGTTGAACACGGCAGGGCCGTCCGCTTTACGGGAAGCCTCGCTGAAGAGGAGATGCCCCATGAGAGTCAAGCCGACTCCGACTGCCGAGCGTACGGTGAGCGAGGTCGCGGCTTCGGGCCGTGAGAACTTGCTCGTCGTGATCGGCACGGGCTGTTGCGACTCCACCGCGCCCTATCTCTTCGACAACCACTACCCCGGCCCGGACGTGGTCGAGGTGGGCGAAGTCTCCGGTGTCAAGATCCTCGCCCCCGCCTGGCTGGCCAAAGCTCGGGGCGAAGCAGAACTCGTGCTGGACTGTGAGCCGGAGCAATCCTCCGACTCGATGTCCCTGGAGTGCGAGCTGGGTTTGCGGATGACGCTTCGTTTGGCGGGCTAGAGTTCCGGGCCCATCGTGGATTGACGATGAATCCAACCACCGACCCCCTGCTGTCATGGGCAGAGCACTGTGAAGAAGCGCTGGAAGCAGGGGACCAGCAGGTTCCGGAAGTGAGTCAAGGACGGCCGGAGGAGCGCACGGCGTCGACCGCTCGCCCGATGATGGCGGGCAAATGGCGAAGGTCGCCGGTTTCCACAAACGCATCCGCGAGCAGGTGCTGGCCTTCCATCTCCTCGGCCGGCAAGGTCGAGTAGAGCACCCCGGCCATACCCGGATAGCGCTCGCGGAACTGGGCGACCAGCGCGGCGCCGACCGGCTCGGGTAGTAGGTGGGCGACGACGACCGCGTCCGGAAGCAATCGCGCGACCACTCTCCGGGCTTCCTCCGGATCTCCGGCCTCCCCCGCGACGTCGATACCGGCAGGCGCCAGGAACTGCTCGGTCAATACCTTGCGCACCTCCGGCAGGTAGTTGACCAGCACGATTCTCACGACACCCACGCCCCGCTGGTGAAGACCACGACGCTCAATGCCATCAGAGCCGCCCCTGCCGCCAGGCTTGCCTGATGGACCCAGCGGTTCGCCCCCAGGTCGGCCCAGATGAGGAACAACGGCGGTAGGGTCAGCAGCATGCGTGGGGTGCTGAAGTACCAGGTGCTGGAGAGCAACACAGCGAAGAACGCCAGCGTGTACACGGCGTAGGTCCACCACCGGCGCAGCAGGCAGACCACGCCCACCCACGCCCCCAGCGCCGCGGCGGCGATCTCCACCCGCCAGGAGAACACCCAGTTGGTCGCCTGGACCTGCGAGGTCGCTCCCGCCCAGGTGGTGCGAAATGCCCGCCAGGGACCGACCAACTTGCGACCCCAGCCAAATTCCTGGTCGGTCAGGAACTGCAAGGGATTGCCCACCTTCCAGCGCAAGTAGGCCATGAAGGCGACCAGCGGCAGGACCGCCACGACCAGAGCCAGAACGTCGGGGCCGATCTTGCGAGGGTCCCACCGCCGCTGCCTCATGTACTCGAAGCCGAGAGCCACCACCACAAAGAGCCCGGTCAACCGCGAGCCGACCGCAAGCGCTCCCGGCAAGACCGCCTTCCACCACTCGCCCCGGCGGCCGTAGTAGAAAGCGGCGAAGGCGCCGGCAAGAAACATCGGCTCGGTGTAGCCCGCGGCCAGGAACACCCCGACCGGGAACAGCCCCAGGTACCAGACGGCGCGGGCGCCGGCGCCGGCGCCGATCTCCTGGTCCGCCAAACGGTGCAGGTACACCAGAGCGACCCCGGTAAGAACCACGTTCGCCACCAACGCGGCCAGGATGTAGCGCCCGCCGAGCAGCCGTCCCAGCCCGCGCAACGCCACCGGGAAACCGGGGAAGTAGGCCGCCGAGTTGGCGTGAGTGCGCGGGTCGAAGTATCCGTACTGGGCGATCTGCACATAGGAGATCGCGTCCCAGCGGTTCCAGCTCGCCAGGAACGTGCCGGAGGGCAGGGGTCCCCTCGAGGTCGCGGCCGTCATCCAGTTCGCCGCCCAGGCGACGATGAAGGCGAGCAGCCGAGTCACGGCCAGCACTGCCAACGAGTCCAGCACGGCTCGCCGCCACGGCCTTTCTCGGGATCGGGCGCCCCCCGAGACTTCGGCCGCGTCGATCACCGCCGGTTCCATGCTCATACCCCAGTCTCTCCTGTCACCGATCCGGCCGGGGTGGGCAGCTTCGTCTGGACGGGCAGCTTCCGCGCCAACCCGACCACCGCGACGGCGGTCGCCGCAAGGAGTGTCCCGTTGCGGGCCAGCAGCAGCAAGACCGGTTGCGACTCAATGGCCAGTAGGTTGTAGTACAGGAACGGGTAGAGCATCTGACTGGCGAAGCCTGCCGGCAGGAGAAGAGCCCACGTGCACGTGAACCACGGATCCCGCTCAGCCAGCGCCGCCGGCGCGATGACCGCCAGCCACAACACATACTGCGGTGACAGCACCTTCCCGGTGGCGACCAGCGCCAGCAACAAGGCGAGGCAGGCCCCGGCCAGGAACGCCGGGTCGCCCCTGCGCCGGCGGGCCGCGAACCCGGCCGCGAGGCTTCCCCCTGCCAGGATCGCCACGCTCAGGGCCGACGAGACTGCCTTGAGCGTATTGGAGGCGGGTGAGATCACATCGAACGCGCCGTACTTATAGGCCACCGTCGCGGGATACCCCTTCGTCGCCTTGCCCAGCAACAGGCCGCCCCACAGGCTCTCGACCTGCACCCCTCGCCGGCCGTGGTAGCCGATGGTCCCCGCCTCTAGGCCCTTGCGCGCAAGAAGGAAGAACGGGGCCACCGCGATCAGCAGCACGAGCGTCACGCCCGCGACAAGTCGCGCCGCGCGCAGCTTCCATTCGCGACTGGTTCCGCCGAGGCGCCACGCCTCGATCAGGAAGATCGGGATCACGAATGCCGGGTACAGCTTGGCCGCGGTGCCCAGGCCCAGCAGCGCACCGGCGCCCGCCCAGCGCCCCCGCCGGGCCAGCGTGATGGCCCACAGCACGGCAACCGCGGGCACGAAATCGAAGCGTGTATAGGCGATCGGTCCCAGGGGCATGGTCGCCGCGGCATAGGCAAGTGGTATCCACCACCTCCTGCGCCCAGAAAGCGCAAAGCAGGCCGCCAGACCCAACAGGTCGACCAGTGTCATCTCAACGGCGAAGGCGCCCAGGTAGGCGTTCCCGCGGAAACCCAGTGCCCTCGGCGCCAGGATGAAGGGCAGGCTGCCCGGCGGGTACTCCAGGGCGAAGTCGCGATAGGGGAGTCGGCGTTCGCCGATCACCTGCTCGGCGTGCCAGGCGTACAAGGACACGTCCCCGGTCACCGGCGGACTGGTCCAGTAGCCCTGCGGGTGAACCGCAAGCCAGACCAGCACGGTCCGGCTGAGCATCCAGAGCAGGACCACGCCGACGGCCCACCGGGGAACCCTTCGCGTGGTAGCCACGCTCTTTGTGCCCTCTCTCATTCGGGCGCTATCCGGCGTTTCGCCGGCCCAGCAAGAAGCTTCGTACGAGGTGGTTCCAGCAGCATTCCACGCACACCTCGACGACGTAGCAGGCCAGCTCGTCCGTCCGGTCCAGCAACTCCCCCACCCGATTGCGGGGCCAAACCCGGCCAGAGTCGTTCTTGAGGCCGTCCCCGAACACGTAGGTGACCAGCCTCAGCGACTTCCGCCCGCACAGCGGGCAGGAGGCGCCCGTGCCCTCGCCCACGTTCTTGGCCGCTCGAAGCAGTTCGGGGTGAGCGTCGCAGACGTCCAGCCGCGACACCACGCTGGTGCGCACCTGCCTCAGCAGAGCGCGTTTGGCCAACGTGTAGTCGGTGACCGCGAACACGCAAACCTCCCAGATCCCGCAGCGTCCCTGGATTCGCGGCATTGATCATACGCCGAGGCCGCGACGGTTCTTGACATCTCACATGTATTGGTGCGATATATCGGATCGATATATCGGTTGGATACATGGCCCGGTTCGACGTGCGGGTCGACGTGTGCGCCAACGGAGGAGAAGAGTGCTCGAGCTCGCGGTGCTGGGACTGCTCAAGGAGCAGTCCATGCACGGCTATGAGCTGAAGAAGCGCCTGAACCTCAAGCTGGGCCACTTTTGGCAGGTCTCCTTCGGCTCTCTCTACCCCGCACTCAACAAGCTGGAGCGGCAGGGGGCCGTCGAGCGAGCCTATCCCAAAGGCGAGGCGCGCCGGAGTAAGAACGTCTACCGCATCACCGCGGCGGGGGAGCGGTTGTTCGCGGAGTTGCTGGAGGCCTCGGGGCCTCATGACCTGGAGCAAGACCGCTTCGCGCTTCGCCTGGCCTTTTTCTCCTATCTGCGCCCGGAGGCTCGCATCCACCAGTTGGAGGGCCGCCGGGGCTACCTGCAGATGAAGCTGGCCGACTTCAGGGCGTCGATCAAGAACTCACGCGAGCGGATGGACGCCTACACCGAGCAGTTGCTTGCTCATGGGCTCGACGAGCGCGAGCGCGAGATCAAGTGGCTGGATGAACTGATCGCCGCCGAGCGCGGCGCCGGCCTGCCCAAGGCACGGCCGGCCGAGTAACGACGACTGACGGGGCCCGCCCGGTGACCGGCCGGGCGCGGGACGGGGAGGAGCGGACGATGGGTAGCAGGGTGCGGACGGCAATCGTGGGGGTGGGCAACTGCGCCTCGAGTCTGGTGCAGGGGGTTCACTACTACGCCGAAGCCGACCCGGCCGACGAGACACCCGGCCTCATGCACACGGTCCTGGGCGGCTTGCACGTCAGGGACGTCGAGTTCGTGGCGGCGTTCGACGCCGATGCCAAGAAGGTCGGCCGAGATCTCTCCGAGGCGGTGTTTGCCTCCCAGAACAACACCATCCGGTTCTCCGACGTCCCGCCGGTCGGCGTGCAGGTCCAGCGTGGGCCCACCCTAGACGGCTTCGGCAAGTACTACAGCATCACCGTGGAGGAGTCCGACGCCCCCCCCGTGGACGTGGCTCAGGCCCTCAAGGACTCGGGGGCCGAGGTACTCGTCAGCTACCTTCCGGTCGGCTCCGAACAGGCAGCTCGCTTCTACGCCGGCGAGGCATTGAAGGCCGGCTGCGCTTTCGTCAACTGCCTGCCGGTGTTCATTGCCAGCACCAAGGAGTGGGCCGACAGGTTCGTTGCTGCCGGCCTGCCGATCATCGGCGACGACATCAAGTCCCAGGTCGGCGCCACGATCGTTCACCGGGTTCTGACCAAGCTGTTCGAGAACCGTGGGGTGCGCCTGGACCGGACGATGCAGCTCAACGTCGGCGGCAACATGGACTTCATGAACATGCTCGAGCGCGAGCGGTTGGAGTCCAAGAAGATCTCCAAGACCCAGTCGGTGACCTCCCAAATGTCCCATGAGATGCCCAAGCGAAACATCCACATCGGGCCGAGCGACTACGTGCCCTGGCTGGACGACCGCAAGTGGGCCTACATCCGCCTCGAGGGCCGCGCCTTCGGTGACGTGCCGCTCAATATCGAGTTCAAGCTCGAGGTCTGGGACTCGCCCAACTCCGCCGGCGTGGTCATCGATGCGATCCGCTGTGCCAAGCTGGCGTTGGATCGCGGCATCGGCGGACCGCTGATCGGCCCCTCCGCCTACTTCATGAAATCGCCTCCGATCCAGTACACAGACGACGTGGCCCGCAGCATGGTGGAGGAGTTCATCTCCGGCTTCTCCGCAAACGGAAACGGAAACGGCAAGGGGTCTCGCGAGATCGACCTGGGACCCGCCACTCGCGCGCCCAGCCCCTGGAGAGACTGAGAGATCGGAGTCGCCGGGGGCAGCGTGCACCGGCAGCAGCACCACACCCCAGGATCAACCGGGACGCATTGCGGGCAAGGCCGTTTGCCCGCCGCACGGACTCGGGACGCGGCATGACCTCCTCGCTGCCCAGGCTTCGCGCCCTATTGCGAGTTCGCCACTTCCCAACGCTGGTTTCGGGCCGCTGGGTTTCGCAGGCCGCCGACGGCGCCTTCCAGGTGGGGCTCGCCGCATACGTCCTCTTCGATCCCCAGAAGGCTTCGACGGCGAGCGAGGTCGCCGCGATACTCGCGGTGACCCTGCTGCCGTTCAGCTTCCTGGGGCCTTTCACCGGCGCCTTCATCGACCGCCGGCCGCGCCAGTTGATCCTGGTCTGGTCTCAGGGCATCCGGACGGTGGTGGCGGGGGCCCTGGCGATCATGGTGGCGGCGGGGGTGCGGGGACCGGGGCTCTTCGCCGTTGCGCTGGTCGGCCTTTCGATCAACCGCTTCTTCCTGGCCGCGCTATCGGCCGTGCTCCCCTTGGTGGTCCCTGAGGAAACACTGCTCACGGCCAATGCTTTGTCCACCACCGGAGGCAGCCTTGCCGCCCTGGCAGGAGGTTCGATCGGCTTCGCGGCCACGGGCCTCGTCACTGGGAGCGGAGGGCGCGCCGGCGTCATCGCGATCGCGGGCGCGGCATATGCGCTTTCCTGCCTGTTGCTCTCACGCCTGCCTCGCTCGCTGCTGGGTCCGGGAGACCTGACCAACCTGCCCGGCTTCTTCGAGGAGCTTCATCGCTTGGCCCGCGATGCGCTCGACGGCGCGGTCATCATCATCCGCATCCCCCGGGTGATCGCAGCCCTCGGGGCAGTTCTCCTGATGCGCTTCTTCGTGGGCCTGCAGTTCGTGGCGATCCTGCTGTTGGTGCGCAACTACTTCAACTTCTCTCGCCCGGAGGCTGTGGCGGGCTTCATCCTGGCGGTGTCGGGAGCCGGGGTGCTGCTGGGCGCGCTCATCACCCCTTCGCTGGGAAAGCGGCTGCCCAAGGAACGCATCGTGGCTGCGGCGCTGGCTCTGGCCGGCCTGGCCCAACTGGGCTTCGGCTTGCCCTACCGCTACCACGCGCTGGTCGTGGCCGCATTTCTATACGGCATCGTCTTCGCCACCTCCAAGACCTCAGTGGACACGATCGTGCAGGAGAGCATCCCGGACGCCTTCCGCGGACGGGCGTTTGCCTTCTACGACATCGGATACAACCTCGCGTTCGTGGTCTCCGCACTGGCGGCCGTCGCGATCCTGCCTCAGAGCGGCAGATCCGTCGGAGCGGGCATCGCCATCGGCCTGGCCTACCTCGCGCTGGCGGGCGCCTACTGGCTTTGGAAGCCACGCCGGCCGGCGTTGGCCTGACCTGATTCCCCTTCGTTCCCGCCGTGCCCCAAGTGTTCGGTTGTCGTGAGGCCCTCGCGGCCGAATGCAGGGGGGACTTCGAACGCACTACACTAATTCCGACAAGTCGCTAGCATTTGTCGCATATCGGTCGCGCCAAGGTGGGGCGAAGCGGAAAGGATGGTCCGATGGCCCACGAGGTAAAGGACTTCAGCGCTTTGCTGGGAACGCTGCAGGGAATCAGCGATGAACAACTCCAGGCGCACTTCACCCTCTACCAGGGCTACGTCAAGAAGATCAACGAGATCGAGGAGAAGCTGGCCGGGGCCGATCGGGCGTTGGCCAACTACTCGTTCGGCGAGTACTCGGAGCTCAAGAGGCGAGAGGCGGTTCCTCTCATGGGAACCTACCTGCACCAGGCCTACTTCGAGAACCTCTCGGGTGCCGGCGGCGACCCGTCCGACGCGGTCAAGAAAGGCATCGAGTCCGCCTTCGGCTCCTTCGATAGCTGGCAGGCCGACCTCAAGGCCGCGGCCGCTTCAACTCCCGGCTGGGTCTTGCTCACCCGCTCGGCGATCGACGGCCGGTTCCACCACTACATCCTCTTCGAGCACCACCTGCACTACCCGGTCCATCAGCAGCCGTTGCTTGTCCTGGACTGCTGGGAGCATGCCTACTTCCTGGACTACAAGACGAACAAGGGCGGATACGTCGACGCCTTCATCGCCAACATGAACTGGGCCGAGGTCAACGCCCGGGCGACGGGCGGGGGCATCAAGCCTTAGTGCTCGCCGGCAATCTCCAGACCTTCCGACAGGGCCCACTCTTCGAGCAACCGGTAGCCCTCGTCCTTGTCCAGGGGCCCTGAGTCCAGGCGGATTTCCAGCAGGTGCGCCAGGGCCTTGCCTACCAGGGGGCTGGGCTGAATGCCCAGGTGCGCCATGACCTCCCGGCCGTCAAGGGGCGGGCGGATTCGAGCGAGATTCTCCTGCTCGGCCAGGACGGCGATCCTCGATTCGAGATCGTCGATCCGCGTCGTCAGTTGCTTGGCGCGCATGGGATTGCGGGTGGTGCAGTCCGCCCGGATCAGGCGGTTGAGCCGCTCCAGCAACGGCCCGGCATCGCGCGCATAGCGGCGCACGGCCGAGTCGGTCCAGCCCATCCGAAATGTGTGCACTCGCAGGTGCAGGAGCACCAGGGCCGCGACGGCTTCGACGAACTTGGCCGGGTAGCGCAGCCCACGAAGGCGAGCCTCGGCCATCTGCGCTCCGACCACCTCGTGGTGGTGGAACGACACCCCTTGAGAGCCGAAAGCCCGCGTGCGGGGCTTGCCGATGTCATGCAGCAGCGCGGCCATACGCAGTGTCAGATCGGGCGCACCGGCGTCCATCAACGCGGCCCGCTCGACCACCGCGATCGTGTGGCGCAGCACATCCTTGTGACGGTTGACGGGATCCTGCGCTAGGGCCAGGGCCGGGATCTCGGGCAGAAACTCCGCGGCCAGCCCCGTGCGCACCACCACATCCAGACCGACCCCCGGCGCCGAGCCCAGCAGCAGCTTGGACAGCTCATCGCGGATGCGTTCGCGAGACACGATGCCCAGCCGAGACCGTTGCTCGGTTATGGCCGTCAGCGTGTCCGGGCTGGGCTTGAACTTCAGCTCGGAGACGAAGCGAGCCGCGCGCAGCATGCGCAGGGGGTCGTCGCCAAACGACAGAGCGGGACCGGAGGGCGTGCGCAAGATGCCCGCCGCCAGGTCGCCGATCCCACCGAATGGGTCCACGAAGCTCCGCTCGGGAAGGCGCACGGCCATCGCGTTGATCGTGAAGTCCCGCCGGGACAGGTCTGCCAGGATGTCCGGCGCGTAGCGCACTTCCGGGTTGCGCGAGTCCGCCGGATAGACCTCCTCACGGAAGGTCGTGATCTCCACCCGCAGCCCGCCCCTGGCACAGCCGACGGTGCCAAAGGCTGCGCCCTGCATCCACACGTCGTCCGCCCACGGCTGCAGGACTCCGCGAGTGCGCTCCGGCGGGGCGTCGGTGGCGAAGTCCAGGTCGGTGTGAGCCCGGCCGAGCAGAGCGTCGCGCACCGTGCCGCCCACCAGGTACAGCTGCAAGCCCTCCGCGACGAACCGCAGGGCGAGTTCGTCCACTTCGGGAGAGAGCGAGAGCAGGGACGCCAGACGGCGCTGCTGGTCCGGGGAAAGCTCGTTGGCCATGTCCGGACCAGGATACCCGGATACGCCGCCACGCCAGTGTGGTGCGCCCGAATGTAGGGGAACTTCGGGCGCACCACACTAGGTCGGCAGGCCGGCCTGACGGCAGGACAGGCGAAAGTCCTGCGGGTTGCTGGACACGCCAAGAGCCTCTTCGAAAGTGACGGCGCCGTTGCGGTAGAGCACCAGCAAGGCCTGATCGAAGGTCTGCATACCGTAGTACTCGCCTTCGGCGATCACTTCCTCGAGCAAGTGGGTCTGCTCGGGGTTGACGATGAAGTCGAACGCGCGCCCGGTCATCACCAGCACTTCGACCGCCGGGATGCGACCGGCGCCCTCCGCGCGCTGAAGCAGGCGCTGGGCCACGATTCCGCGCAGAGTGCCCGCCAGGCTCAAGCGCACCTGCTTCTGCTGGTCAGAGGGGAAGAAGTCGATGATGCGGTTGATGGTCTCGGTGGCATCGACGGTGTGAAGGGTGGACAGCACAAAGTGACCGGTCTCAGCGGCCCGCAAGGCGGCCGACACCGTCTCGGGGTCGCGCATCTCGCCGATGAAGATGACGTCCGGGTCCTGACGGGCAACGCGCTTGAGCGCCGATGCGAAGTCCTCAGTATCCACACCGATCTCGCGCTGGTTGACCAGCGCGAGCTTGTCGGAGTGCATAATCTCGATCGGATCCTCCACCGTCACGATGTGACAGCGGCGCGTCGAGTTGATGTGGTCGATCACTGCCGCGCAGGTCGTTGTCTTCCCGGAACCCGTGGGCCCGGTGACCAGCAACAGGCCGCGCGGCTCCTCCGCCAGACGGGCGACGACCGGCGGGAGGTTGAGCTTGTCGAAGGTCTGGCTCGATGGCAGGACCCGGCGCATGACGATGCCCACCGAACCGCGCTGGCGGAAGACGTTGACCCGGAACCGCCCGACGCCGTCAAGGCTGTAGGCGAAGTCGGCCTCGTTGGTCTCGATGAAGCGCCCCGCCATGCGCTGGTCCATGATCTCCAGCGCGATTCGCTCAGTATCGGCGGCAGTCAACGTCTCCGTTCCCACCGGCACCAGATCCCCGTGGATGCGAAGGAACGGCGGCGCACCGGCCTTCAGGTGAAGGTCCGACGCCTGCTTATCGGCCGCCTCCTTCAGAAGGTCGTTGACGTCCACGCCATCCACCTCCCTGCCCTTCCTCCGCCCTCCGGCACACCCAGTCACACCCGCACGGGTTTCGCCTGCTGTCATCGGAACCCCGAGCTCATTGGTTGACCTTCATTTCACCACACGGGGGGACCGGTGCGGGCCTTGATCTCGGCCGAATGCCGCCGGTCGAGGCCGAGTGCGCAGAGCCACCACCGGTCCGACGACCGCCGCGGGCCGAGTGCGCAGAGCACGCGCAACCCGGCTTGGGCGGCGCCGGCCGCCCCTGCCTCCGACCTCGATGCCCGTGCTAGTGTAATGCGTCCGAATTCCCCGTACACACCGAGGGCGCGGGTGCGCCCGAAGCGCAAGGCGCGAGGAGGGCGCATACCTGTGGGTATGCGACCGACGAGCGATGCCGCAGTTCGGGGTGCAGACGCGACCGAATGTAGGGGAACTTCGGGCGCACCACACTGGACTACGGCTCCCAGGTCTTGCGAGTCCTGGAGGATGATCGATGCGAAACGGCCTAGCGGTCCACACCTTTCTGCTCAAACGGGACGTGCCGCACGAGATGGCACACCTGCCTTACCCGCTGCGTTCGGTGGAGTCGGCACCGGAACTACTCGAGTTGCCGACGCAGCAGGTAGTCATCGCCACGCCTTTCCGGGGAGCGAAGACGGTGGTGCTCGCCCTCGCTCCCTGCGGATCTGCCGTGGACGTTCGCGCCCTCGAAAGAGCGGCGGGCTGCCGTGTGAAGCCCGTCCCTGCCGATGAGATTCCCGAACTCACCGGCTACCCGACCGGCTTCATGCCTCCGGTGGCCCTCACCTGCGACACGAAGGTCGTGCTGGACCGCTCCTTCGAGGCGCAGCCGGTGCTGTACGCGGGCTCCGGAGAGGCGGGTCTGCTGTTGAAGATCCGACCAGCGGACCTGGCGGCGGTAGCGGGGGCCGTGCTCGCGGACATCGCCAGGGTCATCGCCGACGCTCCTTCCGCCGACGCGCGTTGAGGCGCCGTCGGTGAAGACGGCCCGGGCGGTCTCGGCGGGCGGCCTGGTCCTCGAGGACGCCACCGTCGAAGCGCGCATCCTCCTGATCGCCCGCTTTGGCCGCCGGGGGGGCCTGGTTTGGGGGTTGCCGAAAGGGCAGGTTGAGAAGGAAGAGTCTGTCGAGGAAGCCGCGCTTCGGGAGGTCACGGAGGAAACCGGAATCCGCGCGGAGATGCTGGCTCCTCTGGACACCGTCGACTACTGGTTCTCCTGGGCTCCCGACCAGACCCGATACCACAAATACGTTCACTACTTCCTCATGCGTGCATTGGGGGGAACACTCCGCCCCCAGCCGGAAGAGGTGGAAAGGGTGGAGTGGTTGCCGCGGCATGAGGCTCGACTGCTGCTGAGATTCGACAACGAGCGCCGGCTGCTCGACCTCGTGCCATCCGCTCTGGCCCGGGCGTGCGGGGAATGTCCGTGATCCATTTTCTCGGAGCATCGGCCGTGGGGCTGTTCGCCGGGATTCTCTCGGGGCTGTTCGGGATCGGCGGTGCCCTCATCACCACGCCCGCCCTGCGGCTGGTCATGCGTGCGCCGGCACTGATCGCTCTGGGCACGACCCTGCCGGCCGTGATCCCGACCGCCCTGGCCGGCGCCGTGATTTACCGGAAAGCCGGACAGCTCGATAGTGAGGTCGCCTTTCTGGTCGCCCCCTACGGAATCCTCGGGGCCCTGGGCGGGGCGACCGCAACCGCCTGGGCTTCGGGGAGCGCGTTGATGCTGGCCACGGCCGCCCTGGTGGCCGCGGCGGCGTTTTGGCTGTTGAGAAATCCCTCGGCCGCCGGCGTCTCCTCGCCCGAGGGGCATGGCCCGGAGCCGGCGCTGCCGAGGTCGCCGGTCCCCTGGTCACCGTTCGGCCGGCGCTGTCTGGCGATCGGCCTCGCGGCCGGCGGATTGTCGGGACTGCTGGGTCTCGGAGGGGGCCTGATTCTCGTGCCGGCCTTCGTGCTGCTGCTGCACCTGCCGATGCGCACGGCCCTGGGCACCTCGCTGCTTGCCATCGTGGTCCTTGCCGTGCCGGGCACCGTCGTCCATGCCTGTCTCGGCCATGTGGACTGGGTTCTGGCGGCCGGACTCGCTGCAGGGGGGGCCATTGCCGGCTGTCTGGGCGCTAGACTTGCCATCCGTGCGACGGATGCAGCCCTGCGCACGGCGATGTCGGTGTTCCTGCTTTGTGTTGCCGCCGCGTACGCGGCAAACGAGGTTGTCATGATGTTGAGCGGCCAACGATGAGCCGGACCCGTTCCGGAAAACCGTTTGCCTGCGCGGCGATCATGGCCTGCGCGGCGGCCTGCGGCCTGTCACTGTCGGCGCCGGCCTTAGCATCGCGGGCAGAAGGGGAGGCGACCCCAGCGGCGGCGCGGACGGTGGGCGTTGCCAGCCCCTCCCCCACGCCCGCAGGACTAGCCATCAATGCCCTGGAGATCCCTCCCGGCCTGGTCGGCGACAGCGTCTACCGCATGCGCTTGCGGGTCACCAACCGGAGCAAGCGCCGGGCCACGAACATCCGGCTGCGCTTTTCTCTCTACTCGCGAACCAGATCGCGCTCCGAGCTGCGCGGAGGCCTTCGCGGGCGCCCGGGCGCCCGGGCGGACTATCAAGCGGCTCCCGTCGAGCTTGCCGATCTCGCACCGGGAGAAGACGCTGAGGCCACGTTGGAAGTCCCGGCCTCATCGATGAGCGAGGCCCTCACAGCAGGTGGCGAAGTCGGTGGGGTCTTCCCCGTTCGGGTGAGCGCCTCGGCCGGCGGGCTACCGGACCAAGTCCTGGAGACCGCCCTTGTCTACCTCCCTCGCCCGCCGGACAACCCGCTTCGAATCACTACCATCTGGCCGTTCACGGAACCACCCCACCAGCAGCCGAGCGGCACCTTCGCCACCGACGAGCTCGTGCGCCTCACCGCTTCGCGCGGGCCCTTGAGCGCCTACGCCGCCGCTCTGGCCTCCTCGATTGCGCCCCTTACCCTGGCCCCGCAAGCGAGGCTCTTGGAGGAACTCGCGTCCATGGCCAACGGCTTCACCCGACAGGTCGGCGGCAAGCCCCAGAAGGTGAGCTCCGACGACACGCGGGCTCAAGCGGCCGCTGCCTTGCTCGGGCGATTGCGCCAGATCGCCGCCCGCCAGGATGTGGAGGTCCTGCCGCTGGCCTATGCGCAAGGCGACCTCGTCGCACTGGTTCGCGCCGGTCTGCTGGCCGACGAGTCCAAACAGGTCGAGATCGGGCGTGACGTCATCAAGTCCCTGCTTTCCGCGACATTCCTGTCGGAGTACTTCTGGCCCCCGGAGGGGGCCCTCGACGTGGCCACTCTGGATGTGCTGGCCGGCAGTTCGGGCGTTCGGGTGCCGATCGTGGATGCCCGATTCCTGGCCGGCCGTCGCGTGGAGTTCTCGACGCCCAACTCGCTGACCGCTCTGAGCGGCAGCGGCACGGCGGTGCGCACGGCACTGGTGCCCGACGCAGACCTCTCTTCCGATCTGGTCAGCCCCTCGAGCGACGACCCGGTGGTCACCGTCCAGCGCATGCTGGCCGAAACCGCCGGCACCTTCTTCGAGCTTCCCTACTCCTCGGACGTGCGAGGTCTCCTCATCGCCCCCTCACAGCGTCCCGTCCCCGGCCTGGTCGAGCCGTTCCTTCGCGGCCTCGTCCTGGCACCCTGGCTCAAGCCCCAGGGACTCCGGGCCTTCGTCGCTGAGGTCCACCTCGCGCCCAGTGAGCGCTTGGTCTACCCGCCGACTGCGGCGCGCAACGAGCTACCGGCCTCGTATCTCGGCCAGGTGCGTGAGGCTCGCCGGCGCCTGACGAACTATGCGGAAGCCGTGGGCTCGGACGCTCCCACCTATCGCCGCTTCGATCGCAACCTCCTGGTTGCCGAGTCGGCACAGCTCTACCGCAATGACCACGACCTCGCCAACGCGTTCCTGAGGTCGGTGACGCAAGAACTGACCGCGGAGTACCGCAAGATCCGGGTATCGGTCTCGACTCGCATAACCCTGACGGCGCGCACCGGGCAAATCCCCGTGACGCTCGTCAACTCGAGTTCCACGCCCGTGACCGTCGAGGCCCACCTCACCTCGACCAGGGCGCGTCCGGATCCGACAACCGCCGGGCCGTTCGAGCTGCCTGCCCACGGGGCACAGACGTTCCGAGTGTCCATCGAAACACTGACAACCGGCACGATTCCCTTGCGGGTGGAGGTGTTCACGCCGGGCGGTGGCGAGAGAATCACTACCTCGACGCTCGCGCTCAGATCCACCGCCTACAGCCGAGCGGCAGTGATCGCCGTCCTCGGCGCCGCCGTGTTCCTGGTCGCCTACTGGGGCCACAGGCTCCTGGTGCGCGGGAGCCGCGGGGGATGAACGCCGCCCCCGGACCGGAGCCGGAACCCGAGCCGGCGATTTCCGGTTTCGCCAGGTCAACCGGGACCATGGCGATCGGGACCGGCCTGTCCCGTATCACCGGCTTCCTTCGCGTAGCCGCGCTCGCCTCCGCGCTGGGATTGACCGAGAGCCGCCTCGCCGACACCTACAACCTCGCCAACACCACGCCGAACTTCGTCTTCGAGCTCATCCTCGGAGGGATTCTCTCTTCGGTCCTGGTCCCCGTGCTCGTCGAGTCCATGAAGAGCGACAGCCGGGAGGAAGCCAACCATGTGGCCCGTGCGGTGCTCACGGTCACGGTCGCCGGTCTGGCTCTCCTCGCGCTGGCGACCGTGGTCGCCGCTCCATGGCTGATGCGCATTTTCACCTTCCGCGTGCCGGGACCGGACCGGCTGCTGCAGGAACAGGTCGGCGCCTACTTCCTGCGTTTCTTCATGCCACAGATCGTCTTCTACGGCGCCGGCACCGTTATGACCGGGGTGCTCAACGCCAACCGCAAGTTCGGCGTGCCGATGTTCGCTCCGGTGCTGAACAACCTCACGGTCATCGCCACCGCTTTGGGGTTCATGGCCCTGACCGGCCGGGCAGGCACCAATCTGGCCGCCATCTCCGGGGCCGAGAAGCTGCTTCTGGCCGGCGGCACCACGCTGGGGGTGGCCGCCATGACACTCGTACAGGTTCCCTTTCTGCGCCGGGTCGGCTTCAGCTTCCGACCCACCTGGGATCTGGGCCATCCGCGGATTCGCAAGCTCGCGCGTTTGGCCGTCTACGTCATCGGATACGTCATCGTGACCCAGATCGGATACCTGGCCATCCCGATTCTGGCCAACCAGGTTCAGGGCGGCTACACCGCCTACAGCTACGCCCTGATCTTCTTCCAGCTCCCCCACGCCATCTTCTCGACATCCGTGGTCACCGCCTTGCTCCCGAGCCTGTCGGCGATGGCCGTGGGAGGGGATCTGACCGCTTTCCGGCGCACGCTGCGAATGGGCGTTCGCACCACCGCGACGGTGGTAACCCCAGCAGCCTTCGGCTACCTCGCCCTGGGCACACCGATCGTCCGGCTGTTGCTTGAGCACGGCGTGGTGTCGCGCGCCAGCGTAACGATGGTGGTTCGCACCCTCAGTTTCCTGGCGGTGGGCCTGCTCTCCTACTCGACGTTCGTGCTGTTTCAGCGCGCCTTCTACGCCCTGCAGGACTCACGCACTCCATTTCTCATCAGCGTCGTGACCGCCACCGCCAACGTGGCCGCGAACATCATCTTGTTCTCTCTCCTGCCGCAGGCCTGGAAAGTGGGCGGTCTCGCGGTGGGAACCACCCTTGCCTACACGCTGGGCGCCGTCATCATGGCCGCACGGATGCGCCGCCGTCTGGGAGGCATCGAGGGTAGGAGCATTGCATCGGGCATAGGCCGGGCGATCCTGGCCTCGGCCGTCATGGCCGTGGGGGCATGGACAGCGGCTCGCGCCACCGGCATGCTCGTCGACACCGAGGCGGCGGCGGGCCAGGCAGCCCAGGTGCTTGTAGGCCTGCTCACAGGAGCCATACTGTACCTGGCTGCGGGTACCGCGCTCCGGATCGAGGAACTGGCCGCACTGCGGACTTTGGTCTTTGGCCGTTTCCGCCGATAGTTGTTGCTCCGGCGACCGGCAGTTCTTCTGACCATTGGGGGTGAGCGCTGGCATGAGTGACTCAGAACGCGGGGGCATCATCACCGGCTGGCTGCTACGCATCCTGGTCGGATTCTTCATCGCCGCTCTCCTGCTCTTCGACGGCGGCTCCATCATCATCACCCGCGTGCAAGTGGACGGCGACACGGAGAACGCCGCAAGGGAGGGAGCCCTGGCCGCGCATGAAGGCCTGGATGCCGCCTGCGAAGCGGCCAAGAACACGGTGGCTCCCGTGGGCGGCACGGTCGTGGAAGGCTCGTGTGCCATCGATCCCGATGGCCGGACATTCACCGTGACCATCGAGAAGACGGCGAAGACCCTCTTCGTCAAGCACATCTCGCCGCTGCGGCACTTCGCGCTGGCACGCGCCTCACGAGAGATGCCCATACCCCCGTAACCCCCGTAGTGTCCGCCCCCAGTCAGTCCGACGCGGTTGCCGATCCGTGACTCAAGTGCTACAAGTTGATAGCGTTGCTAGTGTTATGAACTTCGGGTCGAGTGGGCCCGCACTTCTACTCGAAGGAGACTGTGTTTGGCCCGCCGAGTGCGCATCCTCATAGCGGGACTGCTCGTCGCGGTGATGGCCGCACCTCTCGGTCAGCTTCCTGCCCTGGCGAGTCCGTCTTCGGACCTGGCCGCGAAGCGCAAGCTGGCGCAAGCGGTCCAGGCCGAGTTGGACCGGTTAAGCGTCTCTCTCGAGGTTCTCGTCGAGCGCTACAACGCCGCCCAGGACCAGCTCGAGCGCACCCTGAAGGAAGTGGGCCGCAACCGGGATGACCTGCGCCGGGCGGAGGTCGACCTCGCCGGCGCTCGCACACAACTCGACCGGCGCGCGCGATCCCTCTACATCTCTGGGCCCTCGGCCTATATCCAGGGAATCCTTACGGCCAAAGACATCCACGACGTCCTCGCCCGGACACGATATGCGCAGAACGTGCTGCGCCGGGACAGCCTGAACCTGGACATCGTGGGAACCGCCCGAGCGCGTGTGAGCCAGGCGGGAGAAGCCCTCGCGAGCCAGCAGGCACGTCAGGTGGCGGCCGAGCGGGCTCTGGCCGCCCAGCGCGATGAGATCCTCTCCCGTCAGACGCAGCGCCGGGGAATCCTCGATTCCCTGAACAAGGACATCGCCCGCCTGGTCGAGCAGGAGAAGCGCCGGCAAGAGGAGGAGCGGCGCAGAACGGCCGCCGCCGCACTGGCCGCCGCCCGACGGCGAGAATCGGCTCCTACCAATCGAGGAGGGCGCTCCGACCTTCCGCCGCCGGGGCCTTCGGCCGGCAAGGCGCTGTCAGTCGCGCGCCAGCAGTTGGGCAAGCCCTACCGCTGGGGCGCAACCGGCCCCGACAGCTTCGACTGCTCCGGCCTGACGCTGTACTCCTACAGAGAAGCCGGCGTATCGATCCCGCGCACGGCGGCCGAACAGTGGTACGCGGGCAATCATCCCGACCTGGCTCACCTCGCGCCGGGGGACCTGGTCTTCTTCGCCACCAACTCCAACAACGCCTCGACGATCCACCACGTGGGTATCTATGCCGGCGACGGCAACATGATCCACGCGCCCGAGTCCGGCGACGTCGTGCGAGTCTCCAGCATCGGCCGGAGTGACTACTTCGGCGCGACGCGGGTGGGGTGAGGCCGGGGTCCCCAGGGCCTCTGGTAGACTGAGTTTCGCAGCAGAAGTCCGCACCCTTCCGGGCAGGCCATGCCTGCCCCGTCCAGCTTGCGGGAGACCATGCCCGAAGCAATCCCCGGCACCGGGATAATCCCGCCCACACTGCCCCAGCCCGGCACCGTCGTCGATTCCGCCGGGCGATATGAGCTGCGCCAGCCCCTTTCTCAGGACGCCTTGACGACGAGGTGGATCGCCTCCGACCGCGTGCTGAGTCGCAGCGTGCTCCTGCGTCTGCTGCGCCCCGATCTCGAGGCCATACCCGCGGCCCGCGGCGCCTTCCTCGCAGCCACCGCAACAGCCGCCGGGGTCTCGCACCCCAATCTCGTCCGCGCTTTGGACGCCGGGTCCGGCTCGCACGGGACCTTCGTCATATCCGAATTGGCCGAGGGTGAGCCGCTGCGATCCCTCGTCGCACGCCTCGAGCCTCTCGAGCCCGCGGCGTGCGCGCACATCGCCATGTGCGTGGCTCGAGCTGCGCAAGTCGCCCAGGCATCAGGACTTCGCCTTCTTCCGGACATCGACAATGTCCTCCTGGTCGCCCAGGGCGGCGTCAAGCTGGACAACCTGGATTCGGAGAGCGTGCGCCGGGCGGCCGGGCTGCCCACCCAAGATCTGACCCCGGTACAAGCGATCGGCCGGCTACTCTTCGAGTTGCTGGCCGGCAAGCGTCCCGACGAATCCGGCATGAAGAAAGCCGGCTCTCTGCGCCTTCTGCGTCCTGGTATCTCTCGTGAATTGGACGCCTGCGTGTCACGAGCTCTGGCGGCTCCGGCCCACGGCTTCTCCGACCTGGGCGCGCTGGCGGCCGCGTTGGCGCGCCTGAACGTGGAGTCCGCTCCGCTGCCTGCCCCAAAGCAGCCCCCTGCGGCCGGACGACCTCGCCAACCGGGGTTCTTCCGGAGTGAGGGGCGATGGCTCGCACCGGCGATCGGCCTGTTCGTTCTGGCCGCCGGCGTCGTGATAGCCGGCTTCTCCATCGGTCATGTGCCGGGCACATCGATCTCCTTGCCCTCGCTGCTCGGCGGAGAGAAGGCCGATGGCCGGCTCACGATAGCGGGGGCGGGGGACTTCGACCCCTTGGGGGACGGCAAGGAACACCCCGAGGATCTGGCCAAGAGCTACGACGGAAACGCCGCCTCCGGCTGGCGTACCGAGACGTACCACACGGCGGATCTGGGGGGGGCAAAGGCCGGCGTGGGAATGTGGGTGGACCTGGGCCAGGAGGGCGAGGTCGACCGGGCGCACGTGCTGCTGGCTCGCGGCGGCGGCGCTGTCGAACTCCGCGCCTCTTCGACCCTCGCTCCCCGTCCCGAGGACTGGAAGACCGTGGCCGGCGCCGACCCCGCAGGCAAGGACACCACACTCAGGCCGGCAGGGGTTGTACGGACCCGTTTCCTGCTGCTGTGGTTCACTCGTCTGCCGGGCGGGGGGACCGACTTCTCCGAGTCCGTTCTGGAGATCCAGATCTACGCGCCCAAGGACGGGCGATGAACCAGGTCGCTTCCGATGAGACCCTGGTGCGCGAGCACTTGAGCGGTCAAGCGGGCGCGTTCGAGGAGCTGTTCCGCCGCCACCGCAACCGGGTGTACTCGCTCTGCTACCACGTGCTGGGAAACCCTGAGGATGCCGCCGATGCCGCGCAGGATGCCTTCCTGTCGGCCTACCGAAGCCTTGGGGGGTTCAAGGGAAAGGCGGCTTTCTCGACCTGGCTGCACCGAGTCGCGGTCAACGCGGCCCTGGACCTGGCCCGCCGGCGCAGCCACACGGCCACCGTGCCGCTGGACCCCAAGCTGCATGCCGATTCCACGGGTGACCACGCGCGCGCCACCGAGACCGCCCTCGTGGTCGCGCACGCCCTTGCCGGGCTGCCGCTGGAATTCCGGGCGGCGGTGGTGCTGCGCGACGTCCAAGCTCTTTCCTACGAGGAAGCCGCCGCCGCACTGGACACCCCGGTGGGCACGGTCAAGTCCCGGGTGCATCGCGGCCGCGCGATGCTTGCCGAAGCCTTGGAGGAGTTCCGATCAGGCGGGCGGATCACCCCGTCCGCCGCCGGCGGGAACTCCCCGACCCCGAAGGACATCTAACCAACGTGACCTGGATGCCTGCGAGATGAGTGACGCTGTGGAACACGAAACCGCCTTCGGAAGACTCGCGGCCTTCCTGGACGGCGATCTGCCGGCCAAGGAGAAGGCGGCGATCATGGCCCACATCGAGACCTGTGGGGCGTGTCGCACAAGGCTTTCCAGCCTGAGCGAGACGGTGGCCGGGTTGAGTTCCCCGGGCGGGATGCCCATGCCCGAAGCCCTGCAGGTCCGAATCTCAAATCTCCTGGCGGCAGAGAGGGCAACCAGCGGGGCCATGGCGCGCCGGCGCGCCGGCAGCCGGCTGCGGTGGGCGCCGCGGCGTCGATGGGTGCTTGCTCTGGGCGGATTGGGCGTCGCGGTCGCGCTGGCGCTCGGATTGGTGCTTGTCCGGGCCCCCCGGCCCGAGACCTCCACGGTTGGCGAAGCGGGCGGGTTTGGCGTGCCGGTCGTACGAAGCGAAGGCGCCGAGTACACGCGGGCCAACATCGCTCAGTCGCTGGGGTCTCTGCCGCTGTTCGACTCCTTCGCCGGCATGAAGCCGGCAGAGGCGCGCCGTCGCTCTCAGGAGTTCTCGAGCTTGCTCGCCGAGCGCGCCGGGACCGGCGAAGGACAGGCCCTCAGCGCCCCTCGGGCGGACAGCAGTTCCATCTTGGCCGGCGGAGAGGGGACAACCGCAACGCAGACGGCTCCCCTTGTCGGGGGAACCCCCGGGGCCGAACCAGCTGCCTCCCCTGCGGCTTCTCCGGTCGCCACCGCTCCCAGCACCCGGGCGACCGATCAAACGTCGAAGGCCGCCGGGGCCGCTTCGTCGCCGTCGCCGACCAGGGCCGCGCCCGAAGTTCTGGCCGCCGCCTGCCTTGCCCAGGTCCGTTCGGGAGTCCCAGGTCCGTTCCTGCCCGTCTACCTCGAGTTCGCCAGGTTCGAGGGGCGCCCCGCGCTGATCTACGCCGTGCTCACCTCGGTACCGGCCTCGAGCCCCCTCAATCGGGTGCAGATCTGGGTGCTTTCCGAGGACGCCTGCGACGTGGTCTACATGGCGCAGGTCCAGCTTCGCTCAAGCACCTAGTGTAGTGCGTCCGAAGTTCCCCTACACTCGAGCGCTGAATACGTAACCCGGGAATCCGCGGCTCATAGTGCCCGCCGGCGTAGGTACGGTCACGACCGAGAGCGTCACCGCGCCCCGAGGGCAAGGCCGCGAGGAGCGCCGCGTACCTTGATGGTACGCAAGCGACGAGCAACGCAGCCATCGGGGATGCGGGGGCGCTTGAATGTGAGCGTATCTGCGCCGGTGGGCACTTAGGGCCCCCGGCTCGCGCCAAACGCTCCAAGCGCCGCGACGAGGAAGCTCAGCCCGAAGCGAGGCAAGCCCCAGATGGGCAGGCCGGCCACCACCAGGCCCAACCCCAGTCCCCCCAACGCGAGCGCCACAGCCATGACTGTAAAGACACGGGAGGCCGAACGATGCGCGCCCCAGTGCACGGCGGCGCCCACGGCGCTGCCCATAAGAAACGGGAAGAACCATCCGAGGACCGGCACCCCGTATACCGACGGCGCGATCAATCCCCCCACCACGGCCACCACGGCCCCCGCACCCAATGCTCGGGCGTAGTGGGTCGCCCGCGCCTGGCGACGCGCCGAGCGAGGAAGCTGCGCGCATTTGGCGCACTTCTGACCGACCGGCGTGGACACCATGCACCGTGGACATATGGGATCGCCGCACGCGCTGCAGCTCACCCGGGTGTGAACCTTCGGGTGATTGACGCAGATGGGGACTTCCTCGTGGGTCTCCGGGTCCATGGCGGCGAGCCTAGCAGGAATCCCGGGCCTGGACACACCAGCCGCGGGCGACTTGCACATGCGCGTCGCACGAACGTCGTTGCCTTGGGAATGGAGTGCCTACACAATTGCGTTTGACCACCAGAGCGCGGATTCGTTTCGAGGATGGAGACCAAGTTGGCAATCCCCGTGCGTGAGACCATCATCGTCGGCTCAGGGCCGGCCGGCCTGACCGCCGCGATCTATGCGGCTCGCGCGCACCTCGCCCCGCTGGTGATCGAGGGCGTCGAAGCCGGTGGCCAGCTCATGCTCACCACCGACGTCGAGAACTATCCCGGATTCCCCAAAGGTATCCAGGGTCCCCAACTCATGGCCGAGATGCGCTCGCAGGCCGAGCGCTTCGGATCGGAGTTCTCCACCCGCGACGTGACGCGGGTGGACTTCTCCTCCCGCCCGTTTGGAGTCTGGACGGAGGACGAGGAATTCCGCGCCCGCACCGTCATCGTCTCCACCGGCGCTTCCGCGCGCCGTATCGGGTTGGACTCGGAGGCGCGTCTGCTCGGTCGCGGTGTCTCGTACTGCGCCACCTGCGACGGCTTCTTCTACCGGGACCAGGAGATCCTCGTCGTCGGCGGAGGAGACTCCGCCCTGGAAGAGGCCGCCTTCCTCACGCGTTTCGCCTCCAAGGTCACGGTGCTGCACAGACGCGACGCCCTGCGCGCTTCCAAGATCCTGCAGGATCGGGCCTTCGCCAACCCCAAGATCTCCTTCATCTGGGACTCGGTCGTCGAGGAGATCCTGGGTGAGGACAGGGTTGGCGGCGTGCGCCTGCGCAACGTCCGGACGGGAGAGATATCCGCGATATCCGTGACCGGGGTGTTCGTCGCCATCGGACACACCCCCAACACCGTGCTGTTCGAGGGTCAGCTCGAGCTCGATCCCGCCGGCTACATCGCCACCCAAGCGCCGCGCGCCTTCACCAGCGTGCCGGGAGTGTTCGCGTGCGGCGACGTGGTGGATCACATCTACCGCCAGGCCATCACGGCGGCGGGAACCGGCTGCGCCGCCGCACTGGACGCCGAGAGATTCCTGCAAGCCGAAGGCGCACTACACTAGACTCGATTGCGTTCCCGTTAGCTCCAGAGGGAGGAGGCGCCGCCTGCGGTGGAGCACCGCGCGGCAGAGACGCTATGAGCCAAATCATCACCGTCACCGATTCCGACTTCGAGGCGAAGGTCCTCAAGGCCGATACCCCCGTCCTGGTCGACTTCTGGGCCCAGTGGTGTGGCCCGTGCAAGATGGTCGCCCCCGTGCTGGAGGAGATCGCCTCCGAGCACCCGGGCAAGATCGTCGTGGCCAAGCTCGACATCGACTCCAACATGGCCGTCGCCCGTCGCTACAACATCATGAGCATCCCGACCCTGGCCCTGTTCGTCGGCGGCCAGGAACGCAAGCGCATCGTCGGGGCCCGCGGCAAGGCCCAACTGATGGGCGATCTGGCGGAGCACCTCGCCTAGTGTGGTGCGCCCGAAGCGCAGGGCACCACACACAACGCCGCGATTCGGGATGCGGACGCGACCGAATGTAGGGGAACTTCGGACGCACCACACTAGAGTCGGAGGTCGGAATGGATCTGATTCGGGCGGGCCAGCACGGCGAGGCCGTGCGGGACGTCCAGCAGCGGCTCATCGCGCTCGGCTATCCCGTTGGCACGGAGGAGCGGGAGGGATCGTTCGGTCCGCAAACCCAGGCCGCCGTGCGCGCGTTCCAGCAGGCGCGCCGGCTCCGCGTGGACGACTTGGTCGGCCCGGACACCTGGAGAGAGCTCGTCGAGGCCTCCTATCAGCTGGGCCGGCGCCTGCTGTACCTGCGAGGCGAACCCCTGCGAGGCGACGACGTCGTTGCTCTTCAGGCGCGATTGAACGCCTTGGGCTTCGATGCCGGCCGGGAGGACGGGATCTTGGGAGCCAAGACCGATCTCGCCCTGCGCCAGTTCCAGCGCAACGTCGGTCTGCTTGCCGACGGAATTTGTGGCGAGTCGACCGTGATTGCCCTACAGAACCTGCGCTCCACGGTTTCCGACGTCTCGGCCTCGCACATCCGCGAGCGGGAGGCATGGCGGGCGCGCCCGCACGGCCTGCCCGGACTTCGCGTCATGCTCGATCCCGGCCATGGGGGCGAGGATCCGGGGGGGATTGGACCGGCCGGGGTGCGCGAATCCGACGTCTGCTTCGAGATCGTGCGGCGCCTGGCCGGACGCTTGCAGGCTTTGGGTTGCGAGGTGTTGATCTCCAGGCGCTCGGGCCAGGGTCCCGACGAGCATGTCCGTGCCCGCATCGCCAACGAGGCCGACGTGGACGTGTTCGTCTCCGTCCACGCCAACTGCGATCCCAGTCCCTCGGCCGAGGGCTCCAGCACCTACTACTTCGGGTCCGAGAGCTTCGTCAGCGAGGCCGGCATGCGTCTGGCCGGGTTGGTGCAGGAGGAGATCACTTCCCAGACCTCGCTTCCCGACGGTCGAACCCACGCCAAGGCTTTCCCCATCCTGAGGGAAACCCGCATGGCGGCCGTGCTGGTCGAGCCCGCTTTCATCTCCAACCCCGCCGAAGAGAAGCGCCTGGCCGAGCCGGCATTCCAGGACCTGCTGGCCGCCGCACTGGCCCAGGCTCTGGCCGGATTCGCGGCCAACCCCTGCGACACGGGGAGCTTTCCGGCGCTCGCCCAATAGGGCACTTGCCGGGCTTCCCGCCCTCCCGACCCACCGGCAGACTGCACCCGTAGTATCCTTCCCCCCACTACATTCGACCCCGCCACCTTCGACTCCGCGGATGCCATGAGCGAGTTCAGCCTCGATCCATACGTCGACCGCTACGCAAGCCGCACTTTGGAGATCACCGCCTCCGAAGTCCGGGCGCTGTTCGCCGTGGCCTCCCGACCAGAGGTAATCTCCCTGGCCGGCGGGATGCCCTACACGGCTGCGGTGCCATTCGAGGCCCTCGAACGCCTCTGCGAAGAACTGCTCACCGATCGCGGTCCGGCGGCCCTGCAGTACACCGGCGGGCAGGGTGAGCCGGCGTTGCGCGAACGGCTCTGCGAGATCATGGCGGAAGAGCACATCACGGCCCACCCCGAGGATGTCGTCGTCACGGCCGGTTCCCAGCAGGCTCTGGACCTGCTGGCCCGTATCTTCTGCGACCCGGGGGACGTGGTGCTGGCGGAGGCCCCCTCCTACACCGGCGCTCTCTCGGCGTTCTCCCAGTACCAGATCCAGGTAGTGCACCTGCCCATGGACGGCGACGGCCTTCGCGTGGACGCCCTGGTGCCTGCGGTGAAGGACTTGCGCGCCCGGGGTAAACGAGTGAAGTTCCTCTACACCGTCCCCAACTTCCACAACCCGGCCGGTGTGAGCCTCGCACTCGAGCGGCGCGGCGCGCTCCTGGAAACCACAGCCAGCCTGGGGGTCCTCGTGGTCGAGGACAATCCCTACGGTTTGCTCGGATTCGACGGCCAGATTCTTCCAGCTTTGCGCTCCATCGACCCCGGAAACGTCATCTACTTGGGAACAATTTCCAAGATCCTGGCCCCGGGACTTCGCATCGGTTGGGTGCTGGCCCCACCCCCGATCCGCGAGAAGCTCATCATGGTCAAGGGGGCAGCCGACCTTTGCTCGCCCGCCTTCAACCAGTTGCTCACGGAGCTCTTCTTCCGCCGGTACCCCTGGCGCGATCTCGTCAAGGAGTACCGGGGCATCTACCGAGAACGGATGGAGGCCATGGTGAGCTCGCTCGGGGAGCACATGCCGGAGGGAACCCGGTGGACCGTTCCCAAGGGCGGCTTCTTCGTCTGGGTAGTGCTGCCCGACGGGCTGGACGCAAAGAAAATCTTGCCGCGTGCGATCTCCGCGCGGGTTGCGTATGTGCCCGGCACAGGCTTCTTCGCCGATGGGCAGGGTCGCAATGCCCTCAGGCTGTGCTACTCGCTGCCGCCGCCGGAACGCATCCGGGAGGGTGTGCGCCGGCTGGCCGGCGTTGTGCGCGAGGAGCTCGCTCTCTACCGGGCCCTCATTGGAGGTGGAGCACCGTGAGCTTCCATGTCGCCGTGCTGTCAGGAGGGCTCTCGCTCGAACGGGAGGTGTCCTTGCACTCCGGCCGCCGGGTGGCCGAGGGTCTGGCCGAGCGCGGTCACGAGGTGAGCGAGTTCGACGTGGACGAGCGACTGATCAGACAATTGCGCTCGGGCGACTTCGACCTCGCCTACCTGTGCCTTCACGGCCGGCCCGGCGAGGACGGCACGATCCAGGGCATGCTGGATCTACTGGGACTTCCGTACACGGGCCCGGGCGCCCTTGCCAGCCACCTGGCGTTCGACAAGCCGCTGGCCAAGGCCGCCCTGGCCCGCGAAGGGGTGGCCACCCCCGACTCGCTGACCATCTCGGTGATGGCGTTCCGCGAGATGGGTGCGGCAGCCCTGCTGGACCAGGCGGTGGCACGCCTCGGCTTGCCGCTGGTGGTCAAGCCGGCCCGCGGCGGCTCGTCGCTGGGGCTTCGCATCGTCGGAGAGGCCTCGGGTCTGCCGGCGGCGTTGATCGGCGCCTTTGCCTACGACAACCGTGTTCTCCTCGAGCGCTTCGTGACGGGCGTGGAGGTCGCGATCGCAGTGCGCGAGGGGCTGGACGGCTCGCCTGAAGCTCTCTTGCCGGTCGAAATCGTTCCCAGGGAAGGGGCCTACGACTTCAACGCCCGCTACTCGATCGGGGCGACGGAGTTCTTCATCCCGGCTCGCATAGACCCCGACGCGACGGCCGCCTGCACCGAGGCCGCGATGGCGTCCCACCGGGTTCTCAACTGCGCAGACCTATCGCGTACCGACCTCATCGTCGACGGCCAAGGCAAGCCGTGGGTGCTCGAAGTCAACACTTGCCCGGGCATGACGGAAACCAGCCTGGTTCCCCTCTCGGCGGAGGCCGCCGGCATCGAGTTCCCGGATCTGGTCGACGGGGTGGTCAAGCGGGCACTTGCCCGCCGCAGCACCTAGCGATATGGCGGTGAATTCGGACCTACCACGCTAGCGTTCGGATCTCTTCTCCCCTCCGCCGCTTTCTATCTCCGCTTGTCACCGGGCGGCAGAAGCGACCCTAGGATACGGTCGAGATCCTCCCTGGAGCCAAACTCGATGACGATGCGGCCCTTGCGCCGGCCCATCAGGATCCGCGCGCGCGTGTCCAGCCTGTCCGACAAGGCTTCCGCGGCAGCCGCGAGACCCTTCTCGGGCACCGCGGGGATGCGGCTCGCACCTTTCGGGATCTTTCCGGTGGCATCGATCGCCTCGCCCAGGGCGTGCCGACGGACAAGCTCCTCGATGGCTCTCACCGGCCAACCTTCGTCGGCCACCCTTTGCGCCAGTCGCTCCTCGAGATCTGGCTCTCCCAGAGCCAGGATGGCCCTAGCCTGGCCGGCCGACAAGCTGCGTCCCGCCACCAGGCGTTGCACCCCAGCCGGAAGCGCCAGAAGCCGCAGCGCGGAAGTGATGTAGGTGCGCGTCTTGCCGAGGCGCCTGGCGAGATCCTCGTGGGTGGTGCCGAAGTCGTCCAAGAGCTGCCGGTAGGCGGCGGCCTCCTCCAGGGGGTTAAGATCCTCACGATGGAGGTTCTCCACCAGAGCATCCCGCAGAAGCTCGTCGTCCTCGGTTTCACGAATGATGGCGGGGATCTGGGACAGCCCGGCCGCGCGGGCAGCACGAAGGCGACGCTCTCCCATGACCAATTCGTATCCACCGTCGCACGCACGCACGACGATCGGTTGCAGCACTCCCAGCTCTCTCACGCTGGCCGTTAGGTCGGCCATCCCGTCCTCGTCGAAGCCGGAGCGGGGCTGGCGAGGGTTGAACGCGATGGCATCCACGAGAATCTCATCCAGCCGGGGACCACCGACCGTCACGCCGGGTATCAACGCCCCCAGCCCCTTACCCAGCCCGCCTTTGCGCTCCATATCTCTCTGCCTCTCCTCCAGGGATCTCCGGAACCCGAATGCCTACTCCGTTGCCGGCCGCGAACTCCGAGCCGTTCGGGCGATCATCTCCTCAGCCAGCAGGCGGTACGCCACGGCGCCGCGCGAGCCGGAATCGTATGTCGTTATGGGCTGGCCGAACCCGGGTGCCTCCGACAAACGAACGCTGCGGGGCACGATCGTGGAGAAGACCTCGTTCGGGAAGTAGGTGCGGACCTCGCCCACGACTTGCTCCGCCAGCCGGGTGCGCGCGTCGAACATGGTGAGAACGATCCCGCCGACGCGGAGACCAGGGTTCAGGTGGGCCTTCACCAGTTCGATGTTCTGGAGCAACTGCCCCAATCCCTCGAGCGCGTAGTACTCGCACTGGATGGGGATCAGGACCTGGTCGGCGGCCGCCAGTGCGTTGACCGTCAGCAATCCCAGGGAAGGTGGGCAGTCGACGAGCACGTAGTTGAACTGCTCCCGCACTGCTTCCAGGGCCCGGCGGACCTTCAGTTCCCGGGAGAAGGCCGACACCAGCTCGATCTCTGCCCCCGCCAACTCCACCTTCGCAGGCGCCACGAAGAGGTTCGCGACCGGGGTCTCGACTATCACTTCGCTTATCGGAAGCCCGCCGACCACCACCTCGTAGATGCTGCGCTCCAGGGCCCGGTGGTCCAGCCCGAGTCCCGTGGAGGCATTGGCCTGTGGGTCGAGGTCCACGATCAGGACCCGGGCTCCCCGCTCCGCCAGGCAGGCGCCCAGGTTCACGGTGGTGGTGCTCTTTCCCACCCCGCCCTTCTGGTTGGCCACGCACATGATCAGCGCCGGGCACGGGAAGTTGATCTCGAGCGCTCTCGGGTCGGCAGCCGGGCGTGCACGCGGCACAACCCGGGCAAAGTATTCAATGTCGGGAGGCGGGGCGGGGTTACGGGGCGCCTCCCCCCCAGGCTCTGCCGGCGCGGGCGGCGCGGCCAAGCCTGGGGTCCCCGCCACCGAGAAGGGCTCGGTCGCGGCGCCGACGCCGGTCGTGGGGAGCAGATCGGGCCGGGAAACCTCTTCCGCGCCGGGCTCGCTCCCGGCCCAGCGCGGCAACCGATCCTCGATCAACTGTTCAGGCCTCCGGGTGAGGGGTCGACATCCGCAACGGACGGCGGGCGGGAACTCCCGGCCTGCGCGGGAACGCGGCGGGGGCTGGGGAAACCTTGCTCATGATAACGACCCCCACCTTCGGGTCAACCTGACCCGTGCCCAGAAAGACCAGTTCGGGAGCACCGAGACCCATCGTCTGGCACGCGGCCCGCGCATCGGCCATCTCCGCATCCTCCACGCCCCATCGAGGCACCATCAGCGCCCCGCCTGGGCGCACCAACGCCCCCAGAAGCTCCACAACGACGGGCAACGGGCCCAGGGCCCGAGCCGTGGCAACATCGAACGCCTCCCTCTCTGGTCCCCTGGCCAGCAGCTCGACCGGGCCGAGGCGCACGAGCGCGTTCTCCAATCCCAGCGATCGGATTGCCGCTTCCATGAACCCCGCGGACCGCCGGCGTACGTCCATCAGGGTGAAGTGGGCCTCCGGCCAGGCGACGGCGAGAGGAAGGGCATTGATGCCGTTGCCGGAGCCCACGTCGATCCACCTCTCTCCGTCACCGGGAGAGCGCGCATTGGCAAGACGGAGAGTGACCTGGAGCTGCTCCTCAATCGTGGCAGCCAATCCGGGCCCGACCATACCCTCCACGGTGCCTGCTCCACGAAGCAGCCGCACGTACTTGTTCAACATCCCCAGCCTCTCGCCGGAGACCTGTGTCGAATGCGGCAATCCCGCCCACCAGGGGTCAGACCCGGTCACGTCGCCTCACGTTCCGCTGGTTCTATTGGTTCCACGTGAAACTCCCCGGTGAAACAACCCCCACCGTCAGTGGCATCTCTCGGGCGCACTGCACTAGAGTCCGTAGCGCTCGACCATGCTGGCCAGTCGGGACGCCGCATGGGCGTCCAACCCCTCTGAGATATGTCGGGAGAGCACCGGAAGTACCTGCTCGCGCAGACAGGCCCCGCGCGCCATCCACTGGTAGTAGTTGCGCCCGCCGTGGCTGTAGGGACCGTAGAGCCTGGACCCCGGGAACTGCTCGACCAACCACTCGAACAGGCTTCGGTGTCTGACGTGCATCCGGATGGTGACCTGCGCCTGCTTTCCGTCCCCCCCGAAGTGGCCCAGTCCGACCAGCAACCCGACGAGCATTCCTTCCCGGAAATCACCGGGAACGGACTCCGCGGCGGAGGTGGAAGGTGCCGGTTGTTCCGGGTGTGCGGCCGTCGCCCGATTTCCGGCGAGCGGCGCCGGCTCCGATCCAGCGGGATGGGAGGGGGTTCTTCGGCCCGATCGAGAACTCGCGCGCTCAACCACCGCAAAACCCCCCAAGATCAGCCGGGGCAGGCTCGCTCGAGAGCCTTCAGGCCTTCTGGATGACCACGCGCCGGTAGGGCTCTTCACCCTCACTCACGGTGACGACACCGGAGGTGGATGCCAGAGCGTCGTGCACGATCTTCCGCTCGTAGGCACTCATCGGGTCCAACCGCTCCGGCGCCCCCGAGGCCTTGACTCTTGATGCGGCCTTGTGGGCCTGTTCCACCAGCATGCTCTGGCGGCGCACCCGGTAGCCTTCCGCGTCCACGACCAACCGCGTTCGCCGCCCGGTCTGCCGCTGCACCGCCATACGAACCAGGTCCTGCAAGGCTTCCAGGGTGGCGCCCCTTCTCCCTATCAGCAGGCCCATGGAGGGTCCGACGATGTCGATATTGACCGTGTCGCCCCGGACGTCCACATCGACCTCGCCGTCGATGTCCAGCGCGTCCAGCAGACCGATCACGAAGTCCTCGGCCAGGTCGGCCTCCGCGTCCAGCGCCTCCACAGCCGCAGGTTCGAGCGCCTCGTCGGCCTCTCCCGCCAACGGCTCCGCCGGTTCGAGCTCGTCCTCGAGCGGCTCCTCGGGTTCAGCGACATTGCCGGGAGTCTTGACGCTCACCCGCACCCGGGCCTGTTGGCCCCCGATGCCGAAGAGCCCTCGCTGCCCCTCATCCAGCACCTCGACGTCCACCTCTTCGGGGAGCGCCTCGAGGAGCCTCAGCGCCTCGCGGGCGGCCTCCTCGACGGTGCGTCCGGAAACCTCAACGCTTTCTGGCACGCTTGCCCTTCCCCTCCGCCGGAGGCTCCGGAGCCGCCTGGCCGCGCAGCATCACCCACTGCTGGCCCATGGTCCACAGGTTGGTCGTGACCCAGTAGACCAGTACCCCCAGAGGCAAGCTCATGCCGATGAACACCAGCATCGCCGGCATGAACTTCGTCATCATCTGCATCTGCGGGTTCTGCTGTTGCTGGCCTGCCATGAGCTGCTTCTGCGAGATGTAGGTGGTCGCTCCCATCACGGCCAACAGGGTCCAGCCCAGCGCCTTTCCTGGACCGGTGGAGATGCCCGAGGCCCGCTGCGCCAGGTCGGGCGCCCACAGGAAGGGCTTGGGGAGGCAGGTGCCGGCCTTGATCGCTTCCTTGAGGCAGACCAGCCCCCCTCCCACCAGGTTCTTGCCCAGATTCGCGTCCACCAGC
>JBBAAN010000011.1:0-48959 GCA_041658225.1 Actinomycetota bacterium
CTGGACAAGACCGGCACCATCACACTGGGCAATCGCCAAGCTCACGAGTTCATTCCAGCCCCGGGCGTAGCCGAAAGCGAACTCGCCGACGCGGCCCAGTTATCGAGCCTGGCGGACGAAACCCCTGAGGGTCGCTCGATCGTCATTCTCGCCAAGCGGCGCTACGGCCTGCGTGGCCGGAGACTGGAGGGGACGACCCTGGTTCCGTTCTCTGCCGCCACCCGGATGAGTGGCGTGGATGTGGGCGGGCGGGCGGTTCGAAAGGGAGCCGCCGACGCCATCCGCCGGTGGGTGGAAGATCGCGGAGGCAGCGTCCCGGCCGAGGCAGACAAGGCAGTCGCAAACATCGCCGTCCAGGGTGGAACTCCGCTGCTCGTGGCCGACGGCGACCGGGTGCTGGGCACCATCCACTTGAAGGACGTGATCAAAGAAGGGCTCCGCCAGCGTTTCGAAGAGCTGCGCCGAATGGGGATCCGAACGGTCATGATCACAGGCGACAACCCCCGGACTGCCGCTGCCATCGCTGCGGAGGCGGGCGTCGACGACTTCCTGGCGGAAGCCACACCAGAGGAGAAGCTCGTGCTCATTCGAAGGGAACAAGCCGACGGTCGTCTGGTCGCCATGACGGGGGACGGCACGAACGATGCCCCGGCCCTTGCACAGGCAGACGTGGGCGTGGCGATGAACACGGGGACCATGGCGGCCAAGGAAGCCGGCAACATGGTCGACCTGGATTCCAATCCAACCAAGCTCATCGAGATCGTCGAGGTCGGCAAGCAGCTCCTGCTCACCAGGGGTGCCCTCACGACGTTCTCCGTTGCCAATGACGTGGCGAAGTACTTCGCCATCATCCCGGCCATGTTCGCCGGTGTGTATCCCGGTCTGGACACGCTGAATGTGATGCGGTTGGCGAGCCAGCAGTCGGCCATACTCTCGGCCGTTATCTTCAATGCCCTCATCATCGTTGCTCTCATTCCCCTTGCGCTGCGCGGAGTGCGCTACCGGCCGATGCCGGCCGCCTCGATGCTTCGGCGCAACCTGGCCATCTACGGACTCGGCGGGGTGCTCGCTCCCTTCGTCGGCATCAAGCTGATCGATCTGCTCATCCACCTGCTCCCCCTCTCAACATGATCAGCCGCCACATACTTGCCTCTCTGCGGATGCTCCTGGTCCTGAGCGTTCTGCTCGGCCTGGCCTACCCCCTGGCCGTCACGGGAATGGCCCAGCTCACCGTGAGCCATCAGGCGAACGGAAGTCTGGTTGAAGCAGGCGGCCGCGTGGTCGGCTCACGCTTGATCGGGCAGCGGTTTGAAGGATCCGAGTGGTTCCACAGCCGGCCGGACCCCTTCGACGCCATGGCCAGCGGGCCTACGAATCTGGGGCCATCCAACCCCGAACTGGCGTCGGAGGTCGGGCACCGGGTGCAGGAATTGGAGCAAACCGAGGATCTGGCGCCGACCGCTCCGATCCCGGCCGATGCCGTCACCGAAAGCGGGAGCGGCCTGGACCCAGACATCAGCGTGGCCTATGCGAGACTCCAAGCCCGACGGGTGGCCCTGGCACGAGGACTGCCCGTCGACAGGGTTCTTGCCCTCATCGACCGGATAGCCCAGCGCAGGATCCTCGGCATTCTCGGTGAGCCACGGGTGAACGTCTTGCAGTTGAACCTCGCCCTGGTCCGCCTCGCGCCCTGAGGGCCGAGCATAATGTGCGTGGAGGCTCGGTGAGAAGGGGCTGAGCGAATGGATGAGCCCGTGAACCGCGGACGCCTTCAGATCTGGCTGGGCTACGCGGCCGGCGTCGGGAAGACCTACACGATGCTGGGCGTCGCCCATCGGCTGGTGGAGCGCGGAGAGGATCTCGCCGTGGGGTTCGTCGAGACCCACGGACGATCAAGAGTGCAAGTGCTTCTCGAAGGGCTGGAGATCATCCCCCGCCGCAAGATGCCCTACCAGGGAGCGCAGTTCGAGGAGATGGACCTCGATGCCGTGCTCGCCAGGGCCCCGCGGTGGGCGGTGGTCGACGAGCTTGCCCACACGAACGTCCCGGGGTCGAAGAACCCCAAGCGCTGGCAGGACGTGGAGGAATTGCTCGACGCGGGCATCTCCGTCCTAACCACCCTCAACATCCAGCACCTCGAGTCCCTCAACGACACGGTGGAGAGCATCACCGGGGTCAAGCAACTCGAGATGATCCCGGACGCCGCGGTCCGCGCGGCCGGCCAAATCGACCTCGTCGACGTTGCCTCCGACGCTCTTCGCAGACGGCTGGCCCGCGGGGATATCTACCCGGCAGAGAAGATCGACGCTGCCCTGGCCAACTACTTCAGGGAAGGCAACCTCACGGCGCTGCGGGAGCTGGCCTTGCTGTGGCTGGCCGACCGAGTTGACGAGGGGCTTCTCGACTACATGGCTCGCCATGAGATTCGGGGGCCGTGGGAGACCAGAGAGCGGGTAGTGGTCGGTATATCGGCGCAGGAGTTCAACCGGCATCTCGTCCGCCGGGCAGCCCGCATGGCGGCGCGGCGCGGAGGTGACCTCCTCGTCGTTCACGTGATCCCGGACGACGGTCTTGCTGGGAGCAGCGGCGCGGTGATCGAGTCGCTGGCGGAGCTCACTCGAGATCTTGGGGGAACCTTCCACGAGGTTACGGGCAACGACATCGCGGGCACGGTGCTCAAGTTCGCACGCGCCGAGAATGCCACGCTGATCGTGATGGGAGCGAGCAACCGTTCGCGCCTGACCGAGCTGGTCCGAGGCTCGATCGTCAACAGGATCGTGCGGGATTCCGGGCCAATCGACATTCACATCATCTCCCACGAGCCCAGTTCGCCCGAGACGCCGCTGCCGGGGCGACGACGAAGCGCTCTGCCGCTGCGTCGTCAGCTCTTGGGCGCCGCCATCGGGATCTTGGGGTTCCCGGTGCTGACCGCCGTGCTGACGCGGCTGCTGAGGCATGTGGGGCTTTCCAGCGTGATGCTCGTCTACCTTTCCCTGGTGGTCGGTGTGGCTGTCATAGGAGGCTGGTGGCCGGCCATCACGGGGGCGGTCGCTGCCGCGCTGCTGATCAACTGGTTCTTCATGCCCCCTTTCCACACCTGGATGATTGCCGACCCCGAGGACGTCGTGGCCTTGGTGGTGTTCACGCTCATCGCGAGCGTCGTGAGCGCACTGGTCGGTCGGGTGGCCCGCAACCGATTGGAGGCGGACCGGAGTCGCGCCGAAGCCGAATCGCTGACTCGCTTGGCCGGATCGCTCGCCCAAGAGGACGACCCACTCCAGGCCGTGGTTCAGAGCCTGTGGCACACCTTCCGGCTGGATTCGGTTGCGGTGCTGGCCAAGGAGCGCACGGGATGGCGTGTCGAAGTCTCGGCCGGTCCTTCTCCTCCGGCAACGCCCGACGCCGCGACCTACACGGCACCGCTTGTAGGCGGTGCGGTGCTGGCTGCGCGCGGGCCGGGCTTGTCGGGAGACGACCAGCGGGTGCTCTCCGCGTTCGTTGCGCAGATCTCCGCGGCCGTCCACGGCCGGCGTCTCGCCCGAGAGGCTGCCACCGCCACACAGCTTGCGGGCCTGAACGAACTCCGCTCCGCAATCCTCAATGCCGTCTCACACGACCTGCGGTCTCCCCTGTCCTCCATCAAGGCCGCGGTCACGAGCCTCCGCCAGACGGATGTCACGTGGAGCGACCACGAGGAGAAGGAATTCCTGGCCACGATCGAGGAGGAAGCCAACCGGCTGGACTGGTTGGTTGCCAACCTGCTGGACATGAGCCGGCTCCAGGCGGGAGCCGTAGCACTGTCCCTTCAATCGATCGGACTCGACGAGGTGGTGCCAAGAGCCATCTGGTCCTTGAGCCACACTCCAGAACGAATCGTGGTCGATGTTCCCGAAACCCTCTCCAGGGTCCGAGCCGACGCGGCGCTGCTCGAACGGGCCGTGGCCAACGTCATAGAGAACGCCCTCGCCTGGTCGCCTGAGTCGGAGGTTGTGCGAGTGGGCGCATCCGAGGCCTCGGGCCGCGTCGAGCTTCGTGTCGTCGACCGAGGCCCGGGCATACCCGAAGAAGACCGTGAGCGAGTGTTCCAGCCGTTCCAGCGTCTGGGGGACCGTTCGCGGGAAGGCGGCGTGGGGCTTGGGATGGCCGTCGCCAAGGGGTTCGTGGAAGCCATCGGGGGGTGTATCGAACTGGAGGACACTCCTGGAGGAGGACTGACGGTGGCCATATCGCTGGAGGCAACAAGGTGACCAGGGTCCTCGTCGTGGACGACGAGCCCCAAATCCTCAAGGCGCTCTCCATCAACCTGCGGGCCCGAAGCTATCAGGTCGACACCGCGGCAACCGGAGAGGAAGCCTTGAGGCTCGCGGCAAAGCGCCCGCCGGACGTCGTGATCCTTGATCTGGGGCTGCCGGGGATCGACGGTGTGGAGGTCATTCGCGGGCTGCGGGGATGGACCGCAGTGCCGATCCTCGTGCTGTCGGTGCGGGATCAGGAACCGCAGAAGGTGGCGGCGCTCGACGCGGGTGCGGATGACTACGTGTCCAAGCCCTTCGGCATGGAGGAACTTCTTGCGCGCCTTAGGGCCGCACTGCGTCGGGCTGCTCCGTCAGAACACGCCGCGGTCGTCAGCACCCCGGACTTCACCGTGGACCTCGCGGCCAAGAGAGTGCACAGGGGCGAGCATGAGGTCAGGCTTACCCCTACCGAGTGGCATCTGGTAGAGGTGCTCGTTCGCAATCCCGGGAAGCTGGTCGCCCAGCAGCAACTCCTCCACGAGGTGTGGGGGCCCCAGTACGGGCAGGAGACGAACTACCTGCGGGTCTTCATGGCTCAGATCAGGCGCAAGCTGGAACCCGACCCTGCTCGACCTCGCTACTTCATCACCGAGCCCGGCATGGGATATCGGTTCGAATCCCCTGCCACCGCCGATTCATCTTGACAACGGACTCTCCTCGCTGCGCATGTGGCACGAGACTTCACGGAGCTCGCTCGGCGAATCTAGCTTGAACATGCACGTCGATACGAGGCTCTTCGTCTCAGGGTCGAACTCGAGCAAGGCGAATCCGTAGGAAGCGCGCTTGGCCGCGGTCAGCCCGTTGCCCCCGCTCGTTCCGGGCGAGACGGACACGACGCTTCCGTGCTCCTCGTAGGCCTGACGGTGCGCGTGACCCCAGGCGAAGACCAGGGGGAGCTTCTCTTCTTCGGCCAACTCGGCCGCACACGCCCCCAGCTTCTGGTTGTGGACGAGAAGGATCTGAGGGCGAACAGCCGCGAAGCGGCTGCGCAGCCGCTCGCACCCGACGGGGATCTCCTTCAGCGCCGTCTCGTTGTTGGGATCGGGATCGATGAAGTAGGCGTTTGGGTCGGCGTCGCCCAGAACACTGATCCCCTCCACCTCGACGTGATCCGTGGTGCGCGACTCGAGCACGGTGATCTTCGGGATCCCTTTCACGCGCGCCAGGGCTGCCGTGTCTTCGTGGTTGCCGGCCACCAAGACGTGAGGCAGCCCCAGATCGCCAAAGCGAGCAAACAACTCCGCCTCGATCTGGGTACCCCGGTCGGTAAAATCCCCAGCGTCCAACACGGCTTTCACATCCAACTGCCGGACCAGCTCTTGCGCCATGACAAGCCCGACGGGGTTGTTGTGCACGTCGGAGATGAGAAGGAGTCTGATGGTGTTCTCGCTCGGGGGCGCGGTCCCCGCGAGGATCTCCGAGTGAATGCGCTGCAGACCGGCGACGACCTGATTGATGTTGCGCCGCACGTCCTTCCAGTCGCGCTGGACGTCCTTTGCGAGTTGGATGACCCGCGGCATATCCTCTATGGGCCCACGATACCGGGGGCCCTGCAAGGCCTTGGAGCTGAACGTCAGAACGCTTATCCCGACGACAAGGGCGAAGGCGGCCAGGAAGGAAGCCGCACCCACACCCGTTGCCGCCAGGACTGATTTGCGAGAGTTCCCGGCAAGGACGAGGGCACCCGTGAGCCCCCCCAGCAGCAACAGCCAGGGCACCTTGTTGACCAGGAAGCTCCAGCGGAGATCCGAGAGACGACTGAAGTCGGGAGGGCTCGCCAGGCTCGGGCTCAGCACGAAGCTCGCTTCGACGTTGAGGGGGCCCTTGTGCGTCTTCCAGGACAGCTCGCCGAGCGGGCCGAGCGACAGAATGACCGCTCCACCGGGAATGGCCGGCCGCAGCTTCACGGACAGGTTCGTCGAGTCGAGGTCGAACACCACGGGAGACGCCAGCCGCCAGAGGCTGAAGGCCATTCCGACGACCAGGAGGAGCCTTGCGATCACTCGGCGTCGTGCGATCGTTGAGTACCGCCCAGGCCGCGGAGACCCGGGCTCGCCGGGGGGTTGCCTCAGAAGTAGGCCTTGGCGAGGTCCCATGAAGGCCACCTCACAGACTGTCGCAGGTGCACTCTGGCAGGTGTGGCGAAGGTGAGCATCGTTGTGGCGAACCCAATCCTACCGGCAACGCATTCATGTTGGCGCTCGTATAGCATTCGATCCATGATTGCCCGCGGACCCGTGTTGCCGGAGAACCGAGCCCACACCCCTCCGGCCAAAGGGGGGATCCCCTGGTTTCCCCCCCAGCCCGACTGGGACTGGTGGCAGATGACCGCCTTCTTCAACCACGTGCTGCTGCGGATGCTCAAGCTCGATTCCGCATCCTCCAAGGCCGCTCAGATCACCGAGCGTCAGCACAAAGCGCTCGTCTTCATCAAAGGCGCGCCGGCCTCCGATGAGGACGGCTGGGTCCCACTGCGGTATGTCCGCCAAAGCCTGCTCGCCGACAAAGCCACCGCCGGGCAACTCGTCGAGCGGCTCCGCAAGAAGAACCTGGTGATGGTCAGACGACCGCGCGAGAACGCCCCGGCTCATGTGAAGCTGACACGCCGTGGCGAGAAGACCCTCGCCGACGTGGCAATACGTAACCGGGCGGCCCTTGCCGAACTCGCCGCGGGTATCGACCCCGCGAGCCTGCCGACGATGCTGGACTTCATGTTGCGCTATGTCGGTGTCGAGGAACAGAACGAGTGAGAAGGCTATCGCGGATGGGAGGTGACCCGCGGGTCACCACATCCACGGGGGCGTGCGCTCAGACCTGGGACATCACTTCCATCATCAACGTGTCATTCGTGCCGTCCATGATGGTGAGCAACGAGGCGTCGCGCATGTACTTCTCGAGCTTGTAGTCGCGTGTGATGCCGTAGCCGCCCAGCACCTGAACCATCTCGGCGGTGTGTTTCACCGCCAGGTTGGTCGTCAGGATCTTCGCGGTCAGGCTGGTGCGCAGATCGCCGGGGAAGTTGTGCGCACTGTGCCAACTCCCCTTCCACAGCAATGCCCGGCAAGACTCTATGGCGGCTTGCATGTCGAACAGCTTCTTCGCCACCAACTGGTGTTTGACGATCGGCTGCCCCCACTGAACCCGTTCCTTGGCGTAGCCCAGCGCTTCTTCATACGCCGCCCGCATCAACCCGACCGCCAGGTACCCGGTGCCCAGATTGCCCACGGTCATCATGGCATGGTGCAGCATCGGGTAGGCATCACTGGGAGGGAAGAGAAGTTGGTCGTCCGGCACGAGCACATCATCCAGCGACACCGACGCCTGGTTGAGGGCACGAAGGCCCACACGATCTTCCGCCGCGCCCCGTGTCACCCCTTCCGCCGCCGTGTCCAGGACGAACATGCCGGAACCGCGAAGCCCCCTATCGGATTCGATACAGGCGAATACCACCATCGCCTCGGCGATCCCGCCGTTGGAGACGAACGCCGACTTCGCGCCGTTGAGCAGGTAGCCGTCGGGGGTCTTCGTCGCCGTCGTCTTGTGGTGAATCGAAAGGTCACCATAGTTCTTGCCGTCGGAACCGATTGCGGGCTCGCTGCTCCCCCAGGCAGTCAGCCGTGTGCCGGTGGTGTCGGCGCAGAACGGCTCTATGTAGCGCTCGACCAGCCGTTTGTTCCCCGGGGCCAAGAACGCGATGATCGCCGGCACGACCGAGCCGGCCATCAACGCGGCCGCGAACCCGACCCCGTAGCGTGCCAGCTCCTCCCACACCGGACCGGTGGTTGTCGAATCCAGGCCCAACCCGCCGTACTGCTCGGCGATCCCCATCTTGTGGAATCCCAGTTGGAACGCAGCGGCCATAGTCTCCCGGTACTCGTCGCTTTGGAAGGCCGCATCCGGGTCGGGCATCCGGTCCACGGCGATCTCGGCCGCCTCCAACTGCCTCTTCCCGAAGTCGCGCGTGGTTTCGATGATCTGCTGCTGCTCGGCGCTCAGTGAGAAATCGATCATCCCTCGTGCCCCCCGCTGTAGAAGTCGGTCATCTTGAAGTAGTGGGGCAGGAACGCGTCGGGGTCCACCGTGGTCAGCACTCGCCCCGGCAACATCCGGTTGCTGCTTTCGATGACGAATCCCATCAACGGGGTCAAGCTCTCGAACTCGCTCCACGGATCGGCCTCGGAGGGCTGGAAGCGAACCGTGGCCGGGCCGATGGCAACCGATCTTGCGTCGATCTCAGTCTGTTGCGACGCCAGCAGCACCGGGCCGTCGAAGCCGGGCTCCAGATCGATCCGGGGCGACGCTTTGAAGAGATAGGTCGGCCCCATCGGCGGCAACTGAGGCAAGCTGCCTTCCAGGTTGATGTCGATCTCCACGAATCGCACTCCACGTCGTTCGACCGACCCCAAGGCGTGTTCGGCATCGTGTTCGAAGCGGATGCTGGCTTCCTTCTTGGGAAAGCCGAAGATGTCGCGTCCGTTGTAGAGGCGGTTGGGATCACTGTCGATCGGCATCGAGAGACAGTAGGATCCGGGCTGTCCCTCGTACTTGCAGCGCAGGAACAGCGCGGCCTCGCGGTAGCCGGGACCCAGATTGGTTTCGCCGTACTCGGCAATGAACATCAGGCCCCCCGGCATGTCGGCCTGTTCCAGCGGGGGCGGCAGGCACGCACGAGTCAGGTCGGGGTCGGCCGAGAACATCACGCCCATCATCATGGCCTGCGGGAAGTCGCGCACTTTCAGCGCGTAATAGCGGGAAAGCTCTTGCTCGGTCTTTACGAATCCCATGGCTCCTCCTGACTGCTCTCTGGCGCTTGATCACGAGAAATCGCGGAAGATCTTCCACTGACTCCTTTGGGCCAGACCGATCGACCAGGACACGAAACGGGGCGAAATGCGGTGCGCCGCCCAGCCCACTTTGCCGATGGGCGTCAGCACGACCCGTTGCCTGCGTTTGCCGATCATGTCGACGATCAGCTTGGCCGCCTGTGCTTGCGTGTGATGGGTGGGGCGGTCGGGCAGGACGCGGCTGCCGTCGGCAGCCAGAATCCGCTTCTCGGGATCGTGCTCGGTGAAACCGAGGTGGACGACCCCCACATGGACACGGTCCGGGGCCAACTCGAGCCGCAGCGATTCGGCCAGGCCGTTCATACCACCCTTCGCCGCGCAGTAGACCGACCCACCCGGCAACCCGAAGATGCCGGCGATGCTGGAGATGAACACGATCGAGCCACTTGCCGCGCTGACATGTTTCACCGCGGCGCGGCTGACGTAGATTGCGCCCATCAGGCTCGACGACACGACCGACGCGCAGGTTTCGGGGCTCAGGTCCGCGAACTGGCCCCGCATCGACACCCCGGCGTTATTGACCACGATGTCGAGTGCGCCGAAGTCCTCGACTGCCGTCCCGACCATACGGCAGGCGTCCTCATAGACGCCCACATCGCCGGCGACGGCGGAAACCGTCGGCCGGATCGCCTTGAGCGACTCAAGGGACCGTTGCAGCCTGTCCTCGCCGCGAGCGGTGATCACGACGTTGGCTCCGCGTCGCAGGAACGCCTCGGCAAGCGCATAACCCACTCCACGGCTTCCACCGGTGATCAACACCGTCTTGCTCTCGAAGTTCGCCAACGCACGACTCCTCTAGATATGCCCGTGTTGCCGCAGGCACCGGACCGATTCCTCTATCGCCTGCTCTATCGGCGTCTGCGGCATCGAGAGATCGACAATCGCCTTGCTCGGATCGTAGAACGTGTCCAAACACGCAAATCGAGCCATCCTCCTATTCATCAATACCGGCCTGCGCATGATCGCTCCAGCAGCCGACCCGACGTGCCCCACCGCCAACACGATCCCTTTGGGCAACACACCGCGGGGCGGGGCGATACCCACCGCTTGCGCGACCAATGTGAAGAACTCCAAGTAACGCAGGTTCTTCCCGCCCAGCAGATAGGTCTCGCCGGTGCGCCCTTGCCGCAACGCGTTCACCATCGCTTGCGCCACATCACCCACATACGCGAAGTTCCTGCCGCCCGGCGAGACGACGGGGATTCGGCGCACAACGAACTGCCTGATCAACTCGCCGGAGCTGGGGCGCTCGTCGAACGGTCCGAGCATGAATGTCGGCGCGACCAGAACGGCATCCAGGCCGCCCCGGGCAACATGCTCCAGGACGTAGGCGGAGGCAGCCGCCTTGGATTCCATGTAGGCCACGCCCCGGTACGCGGGCGGAAACGGCCCGTCCTCGTCGCCGGGCGCGGTTGCCGATCCGAACTGGAACGAACTGGCGGAAGCGGTCTGGATGAAACGGCGCACACCGACGCGCAGGCTTGCGTCCACCACACGCTTCGCGCCCTCGAAGTTGACCCGCCACATCAGGGAGTCGGGCACACGCATGTCGATCAGGGCGGCGCAGTGAAAGACCGCCTCGCACCCTCGAAGCGCCCGGTCCAGTGCGGACTCGTCTTCGTCCAACAAATCCCCACGCACGATCTCGATGTCCAGACCATCGAGCGTCCGGGCCTTGCTGGTGGGCTGCATGAACGCCCGCACGTCATGTCCGGCGGCTTGCAGAGCACGCACCAAATTGGCTCCCAGCAACCCGTCGGCACCTGTCACGAAGACTTTCATCGGCGGCTCCTGCCATCGACGCGGACCGTGCGACGGCTGCGAACCGTGCCACGGCTTTGGCCCACACACGGGCGGACTCGGTCCAATGGACTACCCATACAGGCGTGTCTCCAATCCGTGCGCCGCAAACTGCGCGATGACCCTGTCCGTGTCCGCCGGCGGCGTGTCCGACAGATCGCGGTAGTCGCCGAAGCGCCCCAGAGACTCGTACTTCGATTTGGCCCAGCCGTGATAGGGCATCAAGTGTACTTCGCCTTCATAGCCTGCCGACGTCAGGACTTCGATGACGGCCTCGATATCGCCTGGCTCCGTGTTGAACCCGGGGACGAGAGGCACTCTCACCGTCACGCGGGCGGATCCGACCTTGGCCAGCAAGTCGCGGAAGTTCTCCAGGATCCTCCGGTTACCGAACCCGGTCGCCCGCTGGTGCTCTTGGTCGTCCGCATGTTTGATGTCGAACAGGAACAGGTCGACCGTTTCGAGCAACTGCGGCAGCAGTCGTCCCGGGAAGTGCCCGCACGTGTCGAGTGCCGTGTGTATCCCGTCCTGCCGCAGCGCCCGCAGCAGGTGAAGCAGGAATTCCGGCTGCATCGTGGGCTCGCCCCCGCTGACGGTGACACCGCCGTGCGATCCGGCAAAGAAGTCTCGGTCGGCCATCACCCGCTCCATTGTCTGGGCGACCGAAAGCTCCTCGCCGATGCGGGCAAATGCGTTCTCCGTGCAGACGTCGGCGCATTCGCCGCAATCATTACAGTGCTCGAAATCCCAGAGTAGCTTGCCCTTGCGCAACCGGATCGCCCCGACATCGCAGCGCTCGACGCACGCGCCGCATCCGTCACAACGTGTCGCAAGAAAACGCACCTGCGGTCGGCATTGCTGCGACTCGGGGTTGTGGCACCAAAAGCAACGCATCGGACAGCCCTTGAGGAACACCCCGGTGCGAATGCCCGGGCCGTCGTACACGCAGTAGCGCTGAATGTCGAAGATGACTCCGACCGAACCCGTCGCTTCATGCGCCATGTTCGGTCCTGGCGATGATCTCGTCCTGGATCTCGCGGCCCAGGTCCACGAAGTACGTGCTGTATCCCCCCACCTTGACGATCAGATCCTTGTAGAGCTCGGGCGTCTGCTGCGCGGCGAGCAGAGTCTGGGCATCGACGACGGTCGGCTGCATCTGCCCTCCACCCAAGTTGAAGTAGGTCCGCAGTAGCGCGACCCACTTGCGCCGGGCAAGATCGTGATGCCCGATAGCGCTGGGATGCAGACGGATGTTGACCGCACAGCCCATGATGTCGCGGTGCGGCAACGACGCCACACTGCGCAGCACGCCGGTCACGCCCGATTCCTCGACGTTGTAGGGATTGCAGCTTGCCGCGAAGGGTGTGGCCGCCTTGCGCCCATCGGCGCTGGCGATCGAAAGCCGCCCATCTATGGTGTGCGTCGTCATGCTGATGGCATACGCGACCACCGGTCCATCCTTGGCGTTGCGGTACCGGTAGGTCTCCCCCACCAGGCCGTCCATTATCCGTTTGGCGATGTCGTCACTTTCGGCACAACCGTTGCCCCACTTGCCCTTGACCCGCTTGATCGCCCGGTACAGCTCCTCATGCCCGACGTAGTTGTCGTCGATCGCCGCCAGCACCTGACTCACGGTGAATCGTCGCCGCTCGTAGACGAGCTTCTTGATCACAAACAGCGCGTCGGTGGTGTTGGCGATGGAATTGACGAATGAGATGCCGGCCAGGTCGTAGCGTGCGCCCCCGCCGGTGACGTCGATGCCGTTTTCGATGCAGCCGTCCATGAATGCCGAAATGAGCGGCGCGGGCAGCATGCGGGCATACAGGCGATCGCGCGTATTCGAGCCATTGACGATACGCTCGATGGCAGCCCGACCCTGTCGCAGATAGGCCTCCAGCAGTTGGTCGAAGGTCTCGAACCGGTCCGGATCCCCGGTCGCCATACCCTCGCCGGCCATCAACCCCATCGGCATGCGCGCATCACCATTGCGCAACGTGATGTCCAGCAGCCGTGACAGGAGCAGCGCATTGGCGCTCATGCTGCCGGTCTTGCCCGGGCAGGTCGCCTCGACGCAGCCCATGATCGCGTAGTCTCGGGCATCCTCTTCCGCGAAACCGCGCCTCCGCATCGCCTCGACGTGCGTGTCGTCGTTGAACAGCGAGAAGCTGGACGTTCCGTCGTGCATGCACTCGGCGATCAGCAAGAGAAGATCTTCCGGAGTCTTCTCGTTGACGCGTACAGCGATGTTGGTCACCGCCCGGCACCGATGCGCCGCCCTGACGAACAGGTACGTCAGCTCGTTGGTGGCATCCGAACCGTCCCTTCGCAGACCGGCGAGCGTGACCGGCGACGAACCGAAGAAGCGATGGTAGAAGTTGCCCAGCAGGTTCGATTCGGGCCGGATGTTCTGCGACATGATCTTCAGCAGCAATTCCTCGATCAGCGCCTGCGCCGCGACCGGGTCGATCCGACCGGCGTCCAGGTCGCTCTTGTAGTACGGGTAGAGGTCCTGATCGAGCCGGCCGAAGCAGTGCAGATTGACGGGATGTGCAAGCTCGACCGCCGTCTTGACGATCCAGATCGACTGGACCGCTTGCGCGAACGTCCGTGCTGGATGAAGCGGCACATGCAGGCAGTTGTCGAGCATGCCATCCAACACGAGCCGTCGCGCGGCGTCCGGCTCGGCGCCGGCCTGCTCCCGAATACGACCCGCGAGACGTTGGGAGAACAGCCCCACGCCGTCGAGCGAGAGATCGAGCGCCTGCAGCGTGTCCCTCTGCTCGGCCGAGAGACCCGGATCGGCGAGCCGCTGCCGAACCTGCTCGCGCAGCCCCACAAGACCGAGCCTCAGCACGGTGGCGTAGTCCAGAATCACATGGCCCTGGATTGTGGACAGGGTGGAGGCCGTGGACAGCATCAGCACCTGCCGCGAGGTGTTGCCGGACACCGCCATGGCGAAGTCGAGGGTGCCTTGCGTGACGATCCCGGCCCGCTCCAACTCGACCTGCAATCGGTCGACCAGGCTCCGCGAATCCCAGTAGGGCAGCAGTTCGGTCAGCAGCTCACGCCGGTCGTGGCCCGATATGTCGAACGGGTTGATTCGCCTGGCGGCCAGTGTCTTCAGCCCCATGTCCAATGGCGCCGCGCCGGCGGCGCGGGCCTGGCGTTGTTCGCTCACAAACGACTTCAAACCGCGTTTTCTGGCGAGGTACCGGCCGGCCGACATCAACGCCTTCGTGCGCGCGGCCACCATGTCGCGAGTGCGCAATTCGGTTCGCAGCACGGAGTTGAACACGCCGCGCTCGATGTCGATCGGCATGCCGAAGAAGCCCTCGGTCCAGTGGCCCGCGATCCGATCGTCCGGGTCTACACAGTGGTCCATGTGGGCGTAGACATGGTGCATCGCGGTGGCCACGCGCATTGTTGCGGACAGTCCCTCGCCCTCGGTCTTGCGCCAGCTTTCCGTGTACAGGCGTGCTCGCTGAACCGAGAGCGTGGCCCGGCCCGACTGATAGCGGTCTCGCAGACGGTCGATACGCTCGGCATCTGTTGGCGCGGGCATACAGGCGGACTCGCGCGTGGTATTCGCGTCGGAACCGACCACGCCCGACAGCACGCCGGCAGCGTCCGGAATTGCGTCCGCAGTCTCAGGCACCACTCGATTCCTCTGGTTTCCGAGAAGTGAACCTAAATCACCAATCAACTCGGCGGGATCTCTCGCTACTGGCGCAGGTAGAGCCACAAGACGAAGAAGGACAAGGCCAGGTTGGCCAGGATGAACACCCCTCCCTTCATGACCATTCCGTTCTTCCCCGTCCTGAACCACCAGGAAAGCCGCTCCAGGGTAGGCACCGTGATGGGTTCCCGTGGCGTTTGCCGCCCACACATGGGGCACGCCCAATCCGTGTAGGCGGGACGGAACTCCCACTCGCAGCCAGGGCAGGTCGTCCAGGCTCCCCGGTCGGATCCATGCTCGGACTGATGGGCCTCGACGATCCCGGCGCCACTTTGGACAAGGCCGCCCACCTGGGACTTCACATCCATCACCCCACAACCCGCCGCTTCCCCGGCAACGATCTCAAGCGCATGGCCTCGACGACCACGGCGAGGCCCACCAACTGCCACGCGCAGAACAGCGCGACAAGCAGCGCCCCCTTCCTGCCCGTGACAACGCGCCGCATTTCCGTCCCGGCTACCGTCATCGTGTCCCCAGGCGCAGATCCGGCGCTTCCTGCCTCCGGCGACCCGGCCCCTCCCGGCTGGTATGAGTCGGCGCCGCCGCCGGCATTCGCCTGGCCCTGGAGTTGTTCGGTCCGTGCGTCATCAGCCGCAGCACCCACGGACAGGTCACCTTGCCTGCCGTAGGCGTGGGCTTCGGCCCTGCCCATCACAACGGCGAACGTGAGACTCGGCAGACCGTATCCACCCGGCACCGGGACATCCCAGCGCAGCTCGATTCCGCGGGCCAGCGCCGTGGCGTCCCCTGGCTTGGTCTCCTTCTCGGCGCCCAGAAGGCGGAACTTCCATCCGGAGGCGATGATGGCCTGGTTCAGTTGCTCGGAAAGGGCTGTCAGGTCCTTGGGCCCGGCTGGAAGGGCCGTACCGGCCACGGACACACCATCGGCCGTGAAGGTGACGGGTATTCCCCCCAAGCTGGCCCCAGCAACCTCGAGACTGGGCTCGGCTTGGCCGCTGGAGCCGCCGACCGCCACCGCGGCGCTGCTTCTCACCGCGCTCATCCTCAGGACTCCGCCTCCGAGGTCGATTCCTTCGGCGAGTGCCGTGGTCTCGGCGACTACCTTCTGCCCGGTGCCGCGCATCCTGGAGGTAGTGGAGAGCTTGCCGACCCCAAGCGTGCCGGAAGCCTCATCGGCCTGGAACACCCGCATACCGAAAGCCGTGCGGACGGAGTTCACGGCTCGGGCCAGCGAGCGAAAAGCAGTACGGGCGAGGACCGCCACATCGGGCGGGGCAGCGGCGGCGGTCACGGTTGACGAGCCGGAGGAGGCAGGGTAGTCCACGCCGAAACCGGCCACGACCGAGGCTGCTTCAACGGAGTCCTGGGAGGCTTTCGCGGTTGCGAACCCGGCCTGCAGGCGGGCGTGGGTGGTGGAATCCGTCTGGTCCACCACGGTCGCCTTCGACTCCGGCGGACCTCCGGGGTATCTGGCCGACGCGTATTGGGGCTGCTGCTGGCCCGCCAGGCTTGCTCCGAGCTGCACGGCCTGCCCGGTGTCCAGGTAGGTGGCGGTGGCCGCGCCGGAGGGAGCCGAGTCCATACTTACCGTGGTGTAGGGAACGCTGACGTTGACCAAGGGCATGTCCGCGAACGCGTCCGAAGAGACGTACACCCAGAAGGGGGTCGAGAGAGCGCTTCCTCCGTAGAAGCCGGCGGCCTCTGGAGGGGAAGCCCGCAGGGGGGACAGCGTCGGCAGCAAAAGGCACACGGCCACCAGCACAGCGCCCAGGACGCCCCGCGTACGAGCCGATGTTCTCATTTCTTCCTCCCGCCGCCGGTTGCCCGGGGAGTCCGCTGGCTCGTCCGTGCACTCCGCACGCCTGTCCCTCGTGACCCGCCCCGCTCCGCGCCGCCCTTGCCGCCGCCGGCCGGGCGCTCTTGCTCGTCGCCGTTGCTCGGGCACTCTCCCCGGCCGGCGTCGCTTGCCGTGAGCAGCGTGGTCAGAGCCTGCGCGACGTACTCGCTCTCCGGCTTTCCCGCCCGCACGGCGGCCCGCCCCACGTCTCTCCACAGCCGTCCGGGCAACTGGAGCCTTACCTCTTGGCGAGCGAAGCCGTTGTCGTTTCCAAGGGGCCGTTCCGCGCTCTGGTGGCCCAGGTAGAACTGCTCCACGAACCCCGGCTCGCTCTTGAGCTTCCCGCTCGGTCCGGAGAACATGACGGCCCCCTTCTCCAGGACGTATGCCCTCGAGGCAATGGCCAAGGCGTCCCCTACGAACTGTTCAACGAGCAGCACCCCGGTCCCGTCACGAGCGACTTGCGCAACGTGGGCAAAGAGGCCCTTCACGAGAGCGGGGGCCAGCCCAAAGGACAGTTCGTCCACCAGAAGCAGTCGAGGCTCGGTCAGAAGGGCGCGGGCCAGTCCCAGCATCTGCTGTTCCCCGCCGGAGAGGGTGCCTGCCCGCTGCGACAGGCGAGGCTTCAGTTGGGGGAAAAGGGACAACGCCCGCTCCACTCTCTCGGGCGTCCTCTTCTTGGAGATGCCGGCGCCGTAGGCCCCGATCTCCAGGTTCTCCAAGACGGAGAGGGTCGAGAAGATGCCGCGCCTTTCCGGAAGGTGCGCGATTCCCAGGGAGGCGATCTCCTCCGGCCTCAGCCCCGCCAGGGGCCGGTCGCCGCAGACAATCGTCCCCCCGCATGGACGGACCACCCCGGAGATAGCTCTCAGCGTGGTGCTCTTGCCGGCGCCGTTGGCTCCCAGGAGGCAAACGACCTCCCCTTCGTCAACCTCCAGGTCGAGGTTGTCCAGCGCCCGGACCATGCCGTAGGAAACGCTGAGACCTTCAAGAGCAAGCAGCGCCAACCGGCTCATCCCCTTCAGCTCCCAAATAGGCCGCCACTACCTCAGGGTTAGAGCGCACCTCCGAGGGTCGGCCGTCCGCCATCAGTTTGCCGAAGTTGAGCACGTAGATGTAGTCACAGATGTCCATGACCAAACGCATGTCGTGCTCGACCATCAACATCGTTACGCCCAGGGCGGCCCGGATACGCAGCAGGTCCTGGGCGAGACTGTGGGTCTCCTTGGTGTCCATGCCGGAAGCCGGTTCGTCCAGCAGCAACAGCTTGGGCTGCCCGGCCAGCGCGCGCGCCAACTCGACTCTCCTCTGGGCTCCGAGCGGGAGATCACCAGCGAGGACCTTCCGGATTCCGTCGAGCCCGAGGATGCGCAGTAGGACTCGCACTTTCTCCTCGGAGCGCTTGGCCTCGATCCGAGCCCAAGGAGTCCTGAGCGCGGTGGCTACCGGGCCGGCCTTCTCACGAGCCTCCCTCGCGATCATGACGTTTTCCTCGACGGCGAGCCCTCGGAACACCTCGACCGACTGGAAGGTCCGCCCGACACCGAGCAAGGACCTGTGTTCCGGAGCCAGTCCCGTGATGTCTTCGTCAAGGAAATAGACGCTGCCCGCGTCCGCGGCCCTCAACCCGGATATCACGTTGAACAGAGTGGTCTTGCCGGCTCCGTTGGGGCCGATCAAGCCGACGATCTCCCCGGCATTGACGAAGAGGGAGACATCGCCCAGGGCATGTATTCCCCCGAACCTGACCGAGACCCCCGTCACATCCAGAACGGCCACCGCTCCCCTACCTTCGCCTTCTGCCCGATGTCACCAGGATCCCGCCGGGCTCCTCCGCTTCTCCGATTTCGGACGATGTCACACAACCACTCGCATCTCCGCCCACCTGTGTGGGAGCGGCGCCGTGGCGAGCATCGCCGGTGTCCGGTGAATCTGATGTGCTACCCGGTCCGGCCCGGTGCAGCCTGTGGACGAGAGCCCGGAAGCCGGCTGCCACCATCGGCACCGCTCCCTGCGGAGCGATGATCGTCTGGACGATGAGGATGAGGCCGGAGGTGAACTGCGTGAGCTGATCCAGGAACTTGGCCTGTTGGAGTAGCTGGGGCACAGCGATGATGACGACCGCGGCCACGACGGCGCCCGACACGGTGGCCGCGCCCATGATGCTGAGCATGGCGAGGAAGACCATGGAGTGGAGCCAGTCATAAGGGGCGGAAGTGTAGGAGCCGGTCAGCCCCACCGACATCACTCCGGCCAGAGCGGCGAACCCCGCTGAGGTGGCGAAGCCGAGAAGCTTGTAGCGCGTGAGCGACACGCCACTCGCCGCCGCGCCCTTCTCGCTTTCGCGAATGGCCTTGAACATCCGGCCGAGCTTTCCCCGGCGGATGGACAGCACCAGCAACAGACACGCAACGAAAACGACGAGGGCCACCTCGAAGAACGCGTGGTCGCCGGCCAGCGAGATCGGTCCCAGGCTCGGACGCGATATCACGCGACCTCCGCCGTGTCCCTGAAGGAATTTGGACGGCAGGACGAGTTGATCGAAGGTTTGGGCTATGGCGAGCGTAACGATGGCCAGCCCCAAGCCCCTTACCCGCAAAGCAGGAAGACCCACGATCACGCCCGTGAAGTAGCCGACGGCCACGGCGGCAAGTCCCGCTGCCCAGAAGTTCCAGTGGTAGCCCTGTACGAGCGCCGCGGTGACCCCGGCTCCGACCCCCATCATCTCCGCGTGCATGAGCGAGGGCTGTCCGAGAAGCCCCACCACGACCACCAGGCCGAACATGGCCACGGCGTAGACAAGAGTCTGGGCGAGCAGGAACACGCTGAACTTGCCCATCCCGAGCGGGAGCGTGGCCGCCAGGAACAACACGGCCAAGATGGCAGCCGGCCTGGCCATCATCTTGAGTGACTTCCCCACTACTCCCCCCATCCCAGGAACCTACGCCGTCGAAATCTCCAGTACCTCAGCAAGCATGGATCGTCTCCATAGCATGGCGAACAGAATGATGCCGAGCGTTATGAGAGTCTTCGCACCGGGCGTCGTCACCCATATGCCCACGTCACTGTGCATGATGCCCAGCGCCACGGCGGCAGCGAAGGTCGCCGGCAAGCTGACGAGCCCTCCCACCAGAGCCGCGGCAAGAGCCGACACGACGAGCAGGGTGAGCGAGTAGGTGTCCAGGGTGATCATGGGAGAAAGCAGGATCCCCGCGACGGCCGCGAGGATGCTGCCGAGCGCCCATGCCGCCGAGTTGACCACGTTCACACGCACACCCAGGATCCGCGCGGCCTCGACGTTGTCGGCGACCGCCCTCATCGCCAGCCCCAGCCGGGTTCTCTTGAAGAACAGCGCGAGAAGAACGGCAAGAGCCACGGCCACCCCGAGACTCACCAGTTGCAGGTAGCTCACGCGCACGCCGGGCAGGCCGATCGTGCTCTCGGAGGCGACCCTGACGGGGACGTGGTAGGCGCTGGCACCCCAGATGGCACCCGCGGCGCTGGTTAGGACGAGGAGCCACCCGAGCGTCACCACCACTTTCGTGAGAGGAGGCCTTCCCTCGAGGGGACGGATCGTGAACCGTTCGATGAAGATCCCCAGCAGCCCGGCGAACACCACAGCACCGGCCACCGCCATCCAGACCGGAAGGTGCCAGACGATGCCGAGCTGGTAGGCCACGAAAGTCGAGAACATGCCGATGGCGCCGTGGGCCAGGTTGAGCACCCGGGAGGTCTTGTATATGAGGACCAGGCCCATGGCCGGAAGAGCGAACATGGTCCCTAGCACGACTCCCACAATGGTGAGAGGCAGGAGCAGACTCAGGTCCGACACGCCGGATACCCCCTGACCCCGGACCCGCTCACGCCCCGCAGCAGCGGTCCCACTCTCATGGGGGCACTCCCCACGTCCAGTCTCGGGCCGCGCGGGCCGGTAGAGGTGCCAAGGCTAATCGCCCATCGGGACCGAAGGGGCCAAACGAGCCCCGCCGTCCGAGGTGTAGTCCCAGCACTGCCACGACCCGTAGGCCTCGACCCAGTCCGATCCCTTCCATCGGACCACCTCCACGCAGCGCGCGCCGTCGTGGTCACCCGGCCGGAACCTCATCGGGCCGCCCACGTCCGGTCGCAGCTCCACGGACTGCTCGAGCGCCTGGATCACCTTCTCTCGGGTGAAATCGGGTCCGGCGAGCTTCAACGCCTCGACGAACATCTGGGCAGAGGTCCAGGCTCCTTCGGAGTAGTTGCCCAGTCGCGAGTTCGGGTAGTACTTGTGCACGACCGCCGCCCATTTCTTCACGCCCGGATGGTTGGAGTGGACCCAGGGGACGAGCTGCCCTCCTATGTCCACTGTTCCTTCCAGGTACTGACCCACCGCGGCGGTTGCCTCGCGGTCGGTGAAGGCGAATGTGAACGTCTGAGGTTTCCATGCCTGCCGGCCGATCGCCTGGAACATGCGCGTATACGAGCCGATGTCCAGCATGGCCAGGATGCTCTCCGCACCATTGGAGCGCCAGCGAAGCACGTTGGGGGTGTAGTCGGGGTTCGCCGCGCTGACCTTCTCGATCCCGACCAGCGTCGCCGTCGGGCAACCCTTCTCGAACTGCTTGGCCACCGCGTCCATCAACTGGTCGGCGAAGGAGGCATCGATGACGACGCCCTGCACCTTACCCGGGTTGAACCGGCAGATGATGGGAGCAACGCCGGCCATGGCGCGTCCCTTGTTGGGGCCCAAAGGGAAACCTACATGGGAAGCCACCGTCTCCGGGTAGTTGATCCCGCCGATCACGGGCACCCCCTGCTTCTCGAAGTACGAGATCGCGGAGACTTCCGTCTGTGGCGCCATCCACCCCACGATGGCGAAAACGCCGTCCTGCTCGACGAGCCGGCGCGCCCGGACCATGCCGGTCGTGGCATCGAATCCGTCGTCGTAGGCGATCAACTCGAGCTTGAGGCCGTGAATCCCGCCGCTCTCGTTGACCATCTGGAAGTAGGCCCGCGTCGCTTCCTCGGCCATGCTCAGGTTGGTCGGCCCGCTCTCGCTGACTATGGACCCTATCTTCAGGACCCCCGTCTTCTTCCAGGTTTGCGCGCTTTCCTTCCCCGCAACCTTCACCGCGTTGCCGGCGCCGGATGATCTCGCGGCGTCAGAGCCAGGCGCGGCCTGCGCAACCGAACCGTCGGGCGCGAGAGTGCCCGCCGCCGCCGCGATAGGGCTCACGGCCTCAACCGTTCTCTCCGATTCGCGCCCTCGCAGGCCCATCCCAATGCCCAGCGCCAGGACGAACGCGAGCCCGATGTGAAGGGGGATGAAGACGTTGAGGAGGGAGTCCTTGGATCGCCGCATCAGATCACCACCTTGTCTGGGGAACGGCGGCCCAAACCGCGCCGCAAGTGGCGCCTAACCACCCATCCCGTTCCGACACCGATGACTACCAGGCAGGCCACCTTGACGGGCCCCGCAAGGGGCTGGCCGAACAGCAGCAGGAGGTAGGGGGCGGCCAGCGCCGCGGCCGCGGCCATAGCCCAAGATGATGCCTCGCGCTTCCTGCCGGCCCGAAGGCCGCGCAGAGCCATGCCGAGGCACAGAAGCTGAATGGGCCAGCGAACTACGTATGTGATTCCCGCGGCCACGAAAAGGTCATGGTCCACAGTAGTGTGCATCTCCCGGCAAGCGCATGGTACTGCCCCCCGTCAGTGGTTCCCTCGCTACCCCTTCTCCAATGTGAGCAGGCCGAACCCCGACCCCCCCCTGAGCCTGCCCCCAAGCATCGACGAAAACACCCAGCCGGTTCAGCAAAGGCACCGCGAACAGCCACCACTCCGCCAACCAGAGAGGGACTCCGAAGAGGAGACCATCCCTGTACTCATACAGCCCGGCCCTAATCAGTTCGCCCTCGACTGCCGGCCCTCCTGCAAGAGCGAGAAGTCCGAGAATAATGTCCGCCCGATGCGGACGTGCGATCGCGTAGCGCGCGAGGATGATGACGGCGCCGGCAACCGCCGCTCGGGCGGGTGCTTCCGAGAAAGCGTAGAAGGCGGCCTTGAGAAGGATCACGGCCCCGGCATCCAAGAGCAGCACCCTGCCACCGCGGAAGTATCCCCGTCTCGGAAGCTCCGTTCTCAAGGGGGCCAGGCAGAAGAGAGAGCGCATGAACAAGAAGATGTGACCCCAGAGGAGAAGCATCCACGCCGGTATGGCCCAAGGCAGGAAGTCCGACGCGGTGTATGCGTACACACCTCGGCTGACCGTCAGCAAGTCGCTCCCACCGCCCAGGATGATGCCTGCCGCCAGCACCCAGAGGTCTCTCGGCCGTCTCAGCACGAGAAGGCGTATCGACAGGAGTCCGGTTACACACGCCCACATCAGCGGAGCGTCGTCCGCTCGGCCCAAGGCAATAGGCACGTAGGCCAGGCCGAGAAGAAGCGCCTCAGCTCCCAGCCTCAGACCCGACGCCAATCCGCGCCCCCCCACTTTCACCTCACTTCTTTCTCAGGTAGAGCGCGAGAGCCTCCCGGAGCGCCCATGCCTGGCTCCGGGGATTCCGCAATGCCTTCACATAGGCGTCGGCGACGTAGTGCTGGAGCCAGTTGCACTCACCGCTGCACGCTTCAGAATCGCGGAAGCCCGTCGGGTCGAATTGCCGCCTGGCCTCTGCCCATATCTGGTCGAGGTTGGACTTGCCGAGGGCCTGCACGTGATGGGGCCCTACCCTCACCGCCGGCTTGCACGGCCATATCACGCTGCCGTCCGGGTCGACGTGCACGAAGGTGGTCGGGAGACACCGGCGCGGCTTGGAGAACAGCAGGCTCTCGATGATCCTGGGGCCCCCCGCGACTCTCGCGCCCCGGGCCGCGCGTCCGATGATCTCTCTCGCCAGCGCCAGGTACTCGGGATCGTCACGTAGGCCACCGGCGATCTCCGACCCCGCGTTCATCGGCAAGCACGCAAACGTGCAGCCGATGTCCTGAGAGAAATCAAAGACCGCCCGAGCCTCGTCGATGAGTCCGGGTTGTATCACGCAATTCAGCACGACCTTGAAACCCATCCGGCGTGAGAGTGCGCTCAGCGCGAGTGTGTTGACGATCACGTCCTCAGGCGTCGCGTATCCGTACATCTGCCGCAGCACGTCCAGGTTGAGAGCATCGAGGCTCACGATCACGGCATCGATATGCGACAGCCACCGGGCTCCGCCGGGCTTCGACAGCAGGTGGTGCAGCCGGCTTGCGTTGGTGTTGATCATCATCGGGAAATAGCCGAGCCGTGATGCTTCCTCGACCAGGTCGGGCAGATCGGGCCGGAGCGTCGGCTCTCCACCGCAGAAGTAGATGGCTGTCGTTCGCGTGCGCATCACCTTCAGGAGCTGTTTTCCTTGTTCGGTCCCCAGAGCACCGCGATTCGGCAGGTCCGGGTACTTCATTCCTTGGTGGTTGTCGCAGTAGCCGCAATCGAAGTTGCAGGCGTTCAGCATCGTCCAGATGAAGAACAGGGGTCGAATGGCCTCGTCCCCGCGCGCGAGCGTTGCGCGATTGGCCTGAAACGTGCGAGCTATCGTGGACAGGGAACGAGCCACTCTCCAGACATCCTGCAGCCGTGAACGAGGCGGAAGGAGAGGCACCGCTTGAGCCACAAGGGCGGCCGCTCTCCGTTGGAGATCGTCCCAATCCGGGTGTCCCTGGGCCGGCTTGTAGGCCTGCCAGACCTGCTGCATGCGCCCCCCACGTCCAACACAGGTAAGTAATGCATACCTGAGTAGCACAGACCCCTTTGTCCGTCAAGGATTTGCCGGCACGGATTTGCCGGCACGGGACCTCTTCGCACGGGACGCGACGGCGATCCTCGAGGTGTCACTCGTAACGGGGCGCGAACGCATTCACATGCACGGGAGAACCTCGAGCGGGTGGGACTCCAAAACGCTCCGGCAAGTCAGGCATACTGGCACCGCCATGAGACACAGGGATCGGCTCGACCTCGTCATACTTGCCGCCATCTGGGGGGCCTCTTTCCTGCTCATCAAGGTGATCGTGCGCGAGCTCTCCCCCCTGGCGCTGGTCGAGGGGCGGCTCGTGTTGGGTGCGGCGGCCGTGTTCCTCGTGCTGGTTGCCGGTGAGCGCGCTCGGGCCGGACGGGGAGCCGTGGGCCGCGCTACCAGGCTCCTCCGAGATGTGCGCCCCGTTCGGGCGATCGTGCTCGCCCTGACGTCTGCCGTCGTGCCTTTCCTCCTGATCTCGTGGGCCGAGCAGCGCATCGACAGTGGCCTCGCGGGAATCCTGAATGCATCCGCCCCTCTGTTCACCGCGATCCTCGCCGTCCGCTGGGACCGCTCCCACCGGGTCCGCGGGATAGGCGTCCTGGGCGTGCTATTGGGGTTCCTGGGAGTCGCCGTGCTCCTTGGGGCGGACTCCGTCATCCACGGAGGAAGCGTGGGCGGGAGGGTGGCCGTGCTCCTTGCCGGCGGTTGCTACGCGATCGGTGTGGTGTATGCCCGGACGGCCTTCGCCGGGCAATCCGGGATCACGATCGCGCTCACCCAGACCCTGACCGGCACAGTGCTCCTGGCTCCATTCGCCATCGCTTTCGGCGCACCCAGTCGTATGCCGGGGCTTGCCGTGATTGGATCGTTGCTGGTCCTCGGCTTGGGGGGAACCGGTTTCGCTTTCATCCTCTACTTCTCTCTGGTCGCCAGAGCGGGCGCCACCCGAGCCATAGTGGTGACCTATCTGCAGCCGCCGGCGGCCGTGATCTACGGGGCCCTACTGCTTCACGAGCCCGTCACCGCTACCGCCATCGCCGGGCTGGCTCTCATTCTTGCCGGCGTCGTTCTCACGACCCGGCAGTCGCGCGCGCCGGCCGTGGAACCAGAGGTGCCCTGACGCAACCACACTGGACATCGAGGGTCAAGGGGCGGTGCGTGCCCTCGGTTTGACCTGTCGCCCCCACTCCCTCAGACACCGGCGATGGGAGCATGCCGCGGCCAGGGGCGCAGTTGCTCGATCTGCTTGGCCACCGACAAGATGAGCGCCTCACAGCCATCAGGTGCGATGAGTTGCACCGAAAGAGGCATCCCGTCCGGCCCCGTCCCGGCGGGTACGGCGGCCGCCGGGTATCCGCAGAGATTCCAGGGCGCCGTCATCGGCGCGTACTGCGAGCTTGCCCACAGGTTGGCCTGCCACGACCTGCGGCTCCAGCCCTCCGCCCGCGGAGGAGTCCGCGCAAGGGAAGGCATGACCAGCACATCGTGGTCCTCGAAGAAGCGGGAGAGCAGGGAGCGCCAGGCCTCGCGCTCCCTTACCTTGATCCGGGGGCGCGCCCATCGGCCGATCGCCGCCTGACGTCGCGTGCGTGGTTCCAGCCTGCTGATATCCAGTGAATCGGCCTGGTCCGCGACACCGGCGTGCCAGCGCTTGAGGAAGGCCAGCGCCACCCAGATCGGATACTTCAGACCGGCCGTCTCCACGCGGTGACCGGCTCCCTTGAGCAGCCCACCGGTGCGCAGAGTCGCGGCCTTGAACGCCGGAGCCACACGTCCCCCCGGCACCGGACACACCGTCGACACGGCGATCCGCAGGGGGCGCTCCGGCGGTTGCGGCCCGCGCAGGTCCGCTCGACCCGCCATGACCGACAAGACCAGCGCGGCGTCGTCCACGGTCGTGGCGAGGGGGCCGTTGACGGCCATGCCGTACCAGTCGCCCATCTCGAAATCGGAAGGGACCACCCCAGACCCGGGCTTGATGCCGAAGATCCCGCAGTCCGCCGCCGGGATCCGGATCGATCCCCCGCCGTCGTTGCCGTGCGCGACAGGCACCATGGCGGCGGCCACCGCCGCCGCCGATCCGCCGGAGGAGCCCCCCGGTGTCCGATCGAGGTTCCAGGGGTTGCGCGCCGTCCCGAACGCACCGTCGCTCATGGGCCAGATGGCGAGTTCCGGCAACCGGGTGCTCCCGATGATGATCGCCCCGGCCGCACGCAACCGGCGCACGACCTCGTGGTCACTTGCCTGGGGCTCGTCGGAGGTGGCCGTAGATCCGTTGCGCATGGGTTCTCCGGCCACCGGGATGTTGTCCTTGATGGCCACGGGAACTCCGGCGAGAACCAGGTCCGCCAGGTCGGCGCGCCTCCCGAGTTCCTCCGCCTCGGCAAGCGCCCGCTCCGAGCGGACCAACTGGAAAGCCCCCAAACGCCCGTCGAGAGCGGCGATCTGATCCAGGTGAGCGCGCACGACCTCTGCCGGAGAAACCTTCCCGCTGCGGACGCGATCGGCGATCTCCACCGCGGTGCAACCCACCAGCCCGTTTGCCATCGTGGCCCACCTCCATCGACGGTTGGGGAAGAACCCCCGGCTGTGTCCGAATGAAGCGGTTTGACGTACTCGGCTGGATGTACCCGGCTAGAAGTACCCGGTTAGACGAGGCCGTAGGCGAGCATTGCCCTGGCGACCTTCACGAAGCCCGCGATGTTGGCTCCCGCCAGGTAGTCATCTTTCTTGCCGTAGACCTCCGCCGCCTCCAGGCACGCCTTGTGGATGCTCTTCATGATGCGATGAAGTCGGTCGTCGACCTCTCCCCGGGTCCACGAAAGTCTCATGCTGCCCTGGCTCATCTCCAGTCCCGAGGTCGCCACACCGCCCGCGTTCGCGGCCTTCGCGGGACCGTAAAGCATGCCTCTGTCCCGGTACACAGCGATGGCCTCGAGAGTGGATGGCATGTTGGCGCCCTCGGCGACACACACACACCCGCTGTCGGCAAGTGTCTGAGCGGTCTTCTGGTTGATCTCGTTCTGCGTGGCGCACGGAAGGGCGACCCCGACCTTCAAACCTTGCTCTCGGACAACATCCCACACCGACAAACCCTCGTAGTAGGTCGCACCGAACTCTTCGGCGTACTCGCCGATCCTGCCCCGTCGGACGTTCTTCAACTCCATCAGGTAGTCCCACTTCTTGCCGCTGATGCCGGCTTCGTCGACCACGGTGCCGTTGGAGTCGGACAGGGTCACGACCTTCGCGCCCATCTCAGATGCCTTCTGGACCGTGTACTGCGCCACGTTACCGGACCCGCTGACTGCGATCGTCTGCCCCTCGAGGGTCTTGCCGCGGGTCGCCAGCATCTCCTCGACGAAGTAGACCAGCCCGTAGCCGGTGGCCTCCGGGCGCATCAGGCTGCCCCCGTACTCCAGCCCCTTGCCCGTCAATACCCCGGTGTGCTCGTTGACGATCTTCTTGTAGTAGCCGAACAGGTAACCGATCTCCCGGCCGCCGACGCCGATGTCGCCCGCCGGCACGTCAACATCCGCGCCGATGTGGCGGTATAGCTCACGCATGAACGCGTGGCAGAAGCGCATCACCTCGTTGTCCGACTTGCCTTTGGGGTCGAAGTCGGACCCACCCTTGGCTCCCCCCATGGGCAAGGTGGTCAAGGCATTCTTGAAGATCTGTTCGAAGCCCAGGAACTTGATGATGCTCAGGTTCACCGACGGGTGAAAGCGCAGACCGCCCTTGTAGGGACCGATCGCGTTGCTGAACTGGACCCGGTATCCCCGGTTGACGTGCCAGTCTCCCCGGTCGTCCTCCCAGGGAACCCGGAACATGATCATCCGGTCGGGCTCCACGATCCTCTCGTAGATCTTCGCCCTGACGAACTCGGGGTGCCGGGAGGCCGTGCATTCCAGGCTCCCCATGACTTCCTCAACGGCCTCGAGGAACTCCGGCTGGTCGGGGTCTCTCTGCCTGACCTGGTCGACCGCATCTTGAAGGATCGAACTCATGGACTCTCCTCGCCTGCACGGCACGGACTCGGTGCATGGGGGACTGAATCTTGCGATGCGGGACCGGAGCCTCGACGGGCGAGACCCGGCGATGCGCAGGAACCGAACTCCCTGACCGCCTCGTACATGGCCAGCAGGTTCTCCACCGGAACGCCGGCCTGAGCGTTGTGGATGGGATTGAAGACAAAGCCCCCGCCCGACCCGAAGATCTCTATCCGCTCCTTGACCTGGCTGCGCACCTCATCGGGAGTGCCAAAGGGCAGCACCCGCTGGGTGTCCATTCCCCCGCCCCAGAACGTGATGCGATCCCCAAAGCGGGCCTTGAGCTCGCGCGGGTCCATGTTTACCGCCGAGGTCTGCACCGGGTTCAGGATGTCGAAGCCCGACTCGATGAACTCGCCGATCAGCGGCATGATCGAGCCGCAGGAGTGCATGAACGTCTTCCACGAGGTGTGCTGGTGGATCCAGTCGTTGACGGCCTTGTGGAACGGTTGGAACAGGTCTCGGTACATTGCCGGCGAGAGGAACGGACCGTTCTGCATCCCGAAGTCCGCGCCGGTCAGGTACACCGCCGTGATGCGATCGCCGACGACGGCGTGAAGCTTCCCGAGATTCGCCAGCACGATCTCGCACTGGCGCGAGAACACCTCGTAGACGTAGTCACGCCGGGCCACCGTGCTCATGTACCACTCCTCGGCATCCCGGATACCTTTGGGGTGCTTGAGCCAGGTGGCGGGCACGAGCGCGATGTCCCCGAACGCGGTGCCGCCGAAGTTGGCAAGGATGGCCTTGTCGGTCTCGGTCGAGAGCCGCTCGGCCTCAGCGGCGAAGTGGGCGAGGTCCTCATCGGCGATGGGAGCGAACTCCTCGAGGTTGTCCTCGACGTTGAGGTTGTCGTCGTCGATCGGGCCCTGTCGTGTGATGGCGTCGAAGTAGAAGCCGCCCTTGGGCATGCGTCCGCTTGGCGGCGCCGAGTGGTCGCCCTCGGGGTGCTGGAGGATGTCGCCGTTGGGCTCAGGCGCGGTGTTGAACTTCTCGGGCACCAGCACCGGGGTGCCACTGAAGGTCGTCCAGGGTTTCCAGCCTTCGTTCTTGAAGCCGAACAGCGTCCCCTGAGGCGAGAGCGAAACGACGTCCACTCCCAGCGCTCCGGCCAGATCGGACCCGATCTCGCCGAGCATCTGGAAGGGCTCGATCACTTTCACCGGGGTGCCGAGCGGGTCCAGCGTCAAAGCCTGCCGCAAACGGTAGACCGAGTCGACGTGCATCCCGGAGGTGGGCCCGCCCCCCAGGTCAAGCGGCACCCGGTCGGGTTGCCGGTGATCCAGCGCCGCCAGAACGCGTTGTCTGCAACTGAACATCCCGCAAGCCTCCGGGTCGAAAGCCCTCGTCTGAGCAGGGAAAGCGTGCCGCCAACCAAGGCTATCACCGGGGACCCGGAGCACCGAACGGGGAGGCGGGGAAGGCACTGGTCTCTCGGTTTGCGGAGCCGCACGGAGGCCGGGCGTGGGTCGAAGACTGCCCCGGCGGCGGTGCTTCATTTCAGGTGCTGCTGCCCGAGAACTGAACTCCTTCGGCCGGCTACCCTGCCGACCCCGGGGCCAGCAGGGCTCGCCCGGAGAACACCATCGCGCTCAGGAGGTCGCGGCCGGCTCTTCCCCCCCAGGCCGGGACCGGCGCATGAGCGCTGAGGGTGGGGTGAAGCCGAAGAACAGCAACGGGGCGGAGAGGATGTCGAGAACCCACACCATCAGGATGACCCACTGGATGGTCGTGGTGCTGGGGCGTCCGATCAGAAGGCGAGGCGTCACGCCCGCGGAGAGGAACAGCAACAAGAACCCGGCGGCGACCAAGAGCATCCTGGCGCGCACGCGCCCTCCGGCGCGAACCCCGTACACGCCGAACGCAAGAGCCAGGATTCCAAACACGACCGCCAGGTAAAGGTACAGGAGCTTCGCGAAGTCCACGAATCCCATGACGTTACTCACATGCACCGCGACGATCTTGAAATTGACGATCGCGATGTCAGGGCGCTCAATCGCGCTGAGAACCACGAACAGGAGCGCCGCGGCGATGGCAGCGCCGTGGGCCCACCAGGGGAAGCGCACGAAGTCGGCCAAGAACAACAGGAAGGCGTACGTCGCAAGGACGATCAGGATCGGGACCATGATGCGCAGCCCGTGCGGGGGAAAGAGTCGAACCGCGCCCGCCGGATATACCGCGGAGAGGATCGCTTGCGCCAGCGTCCCGCCACCGAATAGTCCCATCGCCCAGGCAAGATGCGAAGAGGCCCGCTCACGCCGGTCAAGCCAGTCGACAATGGCCGCCGCGGCCAGAATCAGGAACGCCCCGGCCGCCGCCCACTGTAGAGCGTCTTGTGCCGTCTTCATGGGTCCGCCCCTCCTTCCCCGATCATCATGGGATCAGTGCGAACTCCCCGCCCACAGCTACGCGCCTCCCACAGCCAGATTAGGACGCGCAGCAGCCCCCGTCTACGGCCCGCTGCCGGTAATCGCGAACCATGAGGAGCCTCGCGATTGCCCGCCTCCCCCAGTCATCGCCCGTGCGGGGGGAATCATCGGCCACTGTCAGTACTCTCAACCTTGGGTGGGGTCTGGACTTACACTGTTCCAGTGGCCCCCTGGAGACTGAAGCTGAGGAGGCGGCCGTGGGTCCGTCTACGGTGTGTGTTCGGGCACGTGGGCGCGGCAGTGCCCGCAAACCTCTCGCCCCGCATTCCGCGACGATCGGATGATCGAGATGAAGACGATCCTGGTGGTGGATGACGAGCCGGACATGGTGTTCTTGCTGCGGCTGACCCTTGAGAGATCCGGCTACCAGGTCATCGAGGCACATGACGGCGTCGCCGCCCTGCAGCGCCTCAGCGAGCAGCGCCCCGATGCCATCCTCACCGACCTCATGATGCCGTTGATGGACGGTCAGCAGCTCATCCTCTCTATTCGCTCAGACCCATCCACGTATCAGATCCCCATCGGGCTGGTCAGCGCCAACCCCAACGGCACGACGGGAGCCGACGCCACGCTCAAGAAGCCCTACCGGCCATCTGAGTTGCTGGAGCTCGTGCGGGGGCTCTTGGGAGAAGGGACCTAGGAGATGGAGCGCCTGGAGACCGGAATCGCCAACCTCGATCTCATCACGGGAGGCGGATTCCCCCTGGGATCGCTCGTGGTGCTGGCGGGGTCCCCTGGGACCGGCAAGACCGTCCTCGCCCAGCAGATCTGCTTCGCGGCAGCGGCCCGAGGTAGACGCGCCCTCTACTTCACCACGCTCTCGGAGCCGCACTCCAAGCTGATTTCCCACCTCGAGCAGTTCCGGTTCTTCGACGCCCATGCGATCGCCACAACGGTGGACATCGTCAACGTGGCCCAGCTCGCAGCCGAGAAGGGGCTCGGCGCGTTGGCGGCCGAGGTGGTCCGCAGGAGTTTCGACGAGGAACCGGCAGTCGTCGTCATCGACTCCAGCAAGGCTCTTCACGAGATGGGAGACTACTCCAGTCTCCGATCGGTCCTGTACGACATGGCCTCACGGGTTGCGCATTCGGAGGCGGTCCTGTTCCTCGTGGGGGAGTACTCGCTCGAGGACGTGGGGCGCGACCCTGAGTTCGCCGTGGCCGATGGAATCGTCTACCTCGCCAACGAGTCCCACGGGCCCTTCGACCAGCGCTGGCTGCGAGTTCTGAAGATGCGCGGCTCCGACTACCTATCGGGCAAACACTCCTTCCGGATCACCTCGGACGGGGTGGCGGTCTTCCCTCGGCTGGAGGCCACAACGCCGCCCCGCGCGGAGGCGCCAAAGGGAAGAGTCTCCACGGGAGTGCCCGCACTCGATGGGATGATGGGCGGCGGAATCCCCGCCGCGAGCTCCACCTTGGTTGCGGGGCCATCGGGCGCCGGCAAGACAGTGCTCGGCCTGCACTTCGTGGAGGAGGGCCTACGTCGAGGCGAGCGGTGCCTGTACCTCTCCTTGCAGGAGACTTCGCATCAGCTCGTGGCCAAGGCTCGCGCGTTCGGGTGGGACTTCTCGGCACCCCTCAAGTCGGGCCTGCTCTCGATTCGATACGTTCAGCCCGTGGAGCTCGAGGCCAACGTCCTGGGAAGCGAGCTGCGGGCGTCCGTGTTGGAGGGCCCCGTGCAGCGGGTCGTGATCGATAGCGTGGCCGAACTCGAGCACGCGGCTCGGGAGGAGGGCCGGTTTCTCGACTACCTGTGGTCGGCGGTGGAGCTGATTCGCTCCGTCGGGGCCTCCTGTCTACTAACCAGTGAGACGGAAGCCTTCTTCGGGCCCACCTTCAGCCTCGCCCGGGGAGCCTCTCCCGTGGCGGACAACATCATTCTTCTGCGCTACACGGAGGTGGCCTCCGACATACGGCGCGCGCTCAACGTCTCCAAGATGCGCGACAGCGATCACGTGAAAAGCCTTGTGGAGTTCGAGATCGGCAACCGCGGCATCAAGATCCTCAGCAAGTTCGAGGGCATGTCGGGCGTTCTCACGGGTAGCCCCCTCCCAACCAGCGAGAAGTTCCGCGAGTTCTTCGGGAGGTAGAGGAGGACACGCGTGGCTCCGGCCCTAGTCCCCACTGCCGGGGGCGGCAGGCGGACCGGGGGCGGCAGGAGAGACCGGCGGCCCGGTCGAAACCGGTGCGGTCGGGGAACCGGCGCCGGGCACGGATGTGCGCACCGCTTCCTGAACCTCGAAGTACTGGGCCGTCTTCAGTCCGAAGGTGCCGGCCACGACGTTGGAAGGGATCGACTGAACGCGGCGGTTGTAGTCGCGGACGTTGGCGTTGTAGAAGCGGCGGGCCGCCTGGATGCGGTCCTCCGTGATTGCCAGCTCTTGCTGAAGCGCGAGGAAGTTCTCACTTGCCCTCAGTGTCGGGTAGCTCTCGGCCACGACCATCAGCCGGCGCAGGTCGGACACCAGAGCGTTCTCGGCCTCGGCCTGTTCCTCCGGCGAGCCCGTCGCCGCAACAGCGGAGGCTCGCGCGCTGGTGACGCTCTCCAACACGGTGCGCTCGTGCGAGGCGTAGCCCTTGATCGCTTCAACCAGGTTCGGGATCAGGTCGTAGCGGCGACGCAGTTCGGTGTCGATGTTGGCCCACGAATCCCGGATCAGGTTTCGCTGACCGACGAAACGGTTGTAGGAGAGCCCCGAGTAGAGAAGCAGAAGGGCGACCACCCCCAGGGTGCTCCATGCGGCTGTCGTCACGATCCCGTTCCTTCCTGCGGTGGGGGCCACCCCTGGATCATCGGCCGCCCGGTCGAGTCCAGGCCGCCCGGAGGATACAACTCGTACACCACTCTGGGCACGTTGGCGCAGAAGGACTTCAGGGCTGCCCACATCGGCAGCAGCGCGGTCGGCTTGAGCCGCTTGTGATAACAAAGCACGTACGGACCAACGACCTCGTAGGCAAAATCGCCGCCGGAGGCGAGCAGCCAGGCCATCAGCTGCGGGCTGACGAAATCACTGGCGAACTTCGGATCGTCGGCCTTCACGCGGAAGGCCCGGTTGAACTCCTCGGACTCGAAGTGGATGTCGGCGAACCCCAGGTGATCGGCGATGCGGCCGAACACGCTCTCGCGGCTGATCGTCAGGCGAGGGCAGGACGCGGGGATCTCCGACAGCGAGCAGGAGAACCGGCAGTAGGAGCGCGAGTGGGATCCCTTCGAATCGGAGGTCTCCTCGAAGTACCAGTAGTCGAAGCACTTCAGTGTCCGGCCCTGCCAGGACCCCCACATGACGTTGTCCAGGCCTCGCCCGTCGCCCTTGGAGAACAGGGAGAAAGGCAGCCCGAGCAGTGAGAACGGGTCCCACAGGGAGTACTCGAGGCCGTACTGACGCGCCATGTACATGAACTTCCGCCGCCGCTCCTGCGTGGCACGGTAGGAGTAGTAGCCCGCAACGATGGCCACGGCGACGAACAAGATCAGGAGGAGCAGTTCCATGACTCCAAGTATCGCCGAAGCGGTAGTGGCGGCGCACTCACCCCGAACCCTCGGTCAACCGGCGAGCCCGGCCGCCGTTTGAATCCCCCGGGTCCTCGGTTGACCGGCGAGCCCGGCCACCGTGAGAATCCATTTGGCACCCTTGTCCAAACGGCCTGCCACGATACCCCGGGAGCAACCTCGTGATCCTCCCTCTCGCCGCCGCTTTCGCCGCCGCGCTCTTCTATGGGATCTCAGGGGTCCTCAAGCAAATGGGGGCCAGGCGAACCCGGAGTTCGACACGTCTGGACCCGGCCCTGCTGGTGCGTGTCATGAGGCAACCTCCCTACCTGGCCGGGATCGTGCTGGACGTCTCGGGGTCGGCGGCCTCCCTTTACGCGGTGCGTCGGCTTCCCCTGTTCGCCGTCCAGTCCGTGGTGGCCTCGGGCATCGGGGTCACCGCCCTGGCCGCATGGCTGATTCTGGACAACCGGCCGGGACGGCTGGAACGGGTTGCCCTGGCCCTGTTGGGAGCGGGGCTTGTGATGTTGGGGGTGTCCGCCGCGCCCGGATCGGCGCGTGAGCTTCCACTCGCGGGCAGGACGTTGCTCGTGCTTTCCGTTGTTCCGATCGGCTTGATTGCGGCGGTCTCCGCCCGCTCCCACACGGGACACCGTTCGGCTCTTCGGTTGGGGGCATTGAGCGGGTTGGCTTTCGGAGGCGCCGCCGTGGGTATTCGTTCAATGGAGGTGCCTTCCGAAGCTTGGAGGCTGGTCGCCAATCCGGTCGTTTGGGCTGTGGCCGCATATGCGGTCCTCGGGATGCTGCTATTCACCACCGCCCTCCAGCGAGGATCCGTGACCTCGGCGAGCGCCGCGCTGATGGTTTTCGAAACGGTGGTGCCATCCCTGGTGGGTCTGGTTGTGCTCGGCGATCACGCCCGCCCCGGGTTCGGTGCGGTCGCGGCGGCCGGATTCGCGGTCGTCTTGGTGGGAGCGCTGACTCTGTCTCGCACGGGCAAGAGACCGGACGAGAGACACGATCCGTAGCGGCCAAGGGTGGGGCGCCGCGAAGGCGCCCTGGAGAGGTCCTTCTGGAGCGCCGGCGGGGAACATCTGGCAGCTCGCAGTGGTTCTCATGGGTGCGGGCATTGGCGACGTGGGCACAGCTCAATAGGTTGTTGGGCCTCGCGGAGGTCGACACAACGGAGGTAGTGATGGCATTCGCAAAGGGGGTCTTGGCACCCGATTTTGCCCTCGAAGGAACCGACGGGAAGACCCACGCTCTTGACGAGTCCAGGGGACGCAAGGTCGTACTCTACTTCTACCCCAAGGACTCCACGCCCGGATGCACGATCCAGGCCTGCAGCTACCGGGACTCGATGGCCGACTTCGAGACTCTGAACGTTCCGGTGATCGGCGTCTCCGCAGATTCCGTGGAATCTCACCGCCGCTTCGCCAAGAAGCACGCGCTGAGCTTCCTGCTTCTCTCCGATCCGACCCACCGCATGCTCGAGGACTACGGAGTGTGGCAGGAGAAGAGCTTCCTGGGCAAGCGCTTCCGGGGAGTGGTGCGCTCCTATGCCGTCATCGACGAGCAAGGCCGGTTCATCACCCCGCCCACCAAGGTGGGTCCGGCCGACTCGGTGGCTCGCAGCCTCGAAACGCTCAGACTCTAGGCGCGACGCGACCGAATGTGGGGGAACTTCGGACGCGCCACACCGGCTCCGGAGCCGGCGGCGCAACGGCGGCGGACAAACAGGGCCAACAACAAGATCCCCAGGCCGGCGGCAGCCGCCCCGGCACCCCCGGTCGCGGGCAGTCTCTTGGGGTTCACGTCCGAAACCGCGGCTCCGCCCACCCATACCGGCCCGATGTTGTCCGCATCGTCGATCGCTCGCACCGCGAAGAACCCCCCGACCCCTTCGGATGGGATCGCCAGTGTCTCGCGCTGTCCCGCGGTCTTGGGCGTCTGACTCACCACGATCTTCGTCGCCTTTGACAGCGTGTCTTGCGTGATCACCTGAGTCGAGCGGAAGAGCTCGTAGTGAGCGGCCGTTCCGCTGTTCCAGTCGTCACCCGGAGCGGTGAACGTGAGAGTGCTGCCCTCGACCTTCATGTCATCGACCGCGGCGGGAGGACGGGTGTCGTCACCGTAGTGGCCGGTGTTGCGGTCGTTCTGGTGGTAGTGCCAGGCTTCGCTGTTCGCCTCGACCTTGCCGGGAGTGTGGAACGCCAGCAGGTAGCCCTCGCGCGTGGAGAGAACCACCTCAACTTTCCCATCCCCCTCGAGATCCCCGACGGCCGGCGTGAACAGCGACCACCCTCCCGTCCACTTGGGCCATCCCTCGATCACCTGTCCGGTCAGACCATCAAAGCCATGCGCCGCGGCCGAGTCCGTGACCTGGACGACGTCGGGACTGCCATCACCGCTTATGTCGGCGATGGCAGGGGCGGTGAGGAACCCGAGGCCCTGGATGGGCTTGGCAACCGCGAACTGCGGCAGCACGGCGCCGGTCACCGGATCGTAGGCGGTCAGGCCGGAGCGCACCCGGATGCCACGGCCGGGCAGCCCGATGATGGCGGAGATCACGTCCACCGACGCCGAGCCAGATTGGACGACCTGAGGGGTCGGCGTGCCCAGCAGGTTTCCGATCGAGGCGGAAGTTGTGAAGTGGATCATGGGGGATGCCTGTTGCAGAGGGGGCTCGGGGGCGAAGTCCGACGCCGCCATCAGCCTTGTGACCTGTGTGGCCAGATCGATGGAGTACGGGAAGAAAAGGCCCGGGTTGGCGATCGCGGTGGGCCCGGTCGGCAGATCCAACGTGGCCGGCGTCTGCACTCCCTCGGTGATGAAGTCCTGTGCGGTCCCGTAGCCCTGGGCCGCCGCCGGCAACGCGATCGGGAAGCCCGGCACCAGCGCGCCGCCGGCATGAGCGTTGCCCTGTCCGTAGAAAGCGGTGACGAATCCGATCACGCCCACGGTGGAATCGAGCGGCGTGAACGCGGTGTCCTGCAAAGCGACGAACAGATCCGGGGTACCGTCGGAGTCTATGTCCGCCACCGACGGCGTGGTCGCCACCTTGAAGTCCCGGGCATAGGTCATACCCTCAGGCTTGTTGGGGTTCTCGGTCTCGACCGGCCACCCGGGTTGAGTGCGACCGTCCGAGCGCCATGCGTAGACCCGCCCGTCGAAGCTGCCCGACACGATCTCGAGCCGGCCGTCGCGGTCCAGGTCGACCAGCACCGGCGATCCGACCACACCCATGGAGCGGTTGCGAACGTAGGGGGTGTCGGGGGCGGGGACCGGCTGCGATTGCCCATCGCGTGAGGTCTCGACCGGGAAGCCGGCCTTCACTCTCCCTCGCCCATCCCAGGCCCAGACTCGACCGTTGATGGTGGCCGCGACGATCTCGAGCCCACCGTCGTGGTCGATATCCCCGACGGCGGTGGGGGCCATGATTCCGTCCGGCGGGCGCGGGCGCTTGGGATCGCTCCAGGCCCGCGACCGCAAGTAGTTGCGTGGGTTGCGGGGGTCCGCGCCGGGCGCGGGGCCGGTCGAGACGGGGAACCCCGGCGCTTCTGATCCGTCGGCGCGCAAGGCGTGGACCAGTCCGTCCGCGGTCCCCAGGATGATGTCCAGTTGTCCTCGTCCCTCAATGTCGGCCAGCGCCGGCGAGGAGTCACCCGAGGTGCGGATCTCCAGCGGGAACGCGGAAAGGAGACTGTCGTCATGGCGCACCTGCGCCGCGAGCCTGTCCTCGCCCATTCGATCGGCCGCGTCGCGCGCCTGCACCCTGACCGTGACGTCGTACTGCTCGATCGACAGACGATCCGAGGTCATCGCGTACGGTGCGGCCCAGAACGACTTCGGGATCAGGGAAAGGTCGAGGTCGGCCTGGACGGTCTTGCGACCCTGGCCCGACCCGGACGCGATCGTTACGAACTCGGACTCCGTCGGCTGGGAACCCAGGCCGTACTGGATTTCGTAGGTGAACGACGGTGAACGCAGGGCCGCCACGTCGGCCGAGATTCGCAGGGTTTGGGCCTTGGTCGGATCGATCCACTGGTACCAACGCGGCGTGAGGATATCCACCTCAGGCGGGATGGCGCCGGCGTTGACCGCCTGCATCGCCTTGAACACATTGGGGCGCCCGTAGCCGTACTGGATGTTGAACGTGGCGTCCGCGGGTCCCCCGAAGCAGAACTGGCAGGGAGCCTCGCCGATGTAGGAGACGGTGGAGCGAACGACCTGCTTGACCTCGTCGGCACTCAGCGGCCGGCCGATCTTGCCGGCCTTCAGAGCGTCCACTCCCGCCGAGTAGACCATGGCGGCGACCCCGGCCTGAGAGGGCACGCCGGCGGAAGTGGACCCGTCCCGGTTCGGGGTGGAGAACAGCGAGTGCGGGCCGTAGGACGTAAGACTCGACCGCGACCGGAAGGTGGTGGCCGCGAGATCCGCGGGTGTGGACTGGCCAACTCGGTTGCTCATGTCCGATGTGACCGAGTTCCCCGGCCAGACATGCGGGAAGTACATGCCGTCGGTGTGGTCGGCCGACTCGAAGTCGTTGGAGGCGAAGATGACCACGGCGCCACGCTCGTAGGCGTACCGGAATGCCGCATCAAGGGCCGACGAGTACCCGAGGGACACGATGACTCCCGCGACCACCTTGGCTCCGGAGTCAACCGCGAAGGTGATCGCTTCCGCCACCCGGTCGGGCCGGGCGATCGCCTCGTCGGCCGCCTTGACCGACAACAGCCGGCAGCGAGGGCAGAGCCCCGCTCCCATCAGGCTGTTGTCGGCCTCGGCCAGGATGTGGGCCGACTCACCGTTGGCGTGCCCGTAGATGCTCTGGTCGGTCTGCGGGTCGTTGGTGTCCCGGTGGAAGTTCCAGCCCGAGATGTCATCCACGTAGCCGTTGCCGTCGTCGTCCCTGCCGTCGGAGAAAGCGACGATCAGGTCCTCGCTGGTAATCCCTCCGGCCGTGCCTTCGTGCAACATCGGCCGATGGATGCGCGGATCGTTCTTGTAGTCGTCGACCGTCACGATCCCGTCGCCGTCGAGGTCGTAGGTGGCGGCCGTCGCCCCGTCGGCCTTGCGCGGCTTGGGCAGCTCGCCGGTGTTGAGCCAGGCACGGCGACGCAGTTCGGGTGCGTTGCCATTGCGCCAGTTGACTCCACCCTCCATATAGGCGACCAGGACCTCGTCGCTGCCGTACCCATACTCCTTCCAGGCCCGGTTGACGCTCATCCCGGAAGCGCCCTCGGGGTCTGTCGCCAGTGGCGCCGATTGCGGGATGCAGTCGTAGGAGTCCCACTGCTCGGCGTTGAAGGTCGTCTGACCTGGCCAGGATCTCTCCGAGGCGGCGAACTCGGGGTCGTTGGGACCGAAGATGTCGCTCGTGCAAGTGTCCGCATGAGCAGTGCGCGCCTGGACAGCCGGGAGAAGAGTCGAGACCACGGCGAGGACGACGAGAACCCGAGCAAGATGCCGCATTGCTCCCCCCCAGTGTCGGCTGCTGCCTGGTCGGCCACTGTTTGGACGGTGCCTTCAACGCTCGTGTCCGATGCCCGAGAGTATAGCTTCGCGTATGTGACTAAGAACCCCGTACCCGCCAACCGGCCGGAGCCCGCCAGATGGCCTCGAAGCGCTGGTACCGGTTAGCCTGATCTCCGAGCATCTGACTGCGGTCCAGCGGGAAGCCCATCGGTAGGCGCACGCCCTCGAGAGGAGCCCGGATGTCCCGCCTTCCGGTCGTGACCATGGAAGGCTCGCCTCGCGAGCCTTGGTCTACTGCAGCTACCGGAGGAGGCATGACGAAGGCCAGCGGATACGCCGCTCCCGGCTTCGAGGCCGTGCGTGAGGCGTTCGAGGAGAACTTCGAGCAGCGAGGTGAGGTGGGCGCCGCCTGCTGCGTGCACGTGCACGGCAGGGTGGTCGCGGATCTGTGGAGTGGACTCGCGGACAAGGCTACGGGGCGAGCCTGGGAGGAGGACACCCTCCAACTGGTCTTCTCGACCACGAAGGGCGCGACCTCCACGTGCGTGCACATGCTCGTCGAGCGTGGCCTGCTCGATCTGGACGCGCCGGTCGCCGACTACTGGCCCGAGTTTGCCGCTGCCGGCAAGCGGGACATTCCCATCCGCCACGTGCTGAGTCACCAGGCGGGGTTGGCAGCGCTGGATCACCCGCTCTCGCCCGCGGAGGTGCTCGCCTGGCACCCGATGACCGAAGCGCTGGCCCGCCAGAAACCTCTTTGGGAGCCGGGCACCAAGCACGCCTACCATGCCGTGACGTACGGATTCCTCACCGGTGAGCTGGTTCGCCGGGTGACGGGGCGCAGTCTCGGCCGTTTCTTTGCCGAGGAGGTTGCCGAGCCTCTGGGCCTGGACTTCTGGATCGGACTTCCCGAGGAGCACGAGGCACGCGTGGCCAAGCTCGTGCCACCGCAGTTCGTGCTGCCGGAAGGGACGGACCTGGACTCGCTTGGCGAACCGATGGCAAGCATCGTTCGGGCGATCATGGACCCGACATCTCTGCCCACCAGGGCGCTGGCGGTCTCGGACCCACCACTGGATTTCGACGCCCGGGAAGTCCACGCTGCCGAGCTTCCGGCATCCAACGGCATCGGCACGGCCAGAGCACTCTCCCGCATGTACGCGGCGCTGATCGGCGAGGTGGACGGAATCCGACTGCTCGACCCCGCCACCGTCGAGCGCGCACGCACGTCACAGGCACGGGGGCCGGACGGCACCCTCATCGTGCCGACCAACTGGGGCCTGGGCTTCCAGCTTTCCATTGAGAGCAACCTGCTCAGCGGGCCGGGCGCTTTCGGCCACAACGGCCTTGGGGGGTCGCTGGCTTTCGCCCATCCCGAACTCGGGATCGCGTTCGGCTACGCGATGAACGGTATGGCCATGGGTATCGGGACCGATCCGCGCGCCGCAAGGCTGATCGAAGCCGTAAAGGGCTGCCTGTAGCGCTTCGGCGGTGCCCCTCACCCGCGTGGCGAGGGGCAGGAAATCCGCTGTGGTGGAGTGGCGCAAGGAGTGTAAGTGCCACTGGCAGATCGAGGGCTTCCGCGCCGGGCGATGGTAAACCTCATCTCGCGACCCACGCCGGCGCAGTTCGGGTGCGGTGTCCTTGCGCCAGTTGACTCCACCCTCCATGCAGGCGACCAGGACCTAACCCGCGTGGCGGGGAGGGCCTAGCTCCTAGCTGGTCCGGGCCCGCAAACCGTTGAGCACCGCCAGGATCTCGGCGAGCTCGTGTGCCGTCACGACCGCGGCGACGCTCAGGAATCCCAGCACGGCAGAGGGAACCAGTACCGCCAACACCGCGATCGAGAACGCGATGTTCTGGCGACTTATGTGCCTTGCACGTCGTCCCAGCCGAACGGCATAGGCCACCCCCGCGAGGTCGTCACCCATGAGCGCGACATCGGCCGCTTCTATTGCCGCATCCGTGCCTCCCGTGCCCATGGCAATGCCGACCGTGGCCGCGGCCAGGGCCGGCGCGTCGTTGATGCCGTCACCGACCATGGCCGTGGGGCCGTGCCACTTCTCGATTTCGGCAATCGCCGTCGCCTTTGCCTCGGGACGAAGCCCTGCCTCGACTTCCTCGATCCCGACCTCGCGAGCGATTGCTGCGGCGGTGTGCGGGTTGTCCCCGGTCAGCAGGGCCAGATGTGATATCCCCGCCTCACGCAAGGAGCGGATGGCGTCCCGGGCCGCCGGCCGCGGGTCGTCTCGCATCGCCACCAGGCCGACGATCCGCTCGCGATCCCCCACCGCTACCACGGTCTTGCCTTGCTCCTGATACCCATCCGCCAGCGCCTGCGCTTCGGAACCCTCCGCGCCCAAGGACCCGAGAAGCGCCAGGCTGCCCACGTAGATCTCAGTGCCACCCACGCGCGCCTTGGCCCCGATGCCGGTCAGCGCCTTGAACTCCGCAGCGACCATGCGCTCCACGCGTTCCCGGTCCGCACAGCGCACGATCGCCCGGGCGAGAGGGTGTTCGGAGTAGCGCTCCACGGCACCGGCCAACGCCAGCACTCGCGCACGATCCGCACCGGTGCCCAACGCCAGCACGTCTGTGACCTGAGGCCGCCCAATCGTCAGCGTGCCGGTCTTGTCGAAAGCCAGGGCCTTGACGCGTCCTAGGTTCTCCAGGTGCAGGCCCCCCTTGATAAGCACGCCACGCTTTCCGGCCGAGCCGATGGCCGCGGCAACAGCGACCGGGGTCGACATCACCAGAGCGCATGGCGCGCCGGCCACCGCGAGCGTGACCGCTCGTCTTGCCCATTCGCGGATGTCACCGCCGAGTAAGGCGGGGATCACGATGAGCAGCAGCGAACCGAGCAGGACGGCCGGACTGTAGACGGCGCCGAAGCGGTCGATGAACCGCTGGGCGGAAGTCTTGCGCTCCTGAGCCTCCTCGACCAGATGGATGATGCGGGAAAGGGTGTTCTCCTCGAACGCTCGCGTGGCCTCGACCTCGATGGCCCCGGTCAAGTTGTTGGTGCAGGCGAGTACTTCCTCTCCAACGCTCCTCTCCACGGGAACGGACTCTCCAGTCACGGCGGATTCGTTCAGGGTGGTCGCTCCGGCGCGGATCACGCCGTCGGTCGGTAGGCTCTCACCCGGACGAACCAGGAACCGGTCGCCCGGCACCAATTCGGCCGCGGGCACCGTCGTCTCGACGCCTCCGCGCAACAGGTGCGCTTCCTTGGGAGCCAGGTCGAGCAGGGCCCTGATGGCGCCCCGGGTGCGGTCGTAGGTGAACTCCTCGACCCCCTCCGCCGCACCGTAGAGGAACGAGAGGAAGGCCGCCTCCTCCCACATCCCCAGGATGGCGGAGCCGATCGTCGCAACAGCCATGAGCACGTCGATGTTGACGCGACGATGCTCGAGGCTCTCCAGCACCTCCGCACCCCAGTGAGAGGCACCCAGCGTGCCCGCGGCCACGTACAGGCCGATGAACGCCCAACTCGGGCCACCGGCGTGGCGCACGAGGAATCCGAGGCCGAGCACGAGTCCCGAGACGAGCCCCACCCGGAACGGAAGGTAGCGAAACCAGGGGCCCTCGAAGTGCTCTTCGTGCTTCTCATCCAATAGCCGGCCCCGGCTCAGACGAGGAAGTCGAGGTCGGCACCCAGATGCGCCCCGAGTACGTGCTCGGCGTGCAGCCTGAGCCATCCGCGCTCGGGCAGCGGTGGTGGGGTCCAAGCCGCTCTGCGCCTTGAGATCTCGGCCTCATCCACGACCAGATCGATTCGGCGGTTGGCGACGTCGAGTTCGATCGAGTCCCCGTCGCGCACCAGGGCAAGGGGCCCGCCCACCGCCGCTTCAGGAGAGCAGTGGAGAACGACCGTGCCGAAGGCGGTCCCGCTCATGCGCGCGTCGGACACCCGCACCATGTCCTTCACCCCGGCCTCGGCCAGCCGCCGTGGAAGCGGCAGGGAGCCGGCTTCCGGCATACCGGCACCCACAGGTCCGGAGTTCCGCAGCACCAGCACGTGGTCCGCGGTCAGATCCAGGTTGGGGTCGTCCAGCCGGCGCGCCGCGTCCTCGGGCGAGTCGAACACCACCGCCGGCCCGCGATGGTGAAGTAGCTCACGGCTGGCCGCGGCCACCTTGACTACGGCCCCCTCCGGAGCCAGCGATCCTCGAAGAACTGCCAGGGCCCCCACCGGCCCCCAAGGCTCTTCGATCGTGCGAACGCAGTCCTGCCAGGACTGTGGACCCGACCATGCGGCAATCATCTCGCCGAGCGAACGGCCCGAGACCCCGCGCGCGGAGAGGTCGAGCACGGGCTCCAGAGCCTTCAGCAGCGTGGGCATTCCACCGGAGCGGTCGAAATCCTCCATGTAGTACTTCGGCCCCGAAGGCTTGCAGGAGACCACGAGCGGAACCTTCGCGGCGACTGACTCGAAGTCCTCCAGGGCCAGCGGCACCCGCGCCCGGCGCGCAATGGCCGTCAGGTGAACGATGGCGTTGGTCGAGCCGCCGACCGCCATCAGCACGCTCAGCGCGTTGCGGAATGCCGCCGGGGTGAGGATCTCTCGGGATGTCAGGCGCTCACGAGCCAGCTCCACCGCACGGCGCCCGGTGGCGACGGCGTGGCGCAGCCGGCGACCCGACCCGGCAAGCGGCGTCGCGCCTCCCGGGAGCATCAGCCCCAACGCCTCGGTCACGCAGGCCATCGTGGAAGCGGTGCCCATGACCATGCAGGTGCCGCCCGACGGGCACAGCTCCTGACCCAGCTCCATTACCTCGGCCTCATCGACCTCCCCCGCGCGGTGGCGGGCCCACTGCCGGCGGCAGTCGGTGCAAGCGCCGACTGCCTGCCCACGCCAGCTCCCCGTGGGCATCGGTCCGATGACCTCGAAGATGGCCGGAGTCTCGGCCGAAACCGCGGCCATGATCTGAGCCGGTACGGTCTTGTCACAACCGCCGAGCATGACCACCGCATCCATCGGGTAGGCGCGGATCTGCTCCTCCGCCTCCATCGCCAGGAGGTTGCGGTAGAGCATCGATGTCGGCGATATGAGGATCTCGCCCAGCGAGAGCATCGGGAAGACGAAGGGCAGTCCTCCCGCCTGGAGCACCCCGCGCTTGACCGCCTCGATCAGATCGCGCATTCCGCGGTGACAGGTCACATAGTCGGAGGTCGTGTCGGCGATGCCGATCACGGGCCGTTCGAGGTCGGCGTCGTCGTAGCCGGCCGAGGCGAGGAAGGCCCTTCGCACGAACCGGCTGAACCCCTCATCTCCGTAAGCGGTCGGGCGCCCGTAGACGCCTTGCGGTTTCTCGGAAGTGCCCATCGCCGGCCTCGCTGTCACTAGCTGTCAGAGGAGCATGTTGATGCACTTGGCCACGGTATACGACTCGATGCCCTCGGCACCGCCCTCACGACCCAAGCCCGACTCCTTCACGCCCCCGAAAGGCGCCTCCGCAGTGGAGAGCATGAGATGGTTCACGCCCACCATCCCGGTCTCCAGTCCCTCGGAGGCGAGGAACGCGGTCTTGAGGGAGCGGGTGAACACGTAGCCGGCAAGACCGTAGGGCGTGGAGTTGGCTCGAGCCAGCGCCTCCTCCATGGAAGTGAACGAGGCGATGGGAGCCAGGGGGCCGAATGGTTCCTCGCGCATCACCAGCATCTGATCGTCGACGTCGCAGAGCACGGTGGGCTCATAGAAGAGGCCCCGGTCGCAACCCTTGGGACGCTTGCCTCCCAGGGCGACCCTGGCCCCGTGGCCCACCGCGTCGGCAACCATGCGCTCGACACTTTCCAGGCGGCGGCGATTGCACAGCGGACCGACCTCGGTGGCGGGGTCGCGCCCGCTGCCGATCTTCAATCCCGAGGCCAGTTCCACGACTCGTCTTGTGAACTCCTCCACCACGGACTCATGAGCGAAGAAGCGGCTCGGAGAGACGCAGACCTGCCCGCAGTTGCGGAACTTGGCCCTCACCACAGCGGCGGCCGCCTCCTCGATATCGGCGTCCTCGAAGACCAGCACCGGCGAGTGCCCTCCAAGCTCCATAGAGACCGCCTTGACTCCGTCGGCGGCCTGGCGAAGCAGCAACTTGCCCACCGGCACCGACCCGGTCAGCGAGACCTTGCGGATGATCGGGGAGGAGATGAGCCTCTCGCTGATAAACGGCGGGTCTCCGCACACGACGTTGACCACACCCGCGGGGATACCGGCGTCGTGACAGGCCCGCGCCAGGCACAGAGCCGTGCGGGGTGCCTCCGGTGCCGGAGTGACGATGATGGAACAGCCCGCCGCGATGGCCGGGGCCATCTTGCGCGCCGGCAGCAGCACCGGGAAGTTCCAGGCGCAGAAGGCCGCCACCGGACCGACCGGTTCGCGCACGACCATCAGGCGGTTGGTGCGAGAGTGCCCGTCGATCACCCGCCCGTAGATGCGCCGGGCCTCGTCCGCGTACCAGTCGAAGTGGTCGGCAGCCGCGCCCACCTCCGCGCGCGATTCCGCCAAAGGCTTGCCCTGCTCGCCGGTCATGATGTCCGCGATCTCATCGACGCGCTCACGAATGATCCCGGCCACGCGCCGAAGCGCGGCGCTCCTGGTCCACGCGTCCACCTGGCGCCAGCTTCGCCAAGCCGAATCGGCGGCGGCAAGCGCCGCGTCGAGGTCGGCGGCCGTGGCCTTGGGCACACGGCCGATCACCTCCTCGGTGGCCGGGTCGACGATCTCAACGAAGCCACCGTCAGAAGCCTCGACCCACTGTCCGCCTATGTACATCCGGTCGGGGACTGTTCCGCTCGTCCCACTCGTTCCACTCGTTCCGCTCATTGGCCGGTCCACCTCGAGTCCGAGCACGGCTTCCTCATGTCCTCCCATCCATGCAGCCCGAAGGGCCTTGTGACGCTCTCGTTCCCATGCCGCCCGATGGCACTTGCCATGTCTTCGCTTCCTACAGGCCGATATCGTGGCGCAGGCGCTGCGTGGATTCGGCCCAGGCGCCGACGTTCCATCGTCCGAATGCCTCCAGACCGCCCATCGGATGCGGGCCCCAGTAGACCGGCACATGGACAAAGGAGAGCCCTTCGTGCTCGTAAGCCTTATCCAGAGCCAACAGCAGCGACTCCACCGAGCGGCCCCCATCGAGGGCGACCACCCCGGATACCGAGGAGGCCCACGCCACGTAGTCGACCACGACGTGATCGGCCGTGGCGTGCTCCACCCCGTACTGAGCGACCTGCAGGCTGGAGATCGCTCCCATGCGCCGGTTGTCCAGCACCACGATGCAGCCGCGGGCCCCGTGGGCGACTCCATCGATCAGGACCTGCGGGTTCATGGTGAAGGAACCGTCGCCGGAGAGGGCCACGGCGTAGAAGGGCTTCTCGCTCGCAGCCGTGGCCAAAACCGCGGAAGCGGCAAAACCCATGTAGCTTGCGCCCGACTCGGTGAAAGTGCGCCCCACCCGGTCGTCCTCAACGATCTGCATGCCGTTGGCCTGCACGTCACCCGCATCGAAGAAGACCACGGCGTCCTTTGATCGCGCCCAGTCCGTGACCGCCTTCACGGTCGCCGGCTGTGTCAGCACCACCTCGCCCCAGGCGTCGTCGAAGAGGGCGGGACTTGCGAAGCGAGCGGCCTTGCATTCCTCCCACCGCTTGCGCGCATCCCGGCAGGCGACGGCCCATCCACTGTCCATCCCTCTGGGTTGCGCGCCGCGACGCCGCAGGCATTCGATCAGCACCCGTAACGTCGCGGCCGCATCGCCGAGCAGCGCGGTGGTGCGCGTGTAGTGCATCGCGGCGTCGGGATCGGTGTTCAAGTTCACAACCCATTGCACTTTCGGGTAGCCGGTGCGTGAGCAGTCCGACTGGCACACCGAGCGCGTGCCCACGGCCAGAAGCAGGTCGGCCTGTTCCATGGCGAAGTTGCCGCTGATGCTTCCCTTGGAACCGCCGAGGGTCATGTAGCGTGGGTGAGAGAAAGGAATCACTCCGGTGGCGATCGGCGTGGAAACGGCGAAGCCGTCCACCAGATCGAGAAGTTCGAGCAGTTCATGCGTGGCCCCGCGCGCGCCGCCCCCCAACTTGACCACCACTCGATCGGCCGAAAGCAGTCGCTCGGCCGCCTCCTCATAGCCGGCCTCGCCGGCGGCCGCACCGTACGGGGGAGGTCCGCCCACCGGAAGCTCGTCGAGATTGAAATCCCGCAGAATCGCCGGTTGGGTGTTCAACGGGAGCAGCAAGTAGAAAGGCCCGCCGCGGTGTGGATGGTCCACAACGTTGGCGCCGCGGCGCAGCGCGGTGGAGATCGCCTCGGGGGTGTGCAGGGTGTAGGCGTGGCCCATGGTCGAAGCCAGCCGGTGGAACAGCCCCTGCTCGGCCTTGGGCACTTGCTGCATGTTGGGGCCCTCGTCCTGCGTGGTCTCGTCGCCGTAGATGTGCCAGACCCCGATTCCGTCGCTTGCGGCAGCCAGAGAGCCGGCCATCGCCTGCAAGGCGCCCGGGCCAATCGAGGTCACCACGGCCGCCTTCTGCCCGCTGACCCAACGAAGTGCGGTCGCGGCATGGGAGGCCTCGACCTCGTTCCGCAACCCGAGCGTTCGCACGAGCCCCGCGCCCTGATAGATGCGAAGAACCTCGCCGACGTCGGTCGAGCCGTGCCCCAAAACCGCGAGGTAGGTGCGGACCCCCTGGCGCAAGAGCCCGAGCACCAGGGCCTCTGAAAGTGTCAGGTCCAAACGGCGAGAGAGCGTGCCAGCGGCCAGTGCTTCCTCGATCCCCCCGGTCGCGGCAATCGCAGCCGCGCGCTGGGTGCGCACCTGCGCCTGAGTGTCCACGCCTATTCCCTTCCGCTACGCGATGCTGGAAACGACCGCACGGCGGCGGCGCCCCGCAGACTCGCGGCCCGCCGCACCGACCCGCCACCTTGACGGTGAGCCAAACCCGCAAGAGCCACCCCGTTGAGCCGTCCAAGTAGTGTAGTGCGTCCGAAGTTCCCCTACATTCGGGCGCACCACACTTGGCTTGGTTCATACACCCCGGGAGTCTCCAAGTCTAAGCCGACGGCGCGGGTGCGCATACACTTTGCCTGCCGACCCTTTCTCGGCCGGAGCGACTGGTGACGGGGATCCGCTCGACAATGCTCACCCGACGCAGCCCGCTTCCGATCTAGGCTAAGTGCTCGCCGGCGTAAGTACGGTCACGACCGAGAGCGTCACCGCGCCCCGAGGGCAAGGCCGCGAGGAGCGCCGCGTACTGGACAGTACGCAAGCGACGAGCAACGCAGCCATCGGGGATGC
>JBBAAN010000012.1:0-47998 GCA_041658225.1 Actinomycetota bacterium
ATTCGGAGCTTTGCGGATCGCGAGACGGAGCGGCTGTTCAATCGCGAGCGGGTGAAGAAGCTGCCGCCTAGCATCCATCGTGTTGCGTTGAGAAAACTGAGGATGCTCCACCGAGCCAGGACCTTGCAGGACTTGCGTGTTCCGCCGGGCAATCGCCTCGAGGCGTTGCGAGGAGACCGCGGCGGGCAGCACAGCATCCGCGTGAACGACCAGTTTCGAATCTGCTTTTCGTGGAGATCCAGTGACGCGTATGACGTCGAGATCGTCGACTACCACTAGGAGGCGGCACGTGACTCAGAAGAAACTTGCGCCGGTCCACCCTGGCGAGGTGCTTGGCGAGGAGTTCCTCGGGCCGATGGGGCTGAGTCAGAACGCGTTGGCCCGTGCAATCGGCGTCCCGCCACGGCGGATCAACGAGATCGTTCATGGCTCGCGCCGCGTGAGTGCGAATAGTGCACTGCGGCTGGCCCGCTTCTTTGCTACCTCACCGGAGTTCTGGCTTGGCCTGCAGATGGACTACGACCTGGACGTTGAGACCGATCGGCTCGAGGACCGCCTTGAGCGGGAAGTCCAACCGTACCGCAAGGCGGGATGACGATATGGCAGATAGCTCGCGGATGGAACAGAACATCGCCCAGCCCTCCCCATCGACAGGGTAGGCCGATCTTGGCTGGTACTGGCCCTTAGTCTGGCCAAGCTGCCAGACGCCAATCGGGGTTGGGTGAGTCTGCCGGTCGTGGGGGAGTGCAGTCGGGATTGCTCCGCTGGCTTCTCGTGTGGGAGGTCCACCTCGCAGCAACCGATCGGCCCGTGCGATTCTCGTATCTCGGCTCTCCGACACGATTTGTCCCGTTATGTGCATTTTCTGTTTGTCGACACGAGTCCCTGAGCTTTCGGCGGCAAGGCGTTACAACTTGGCGGACGCGGTCCGCCTGGCTGTCAGCGTGAAGGGGTGACCGTCCCGGTCGAGGGGCGGGGAAGGTCCATCTGCGGGCCAGCATCTTGCGGTTCCGCTGGAACCGTCAACCCCCGGTCGTCGCGCTAATTGGGAGCCAACGCTCCAGCGGGTCGTGCCGCGACCTCACGCCAGACCCCCGCTCGCCTGATCTCAACCACGGCCAAGCCCGCAGCGGCGCGGTGAGGTCGACGTCGTTTCCGTAGAACTCGAGGTTGCGCCCCGTTCCGACGCCGGCCTCAAGCACCCTTCCATGCGCGCGAGACACGACCCTACGTCGTCGGCGCGTCAATCCGGCCCACTCCATGGGGCTGTTGTAGAAGTCGTAAAGGCTGGCCAGGCGGTCATAGCGACGCGTCACCCGCTCCTGTTCGGTCGGAACCGTCACCAAGGCCCCCGGCCGGTGCGCGAGTTCCCCGAGTCGTGGTCGCAGTGCCCCTCCGACGGCACTCGACGGGGGCTGCTCTCCCGCGGAATGGGCTCGTCTCGGACCGTCTCATGCTCCGAGTGGCTGCCGTGCATCCCCATCATCATGAGGGGGCAAACGAGCAGGAGCCCGACGAAGAGAATCGTCCCGAGCGGAACCCCGAGGAGACCGGCTCCTATCGCCGCTCCGGCACCACCGATCAACAACGCCCGGAGCCGCCCTCCGTTCCCCGAGTGAGCCATGGCCTGCTTCCCTTCCCTTCTACACTCCGCTGATCATCTTCCGCACAAAGGAGACGCCCGCTGGATGCGGAACCTGGTGGTGCGTCTGCCAATTGGCTTTGCAGCGGTGCGGCATCCCCTGTGCTCTCGTCGTTTGTCAGGCCCTTTGTCGGGCGCCGCACTAGTGTGGCGACGAACCGTGGTGGCCGGCCATCGGCCCCGTACCTGAATCCATCATGCCTTCCATGTCTGGGTGGCCCTGAACCATCCCCTGGTGCATGGCCTCGCACTGCGCCTGAATCTCCGGCGGCATCTGCTCGTGCATCTGGCGCATGCCGGCGGAGTTGTGCATCTTCTCCCAGTCCATCCGGGAGTTGGTGATACCCGGCCTCGCGGTGGGACCGTCGCTGGCAAGAGCCCAGGTGGCCAGCGAAGCCACGAGAGCGAGCGCGATCACCAACCCGATGATCAGCCGATTCGCTTTCATCCTCGTCACCTCCGTTCGGCGCTTACCGTAGCGTCCTGGTGTGTAGGGGGAATGAAGGAACGAAGGGAATATGGTGAAGAATGTCCGGCCTTCCTGATGGCGGATCCTCCCGGCCCCACAGCGATTTCCCATCACCCTCCTTTCACGCTTTGAACGCTAGCGGAGGGTGATGAAGAGAGTGTGAGGGACCCGCGTAGGGACTATGAAGCTAGCGGAATCCGCACGGTGAACACCGTTCCCTTACCCGGCGCACTTCTCACCTCGACCTCGCCGGCGTGGGCGCGAACCAGCTCCCGTACCACCGTCAGTCCTATCCCGGATCCGCCGACCCGCACACCGCTGCCACGGAAGAAGCGGTCGAACACACGCGGTTGCTCGTCGGCGGGGATCCCCGCTCCGGTGTCCGACACGATCAGCGTGGCCCAGCGTCCGTCCATCGCCAGGTCGACCCGCACCTTCCCGCCTTCCGGGGTGAACTTGAGGGCATTCGACAGCAAGTTCGCGGTGATCTGGTGGATCCGGGCGGGGTCGGCGTCAGCCTCGATGTCGGCAAGTTGCGATTCAACCTCGATCCGGCGGGCCTCGAAAGCGCCCGCGAATTCCCGAAGGGCGTCCTGGACCAGTGGTCCAAGCGCCAGGCGGCGCCTCTCGAGCGAGAAACCCGCCGCGTCGGCGCGGGCGAGAGTCTCGAGGTCACCGACGAGCCGGGTGAGCCGAAGTACCTCTTCGTGCAAGGACTCGATCCTGGGTGGGGTGGGGGATACGACGCGGTCTTGGATCGCCTCGATCTCGGAGCGCATGATCGCCAGCGGCGTCCGGAGCTCGTGTGCGACATCGGCGGCGAACGCGCGCCGAAGACGATCCTCCTCCTCGATCGTGTCTGCCATCCGGTTGAAGGCCTGGGCCATGTCTCCGAATTCATCCTCGACGTCGTAGGCCACCCGATGCGACCGGTCACCCCCGGCGAGGGCGCGCGCGGCCCGGGAGAGAGCGCGGGCCGGGGCGGTGGCCCGGCGGGCGAGGAGCATTCCCAGTAGTAGTGCGGCGAGCCCCGCGCCGATGCCGCCGAGCAGCAGAAGGCGGTTGATTGAGGACCGGAAGGTGACGTCGGCGGGCAAGAGGCCCGGCCGGGGGAGACGAACCACGGCGATCCCAACGGCGCTGCCGTCAATCTCGATCGGCAGGCGGCGCTCGGGGCCGAGTTCCCCACTGCCCATCATCGCCCGGTGCATCTTTGCCATGTGGGAGCCGAGCAGATCTTCGGATGCCTCCCAGATGACCCCCCCTGAGGCTTGCTCAAGTCGCATCGTGCCGGCGTCCATGAGGGCCAGCGGCGCGACCGTGTCAAGGTCTTCTGCGTTCCAGCCTCCCATCCGGCGGTAAGAGTCGGCGAGCGCCGCGACGAGCTGCTGTTCGCGGGTGTGTCGTTGCCGTTCGATATATCCGGTGAAGTGGGAGTCGAACGCTACGTTGACCAGGAGGGCGGTCAGCGCGGCCGCGGCGATGCCCACTCCGGCGAAGGCCGCCGTGAGCCGCAGGGCGTATGACCTACGCATCGGACTTCATGGCGAATTTGTAGCCCACACCGGTGACGGTTGCTATGTAGCGCGGGTTCCTGGGATCGTCGCCGAGCTTCTTGCGGAGGTTCTTCACGTGAACATCGATGACCCGCTCGTAGCCCTCGTAGTCGTATCCCTGGATGCGGGTGACGAGCTCGTAGCGTGAGAAGACGCGACCTGGGCGCGAAGCGAGCGCGAGCAGGAGGTCGAACTCGCTGCGCGTGAGCTGCGCCGGTAGCCCGTCGACCAGCACCTCGCGCCCCTCACGGTCGATTCGCAGACGACCTGCGTCGAACGATGCCGGTCGCTCCCCGGTCTCCCCACGCGTTCTGCGCAGCACGGCGTCCACTCGCGCGACGAGTTCGCGCGGGCTGAAAGGTTTCACCAGGTAGTCGTCCGCACCAAGGCGCAGGCCGGCCACTCGGTCCTCCTCGCTCGCCTTCGCTGTCAGCATGATGATCGGCACGTCCGAGATGGCCCGCAGCGACCGTGCGACCTCTTCGCCACTCAAGTCGGGGAGCATGAGATCAAGGACGACCAGGTCCGGGTGCGCCCGTGCCGCCACTTCGAGCGCCACCTGGCCGCCGTCGGCGAGGAGCACCGAGTACCCCTCGCGTTCGAGGTAGGAGCGGACGAGGTCGCGTATCTTGCGCTCGTCGTCAACGAGGAGGATGGTCGCGCTTCCCATGATCATCCTGCCTTCCGTGGGCTTCGATCGAACCGTCCCGGGTTTGCGGTGAACTCGTCCCGGCACGCCGGGGAGCAGAAGAAGTGGATCTCGCCTTCGTGATTGAAGTGGGGTGAGTCCTCGCGCTCCACCGACATCCCGCACACCGGATCGACGGCCATCTGGGTTGCGGCCCGGAACTTGCCGTCCTCCAGCCAGAGGATCCGGTCGGCGATGTCCTTCAGACGCTGGTCGTGGCTCACCATGACGACCGCGCGTTGTTCCTCGGAGGCGGCACGGCGAAGCAGTCGGGCAATCTCATGGCCGATCTTCGAGTCGAGGTTCGCCGTCGGCTCGTCGGCGAGGATCACCGTCGGCCGGTTCGCCAGAGCGCGCGCAATGGCCACCCGCTGCTTCTCGCCGCCCGAGAGCTTGTCCGGTCTGAATCCCAGCCGCTGCCCGAGGCCGAAGCCCTCGAGCAACTCTTGCGCGCGCTGCCGGCTGCGCTTGCCCGTCTGGCCGGTCAGGTTGAGAGCGAACTCGACGTTCTCCTGCGCGGAGAGCGACGAGAGCAGGTTGAAGTCCTGAAACACGAAGCCCAAGCGGCGCGCTCGAAAGTCGTGGAGCTTGGACTCGGACACGCGGGCGAGATCGACGCCGTCGATGCTGATCGCTCCCGACGTCGGGCGCAGCATCGCGCCCAGCATCGAGAGCAGCGTCGTCTTCCCGCTTCCCGATGGCCCCATGATGAGGACGACCTCACCGCGGCCTACCTCCAGATCGACCCCGCGGACGGCACGCACCTGGACGTCTCCCTCTCCGAAAGTCTTCTCGAGTCTCTCGGCCTTGACGGCGATCTCATTCATTGCTGCCTCCGGAACACGGTCATTGGATCGACCCGGGCGATCATGAGGAGCGGCGCCACCGCGCCGATCCCACCCAGCACGACGGCTCCACCGGCGGCCCGAATCACCGAGCCGGCCGTCAGAGCGAGGGTCACGTTACCGGTCGCGCGCAGGACTGCCCATCCGAGCGCGGCTGTAAGGGGAACGGCAAAGGCGACCCCGGCACCGATCGTCCAGCCAGCTTGGGAGAGCACGATTCGGCTGAGGCGGCCGGAGCGGGCCCCGAGCGCCTTCATGACTCCGATCTCGCGCAGGCGCGAGAGAGTCGCCGCGTGCAGGGTCAGTCCGATCACGGCGAGCCCGATCGAGAAGGCCGCGATGGTCATGATCCGCATCAGATCCGTAGACATGTCGGAGACCACGCGTCGCTCCTGGGCAGAGAAGCGCGGTCGGCTGAGCGCGGAGAGGTCGAGTTCGGTCGAGATGTGTCCCGCAAGCGTCTCGGGGTTCCCGGCGGCGCCGACGAGAACGAAGCTCACGACTCCCCGGATCCCTCGGGCAGCCTCGAAGTCACCCAGCCGGACATAGGAGACGGAGTTGACGATGTTGACAAGACCCGTCGTGAAGCCGGAGACGCGCCATGACGCCCCGAGGGTCCGCACCTGGCCGCCAAGGGTCACGCCGAGGCGGGAAGCTGCCCGCTGATCTATCACGATTTCGCCCGGGCCGGGTTCGTGCCCCCGGGCGATCTTGACGGGGCCGCCCGCACGGCCCGGTAGGTAGCCGATCACATAGGAGAGCTGGCGGGCCGCCGTCTTACCGACAACCGCGTCGGTGTCGTAGAGAATCGGGTCGGCCCATCGAACACCTGGCATGCGCCGGATCGCCTCGACCTCGCTTGCCGGGATGGCGGAGGTGGCCATGTGCATGTTGCGTACCCCGCGTTGAGCCACGAACACGTCCGCCGGTGAGGTGTCGATGATGCGCGTGATCTGGTTCATGGCACCGGCGAAGAGACCGTCCAGGGCGAGGACCAGGAGGATCGCGGTAGCGACGCCGGCTATGCCGAGGAAAGCCCGCCGCCACTCGGAGAGGAGGTTACGCCGTCCGACCGGAACGCCGCGCATCTTGGTCAGCCCCGGTAAACGGTCGCGGGGTCAAGTTGCGCGATACGGCGGGCGGGTAGGATCGCGGCGAGGACGGCCATCAACCCGGCGGCGGCCACTACCCAGAGGATTCGGGAGCCCGCAAGAGAGACCAGGAACTGCGGCCTGAGTCTGACGACGAGCGCCGCGGCGCCTCGGAAGATCACGTATCCGGCCGCAACGCCGAGTGCCGCGAGAGCCGATGTTTGCCCCAGCACGATACGCAGAAGGCGGGTTCCGCTCGTCCCCAGGGCTTTCACGATCCCGTACTCACGTGCCCGCTCGACGACGGCCGAGTAGATGGTCAGCGCCACGATCATGGTCCCGGCCGCGAAGGCGATTGCCACCATCAGGTCGAGCGGCCCTTTCATGACCCCCGCCAGCAGGGTGCGGTCGTTTCTCCTGATCGTCTCCCTCAGGACGGCGCTGAGGCCGGTCTGGCGTTCGATGGCCCCGGCAACGCTGCTCGGGTGCTGGGTGCGCACGAGCACGAAGGCGGCGGCGTCCGGGAAGTGGAAAAGGTTGCGTGCGGCGTCGAAGGTCATGAAGACATAGGCGCCCATCCAGGAGCGCGTGCCCGCCGAGAGTCCCACGACCGCGAAGGCTTCGCCGGCGACCTCGATCCGGCCGCCGAGGCCGATGCCGTGCTGGGCGGCGAGACCGCGGTCGACCACGATCTCACCGTTGGAGCGTGGCGCGCGGCCGACCGGAAGGCTCCACGCGCCACCCATGGCGCCCGGCCGCGAACCGATAACACTTGCGAGAACCTTGCGCCCGTGCAGCGTGAGGACCGTTGATCTAATGAGGATTGGATCGGCCCTATCAACCCCGGGGATGGCACGGATGCGATCAACGGCCGTGAGCGGCACGACGGAGGACTCGAAGGTATTGCTGGTACCGCGGTCGCCAACCCACAACTGGGCCCCGACCCCGTCCTCGTACGCGGAGGCCTGCTTGAGCACGCCTCCCCAGAGCCCTTGCAGCAGAAAGATCAGGGCGATCGAGACACCCACGCCGAACACGCCGGTCGCCAATCGCCTGCGATCCGCCAGGAGGTTGCGGCGCGCGATGGGAACCCGACCTCTCACGGCGTCACCTTCTCCTGGCAGCCCGTTGGAGCCGCGGATCGCAACCGGTCAATGGTTTCCGCTCTCCACGATGAGACGCCCCCGGAGCATCCCCATCTGGCACGTGAACTCGAACGTGCCGGCTTCCTTCGGCAGGAACTCGACGGGCACGATCTGGCCCTCGGGGAGATTGGCGCTCTTGCCCAGGTCGGCGAATACCACCATCTCAGAGCAAGGCGACGATTCTTCGCGCCGGAAATTGAGGCGCACCGGCTTGCCGGCGCGCACGACCAGCGTACTGGGGGAGTACCCACCCTTCACGAGAACCATGGTCTCCTGGTAGCCGCTCGAGGCGAGCGGAACTCTGTATCCGCGGTCGCGCGGCCCCCAGAAGAACCACACGATGCCCGCAATGGCACCGAGGCCGGCCAGCGTCACGAGCACGTTGTCGATCATCTCTCACACCTCCGACGGGCGGAAGCGTCGCAGTCGGTTGGCGTTCGTTACGACTGTGAGCGAAGAGAACGCCATCGCCGCGGCGGCGATCAACGGGGAGAGCAGGACTCCGAAGAAGGGGTAGAGCAGTCCGGCCGCGACCGGCAGTCCCGCGGCGTTGTAGACGAAGGCCCCGGCCAGGTTTTCGTAGACGTTTCGCACCGTGGCCCGGGACACCTCGATGGCGGTGACGAGACCCCGCAGACTCCCCGAGATGAGTGTGACGTCGGAGGCCTCGATGGCCACGTCCGTCCCAGTCCCGATCGCCACGCCGACGTCGGCCTGCGCAAGAGCGGGCGCATCGTTGATCCCGTCCCCGACCATCGCCACGGTCCTGCCCTCGAGCTGGAGCCTACGGACCTCGTGGGCCTTGCCCTGAGGCAGTACCTCGGCAAGAACGCGGTCGATGCCGACCTGGCGGGCGATCGCCTCGGCCGTGCGCCGGTTGTCTCCGGTGATCATGATCACTTCCAGGCCGATCTCCTTCAGCCGAGCGATGGCGCGCCTCGAGTCCTCCTTCACGGTGTCCGCGCAGGCTACGAGCCCCGCCGCCCGCCCATCGACCGCCACGTACATCGGCGTCTTGCCGGCATCGGCAAGCCCCTCGGCGGTTGGTTCAAGCTGAGCCACGTCGATGTGGCGCTCGTGCATCAGCTTGGCATTGCCGAGGAGCACCGCACGTCCCTCGAGCGTGGCCTCAACGCCTTGGCCGGGGATCGCCTGGAACTGATTGGGCTCGGGCGGCTGCAGGCCACGATCACGCGCGCCGCGCACGATGGCCTCGGCGAGCGGGTGTTCGGACCCTCGCTCGACACCGGCGGCGATCCGCAGCAGGTCGACGTCGGGGAGAGCCGCGGGCACGAGGTCGGTGATCGAAGGTTTGCCGACGGTGATAGTGCCGGTCTTGTCGAGCACAACCGCGTTGAGGCGGCGCGCGGTCTGCAGGGCGTCACCCGAACGGATCAACACCCCGTGTTGCGCCGCCTTGCCGATGCCCACAGTCAGCGAAGTCGGCGTAGCGAGGCCCAGAGCGCAAGGGCAGGCGATGATGAGCACGGTGACGAATGCGACCGTCGCATACGCGAGCCCCGGTGATGGGCCCAGGTTGTACCAGGTCACGAAGGACGCAACTCCCAGGATCAACACGGCGGGGGCGAAGTAGCCGGAGACGCGGTCGACAATCCGCTGGATGGGAGGCTTCGACCCCTGGGCGTCCTGGACCATGCGAATGATGTTGGCCAGCGCGGTGTCCTTGCCGACCCTGGTGGCGCTGAACTTGAAGGAGCCCGTGACGTTGAGAGTAGCCCCCATGACCTCGTCGCCGGCGACTTTCTCGACCGGGATGGACTCGCCGGTCACCATCGACTCGTCCACGGCGGATGCCCCATCGACGAGCCGACCGTCGACGGGGACCTTTTCTCCGGGCCGGACGAGCACGACATCCCCCACGCGAACCTCCTCGACGGGAACATCGATCTCGCTCCCGTTCCGAACAACGCGCGCCGTCCTTGCCTGCAGCTCCGCCAGTTTCTTGAGCGCCTCAGATGTCTTCCCCTTGGCCTTGATCTCGAGCGCAAGGCCCAGAAGAACCAGCGCCGTCACCACGGCGGTCACGTCGTAGTAAGCCTCGGCCAGCTCCCTTCTCGGAAACATGCCGGGCGCGATGACCGCCGCGGTGGAATACAACCAGGCGGCGGCGATACCGACTCCGATCAACGTGTACATGTTGGCCGAGCGCGCCTTGGCCGCTCCCCACAGACTCTTGTAGAAGTCACCGGCGGCCCAGAACAGGATGGGCAGAGTGACCAGAGCGAGACCACGCCAAAGCCACAACAGCGTGGGGGAGCTGCGTTGGAGCCACGGCAGGCCCTTCAGCCCCGGAACAAGCCACGGGTAGGACAGCAGCACGACCGGAACAGAGATCACCGCGGACACCCAGAACTTACGCATCAGGCGCCGGTACTCACGCGACCGCGACTCCTCTTCGCGGTCGATGAGTTGCTCGGGCCGCTCAGGCCCATTTGGCTCCACTCGATACCCGGTCGCCTCGATCGCGCGGCGCAACTCCTGCTCCGACACGTGGGCCACTTCGTAGTCGACGGCGACGCGGCGGCTCACGGGATCCGTGACCACAGTCCCGACACCGGGGAGGCCACCGACCGTTCGCTCGATTGCGGTGGCGCACGCTGCGCAGTCCAGGCCGCCCACGGAGAACACCGCGCGCCGGCGCGTGTCATCCATCGGTGGCTTCTCCCTGGTCGAACCGTTGGGCGCACGCTGCCGAGCAGAAGTAGAAGGTATTGCCGTCGCGCGTCCGCCTCTCGGTGGTCTCCGTCGCCTCAATCTGCATTCCGCAGATGGGATCCGTTACCTTCATGGCTGGCCCCTTTCTGTCTCGGAAGCATACCCTCCCCGGGTATGCTTATCCTCCCCTCCAACCGGATCTACCGCAAGAGGCTGATTGGCCCGATCCCAGATTTCGTTCCAGGTCTCGATCGCGGGCGTCCTGCAAGCCGGCTCCCACACCCATATGATCTTGCCGTCGACAGGGAACTCGCTCGCCCGACAACCACGACCGTGGGCGATCATGGCCAAGCTCGCCTAACGCATCTGGTGCTGAGTTCGCTTGGGCTGATAGATCGAGGTGGAACCCATCTTGGACGAGTGTGCACCGTGGCTCAGCCGACAGCAGGCTCCGCTCGTACAGCCGGCCGATGGCCTTACCAAAGAGGAGATTCGCCGCTATTCCCGCCATCTGGTCCTGCCGGATGTGGGGATGGAGGGGCAACGGCGGTTGAAGAACGCAAGGGTGGCGTGCGTGGGCGCTGGAGGGCTTGGCTCGCCCATCGCCATGTACCTGGCGGCCGCCGGTATCGGCACGCTCGGGATAGTGGAGTTCGATGTCGTTGACGAGTCCAACCTTCAACGCCAGGTGATCCACGGTACGAAGGATATCGGCCGATCCAAGCTGGACTCGGCAAGAGAGAGAATCGCGGACCTCAACCCCTTCGTCGCCGTCGAGCCGCACGAGGCCCGGCTCACAAGCGACAACGCCCTCGAGATCCTGTCCCGCTACGATCTGGTAGTCGACGGCAGCGACAACTTCCCGACCCGGTATCTGGTCAACGACGCGTGCGTGCTGCTGGACAAGCCTTGTGTATGGGGCGCCATATTCCGCTTCCATGGCCAGGTGTCGGTGTTCTGGGCGGCGCATGGGCCCTGCTACAGATGCCTTTTCCCCGAACCTCCGCCTCCGGACACCGTACCCTCCTGCGCGGAGGGCGGCGTGTTGGGCGTCGTGGCCGCGACCATAGGTTCACTCCAGGCGACGGAAACCATCAAGGTCCTGCTCGGCCGCGGTGACGCGTTGATCGGCCGGCTTCTCATCTATGACGCGCTGCCGGTGCGATTCCACGAGATAGCGCTTAGAAAGGACCGGGCGTGCGCGATCTGCGGCGAGAACCGGACGATCGCATCGCTCATCGACTATGAGGGCTTCTGCGGCATGCGACAGAGGCCGGCACTGCCAGACATCGGCGAAGCGGCGCTCAGTGTCGAGGAGATGAAGGCTCGCCTGGACGCGGGCGAGGACCTCTACCTGCTCGATGTACGGGAGAGGATCGAGTGGGAGATCGGCCACATCCGGGGCGCCCACCTGATCCCCCTCGGCGAGTTGGCGCAGCGGCTGTCCGAGCTTCCGCGGGACAGGCCCATAGTGGCCTACTGCCGCGCCGGGCTGCGGTCGGCTCAGGCCCTCGCGGTGCTCAGGTCTGCGGGATTCGACGAACCGTGCCACCTGGGCGGCGGGATCGACTCATGGTCGAAACGGGTCGACCCATCCGTGCTGGTGTGCTGATTGGCCGAGAACCGCTCAACGTCCCTGCCTGCTGGAGGCATATCTCGCAGTTGGCCGCCGGAAGGGGCGCAGTGACGGAGCGCCAGGTGGAGCATCTCGAGCCCGATCGCCGCATGGAGAAGGGGTGAGATCAACGGGCTTCTTCGGCACGCCGGGAGGTTTGCGGGAGGCCATCAACCGCATGAGCTATTCGCGGGGGACTCGAGGTCTCCCAGGCTCCGTCGCCTCGGCGTGACCTGAGAATGAGAGCCACCGACACGACCAGGATCGCGGCCAGGGCTGCAAGCTGGGAACCCGAAAGACCCAGGGCACGGACCGGATCGTCCCGGGTGAAGTCGCCCAGAAACCTGCCTGTCGCGTACCACAGAGCAAACAGCCCGGCAACTGAGCCCTCCGCCCGGCTTCTTCTTCGGAACCACAGCAGCACGCCGAAAAGCGGCAAAAGGGAGCCGAGGTCGTAGAGGGCGGACGGGTGCACCACGGCGCCCAGCGGGGGCGGCATGCCTACAGGGTCGCCCCCGAGGTAGCGGAACCCCCAGGGAAGCCCCGTGGGCTTGCCCAGGTGATCGCCGACGATGAGGCAGGAGATCCGGGCCCTAAGGCAATGCCGACAGCGAACCCGGGAGCCGCGGCGTCCAGCAGCGCCAACACCCGCACCTTGCGCCCGCGGGCGAATGGAACCACTGCCAGCACGCTTCCGGCCAGTCCGCCGAGGAGGCTCATCCCCCCATGCCAGAGCGCGAAAACCTCTAGGGGGCTCCCCAACTCCCGGAAGTGGCCGGCCAGCCAGGCGAGTCGCGTTCCGATAAGCCCTCCCACAAGCCCCCTGAAGAGCATGGCCTCGAGCGTGAGATCGTCCACGATCCCCAGCCTGCGGGTCTCCCTCCGCAGGATTGTGGCTCCGACGAGGATGCCCGCCGCAATCAGCAGGCCGTGTGGGAACAGGGTGATCCCGAACACGTGCCACCGGGACACCGGCTGCCAAGAGATGAAGGCTTCTCTCACTCAACCTCCTAGACCGCGAAGTCGGCCGGGATTGGCGAGGTGTCGGTCGGCGTTCCGCGGCCGCCGTACTTGGCGTCGATGCGGTCCCGGATCTCCGCCGGCGCGACCCCGTCCTCCAGCATCTTCTTCACGTCCTTGGCTTCATCCAGACAGATCTCGCAGTTGGCCGCGTGCGCGCTCCAAGTTCCGTCCGCATGCAGGAAACAATCCTTGAGATTCCGGTACAGCTCGCGCTTCTGTCCGCATCCGCAGTAGCAGGGGATGTAGGCCATGAGCCGGCCCTCGCGAGTGGCCGCGAACGTGTACCCGAGGATGGAAAGCTTCGTGCGGTAGGCAAACTCCGGAAGGCTGACCGCCGGCGTTTCCTCGCGTCGCGTCTCCGTGCGGGAGGACTTCGAACAGCCGGCTGCGGCGAAACCGCTCAGGGCGATCGCCGCCATCAAGCCGGCCAGGACGCGTCTTCTCATCGGACTCCTTCCGTGCGCCTCCCGCGGATCATGGACAACGCCCTCTCTTCAGCAGGCGGATGACATGGGCAGGGCGATCAACGACGCGAGGACCACAGTGATGGCGGCCGGTGCAAACATCAGAACCGCTCCTGAGCCGCCCGCACCCCTTGTCCCTGGTGCGGGGGCATTCCTCCCGGGTCCGTTCAGCGCCACAGCGGCCGACGCGCGCGCCGACCGCGCGGCGAGCACAACGGCAGCTCCCAGAATCGCGAACTGCAGGACCTTGAGGACCGGCACGACCGTATAGGTGGTGGATGGAGGCAGGTGCCCGAAGCCCGTCAGGGCCCCCACCTCCAAGAGGACCGCCCTCACTACGGCTCCGCCGGTCCCCCAGATGTGCTGCAGCCCCAAGACCACGAAGGTGCCGAAGGCCAAGGGAGTCAAGGTCCTCGCCAGCGAGGTTCCCGCCCCTGCGGCTGCTCCCGTCCGGCCGGCCATGGAGCGTGCGGCGAGCAAGACCCCGCCGGCCACGACGGCAGTCACCGCGAGCGCCCCAAGGGCGGTCGCGGCTTCAAAGGAGCCCAGGATCGGATAGAGCCTGCGCACGTATGCCGGGTGCAGTGGAGTCATGCGAACCAGGTCGGCGACGGCCAACCCCAACAGGATCGCCACGACCCGCGCATCCCAGACCGACATGCGTCCTCGCCAGTAGCGGCGTGGCAGAGCGAAGCTCGGGACCGGACCCCCAGCCTCCTTAGTGCAGGCTCCGCAGAGATAGCAGCGGGAGAAGGGGGCCAGCCTGGTCGGTGCCTCGCCCGCGGGACAGATCCCCGGCGAGAGCCGGTCCTTCTCTCCCGGACGAAGCCCGAGAAGTGAAAGCGACGAGTACGTCCGCACCATGGTTCCGACCGGGCAGACATACCGGCAGAAGGGCCTTCCGCTGCCTCTCAGCGAGAAGGCGAAGGCGACGGCGGGTATCCCCAGAAGGAACACCCCGGCCCACATAGCCGAGGACTCCAACCCGAAAGCCAAGAATCCTATTCCGGCCGCAACGACCGTTGCGGTCCCGACAGCAGGCCCCCAGCGGCGAAGCCACCTCGGCGGTGCGTGCCGGCGGGCTCCCCGCCTGGCCCTGGACTTCTCGGCCAGGTCGGCAGCCGCTCCCCCGGGGCACACGGCGCACCAGATGGGGCCGGCCACGAGAACGAGCAGCGCCAGTCCGGGCCACCAGAGCTTCCAAAGCACTCCCGCGGCGACGTTGAACTCGGCGTGCCGCACGGGAGTGAAGGCCAGATATGCCAGGAACCCGGCGAACACCGCGACCACAAGTTGGGGCAACCACGGGTGCAGGCGGGACCGGATCAACCGGCCGAGGACCGGCGCGACCGGGCCCGTCGATCGGGCGAAATCGCCCTCACCACTGTCAGGCATAGTCGGCCTTTACGGTGAACACGACGGAGCGGTGCGCCGGGTCGGAGGTGGGAACGCTCACCTTGAACACGTGATAGCCGCCCATGCCCTCGTGCATCATCATGCCGACCGTCACCCGCGTTGTCGCCCACGGCTTGAGCGGGCTTGAACCGAGGGTCGCGTCCATGGCGCAGCATCCTTCCAGCCGCTCGACTTTAGGCTCACCCAGAGTCAGCGGATCGGTCCCCACGTTGCGGATTTCGAAGCCGTGGCTTACTTGCTTGCCCAGCGGCACTCGGCCGAAGTCGAACTCCGCCTCGGCTACCTCAAGCACACCGCCGGGCGATCCCAGAGGCTTGTCACGCCCGGCGGAGAACCTGGCAGTCACGGCGAGCGCGACCCCCAGCGCCGTGATCACCGTTACGACGAGCGCCACCTTCCTGGCGCTAGCGAACGAACGGCGTCCTTTCGATCGTCGCCCGTCAAGGCGCCTCGATTTGTCGACCTGAAGGCCCGGACCGCGGCCCCCGCTGTGAGTTCTCTTCTTGCCCATACCATCCTCCCGTCCGTCGAGCACTCGTGCTGCCCTCGACCGAGATCCGAACGCGACGCCCTCCGAGGACCAAGTCCTTGCGCCTACCTATAGAGGGTAGGGGTATGCCACAGTACTGGCAACCGTGCACTGGAAGTGCCCGAGCGGTGGGACTCCCTTCTTGCCATCGTAAGTCGCCGACTCCGGCAGGGAAGCCGCCCCAGACCGTGCCGGCGAGTGTGGTCCGACCATGGGCTCTACGTGCCCGCCTGCGGGCTTGCCCAGGTCCGATCCGTCGTTGTCATCGGACCTCATCCAGAGCGTGACGGAGGTCATCGATCAGGTCGCTCGTGGTCTCAAGGCCCACGGACAGGCGAACGAGCGCCGGATCAACCGCGAGCGCCGAGCCCGAGACTGATGCATGGGTCATTCGAGCGGGATGTTCGATGAGCGATTCGACGGCGCCAAGGGACTCGGCGAGGGTGAAGACTTTGGTGCGGGTCACCAACTGCAGCGCGGCATCCTCCCCGGCCCGGAGGGTGAAGGAGACCATGCCGCCGAAACCCCTCATCTGGCGAGCCGCCACTTCGTGTCCGGGGTGGTTCTCCAGGCCGGGGTAGAAGACACGGTCCACTGCCGGGTGGTCGCTGAGCGCCGCCGCCACCGCGCGGGCGTTTTGGCAGTGGCGCTCCATTCGAACCGCCAACGTCTTCACGCCGCGCTGGATCAGGAAGCAGTCAAAGGGTCCCGGCACGGCCCCCGCCGCGTTCTGGATGAAACCCACCTCGGCCGCCAACTGCTCATTGCTCACGGCCACGAAACCCCCGACTGCGTCCGAATGGCCCCCGAGGTACTTCGTCGTGGAGTGGACTACCGCATCGGCACCCAGTTCGATCGGCCGCTGAAGATAGGGCGTGGCGAAAGTGTTATCGACAATGCAGAGGGCTCCCTGCTCATGGGCGAAACGGGCGACCTCCGCAATATCGGAGATCCCCAGAAGGGGGTTGGTCGGGGTCTCGACCCACACCAGCCGAGTCTGCGGCGTCCAGGCATCCGCCAGCGCATCAAGGTCGGAAAGGTCGACCGGCGTGAAAGAGATGCCGCCGGGGTGGTACACGCGGGCGATCAGTCGGTAGGTTCCGCCGTAGGCGTCGTGGGGGATCACGATGTGGTCCCCGGCACGAAGCCGGCGCAGCACGGCGTCTTCGGCTGCCATCCCGCTGGCAAATGCGAAGCCAAAGCGCGCGCCCTCCAACGACGCCAATCCCGCCTCGAGCGCGCTCCGTGTCGGATTGGCCGTCCGGGAGTACTCGTACCCCTTGTGGTGTCCGACCGCTTGCTGGGCGAAGGTAGAGGTTTGGTACACGGGGGTGACGATCGCACCAGTCGCGACGTCAGGCGGTTGACCGGAATGGATGGCACGCGTTTCGAAGCCCAGCGATGCCCCCAGCTCGGATAGATCGTGGCTCATGCCTGTCTTCTCACCTCCGATGGCCGCCGGCGGCACAGGAACTCCAGCAAGTCGGACCGCGCGAGGACCCCGACGGGGTGCCCGCGGTCGAGCACAATGGCAGCCGGCGCCGCCTTGAGCCGGCGTGCTGCCACATCAAGAGACTCTCCGCTGCCAACCGTGGGCAATGGGCCGGCCATGATCTCGCCCACCGGGCGGTCGAGGGCTGTCGGGTCCTCGAAGGACAACTCCATAAGGCCGCGTTCTTCAACCGCGCCGACGACTTCTATGGCAGCCAGCGGTGGTTCGGCTTTGAGCACGGGAAGTTGCGAGACCCCAAACTCGCGCATGAGGCGGATCGCGTCGCGGGCCGTCTCCTCGGGGTGGACATGCACCAGGGCCGGAATGGGGTTGTCGTTGGAGGCCAGAACATCCGCCACTGCGGGACTGCTGGAGTGCAAGAACCCATGGTCGGCCATCCACTCGTCGTCGTATACCTTCGACAGGTAACCCCGGCCTGAGTCGGGAATGAGGACGACCACGACGTCGTCGGGCCCAAGATCCCTGCCCACTTGGAGCGCAGCCCACACTGCGGTGCCGGCCGATCCGCCGACGAGGATTCCCTCTTCCCGAGTTACGCGCCGCGTTGTGGAAAAGGAGTCGGCATCGCTGACTCTGACCACGCTGTCGACAACGCCCGCGTCGTAGGTGGCGGGCCAAAAGTCCTCTCCGATGCCTTCAACCAAATATGGACGGCCCGCGCCGCCTGAGTACACGGATCCCTCGGGGTCGGCTCCGATCACGCGCACGGCGGGGTTCTGGGACTTGAGGTATCGGCCCACCCCGCTGATGGTGCCGCCCGTGCCAACACCGGCAACGAAGTGGGTGACTCGACCGGCGCTCTGACGCCAGATCTCAGGGCCGGTGGTGAGTTCGTGTGCCAAGGGGTTGTGCGGATTGTGGTACTGGTCGGGCTGAAAAGCCCCGGGGATCTCGGAGGCCAACCGGCTGGCTACCGAGTAGTAAGACTCCGGGTGCTCGGGCGGCACCCCGGTTGGGCACACCACCACCTCCGCACCATAGGCACGCAGCAAGAGGATCTTCTCTCGGCTCACCTTATCGGGCACGACGAAGACGCACCCATAGCGACGGCGTGCCGCGACGATGGCCAGACCGACTCCGGTATTGCCGGACGTCGGCTCGACGATCGTCCCGCCGGGTCCCAGCAGCCCCTCCCTCTCGGCCGCCTCCACCATCGTCAGTGCGACGCGGTCCTTGACGCTGCCCCCGGGGTTCAACTGCTCCAGTTTGGCCAGCAGGTGGCAGGGGAGATCTCTGCCGATCCGATCCAAGCGCACGAGCGGGGTGTTGCCCACGAGGTCCAGAAGGGAGTTGGCCACCTCCATCTCCGCGCCGGTATCGGAGGCGGGGTAGATCTCGACCCCGGAGATTGACGCAGTCGCTGAATCCGCCTCGTCTGAGAGCAGGACCACTGGGAAGCCGTGCTGCCGCAAGTAGACGGCCACCTCCGCGGCTGCCTCCAAATCCCCAAACACGCCCACCATGCGAGGGATACGAACCCGCAGCTCTGCCACAGTCTGCGTCGCCGGTGCGCCGGGAGCGAGGTGGATCACGTGGCGGGCGCGGGCGACCAGCCGCTCGGGGGGCGGAGTGCCTCCTAAGACGACCAACGCGTCCAAGATGATCCACCTACTCCTCGGCTTCATGTCGCGCACCAGGACGCGGGCGCGTGGCGGTCTACGCTTTCGAGTGAGGCGATGTGCACTTTGGACAGCGACTCGTGCAAGATCGCTCCCACGGACTCCGTCTCGATCAGGAACGCGTCGTGGCCGTGCAACGACGCCAGTAGCTCCACCTCCGGCCGGCCCGGCAGGGCCGCCGCGATCTCCCGCTGCAGTCGCAGGGGATAGAGCCGGTCGGAGTCGATGCCCACGATCGTGACTTCTGCTTCCACTCTCGCAAGCGCCGCGGAGATACCTCCGCGGCCACGACCGACGTCGTGGGAGTTCATGGCCTGGCTCAGCACGATGTAGCTGTTGGCGTCGAAACGGCGCGCCAGCTTGTCGGCGTGATGGTCCAGGTAGGATTCGACCGCATAGCGTCCCCCGGCCAGCGGTTCCTCGCGGTCCTGCGGGCGGCGGCCGAAGCGCTCGTGAAGCTCGCGCTCGCTGCGGTAGCTGAGTTGTCCCAGACGGCGGGCGCGGCCGAGCCCCTCATGAGGGCCCTGCCCGTCGGGCGCGCCATAGTAGTCCCCGCCTCTGAACTTGGGGTCCCACCGGATTGCGTTGATTTGCATGGAGGACAGCGCGATCTGCTCGGCCGTGGCCGCCGCCCCGCAGCCGATGACGATGCCGGACTGAACCCGATCGGGGCGGGCGACGGCCCACTCCAGGACGCGCATCCCGCCCATGGAGCCCCCGACCACCGCGGCCCACTCCTCGATTCCGAGGGCGTCGGCCAGCGCGGCCTCCATCGCGACCTGGTCGCGGATCGTGATGAGAGGGAAGCGCGAGCCGTAGGGCCGGCCGTCGGGCGCAATCAAGGATGGGCCGGTGGTCCCCTGGCAGCCGCCCAACGCGTTTGGGCACACGACGAACCACCGGGAGGTGTCGATGCCCTTGCCCGGCCCGATCACCCCATCCCACCAACCGCGGTATGGGTGACCGGGCCCCGGCGGGCCCGCCGCGTGGGAGTCGCCCGTCAGGGCGTGCTCCACCAAGACCGCGTTGGCCCTCGACGGATCGAGATCCCCCCAGCTCTCGTAGGCAACCCGCACCGGGCCCAGCCGCCCGCCCGCCTCCAGCAACAGCGGTTCGTTCGCGAAGAGCGTGATGAAGCGGCGGCGCCCCGGATGATCCTCCGCCCGCCAGGCCGCGCCAGCCGGGGGAGGGCTCTTGTCCCGCGATGTCAAACTCATCCCCATCACTCCTTTGCCGCCCGGAAACCGGCGTCGAGGTCGGCCAGGATGTCCTCGATGGTCTCGATGCCCACCGAGAGGCGAATAAGCTCCGGGCGCACCCCAGTGGCGGCCTGTTCGGTATCGGTGAGCTGGGCGTGGGTGGTGGTGGCGGGATGGATCACCAGGCTTCGAGCGTCCCCGACGTTGGCGAGGTGGCTGAACAGCTCTAGGCCCTCCACGAAGCGCCGCCCGGCATCGGCGCCCCCTTTGATCCCGAACGCAAGCACTGCCCCCGTTCCCCGCGGCAGGTACTTGCGTGCGAGGGCATACCAGGGGCTCGAGGCCAACCCGGGATAAGCGACCCACTCCACATCCTCTCGTGCCTCCAAGAACTCCGCGACGGCCTGGGCGTTGGCCACATGCCGCTCGAGGCGCAGGCTCAAGGTCTCAAGGCCCTGCAGGAACAGGAAGGCGTTAAGCGGAGCTATGGCCGGGCCGATATCGCGCAGGAGCTGGACGCGCGCCTTGGTGATGAACGCAGCCGGCCCCAGGGCCTCGGAGTAGACCAGTCCGTGGTAGCTCGGGTCGGGGGTGGTAAAGCCGGGGAATCGCCCGGCGGCGGCGTAGTCGAACCTTCCCCCGTCTACGATCACCCCACCTATCGAGGTCCCGTGCCCTCCGATGAACTTGGTGGCCGAGTGGACGACTATATCCGCCCCCCATTCGAGGGGCCGGCTGAGGTAGGGGGTGGCCAGGGTGTTGTCCACGATGAGCGGTACGCCGGCTTCGTGGGCGACGCCGGCCACCTCTTCGATGTCCAACACGTCGCCTTTGGGGTTGCCGATCGTCTCGGCGAAGAACGCCTTGGTCTCCGGCCTGGCCGCGTTCCTCCAGGCATTCAGGTCATCGGGTTCATCCACGAAGGAGACGTCGATCCCTAGCTTGGGCAGGGTGTAGTGGAACAGGTTGTAGGTACCGCCGTACAGGGAAGAAGAGGAGACCAGGTGGCTTCCCGCCTCCGCCAGATTCAGGATCGCCAGGGTCTCGGCCGCCTGCCCGCTGGCCACTGCCAGGGCCCCGATCCCCCCCTCGAGGCTCGCCACGCGCTCCTCGAAGACCGCCTGGGTCGGGTTCATGATGCGGGTGTAGATGTTGCCCGGCTCGCCCAGAGCGAACAGGGCTGCGGCATGGGCGGTGTCGCGGAAGACGTAGCTCGTGGTCTGGTAGATCGGTACGGCGCGGGCGCCTGTCGTGGGGTCGGGCTGGGCGCCGACATGTATCTGTCGAGTCTCGAATCCGGGTTGCTGCTTGGACATGAGCTGCCTCCTGTTCGATGTGCATCTGGGGGACTGTCGAGGTGAACGCCTGAACGGCAAACAGAGCAAGACAAGAGCAGGCTGTTGCGGGGAGAAGCGGGGAAGATGGAAGGTGACCCCCGCGCAGCAATTCGCTGCGCACACCTTCAGAGGCCAGGCCTAGCGGCTACAGACCTCGTCGTAAGGCATTCGCGCCTGGGCGCCCATGGCTGGACGCGGAGAGGTCTGTTGGGCGGAGTGCCGAGACATGCGCGGATGGTAGGAGGGAAATTCCTACCTGTCAAGTAGGGAAAGGACGCTGTGTTAACGGCAAGCGATTCTGTCACCCGATAAGCGGCCAGCGATTCTGTCACCCTCGCGCTCCCGACTACGAGGGGGCAGAAGTGCCCAAGGTTGCTCGCGTGGCCGCCACTCGAGGGGGCGGCGAGCGTGCTCGACAGAGGGGCTTCGGGATTGTGCCTGCCGTCGCTCCAGGGCACATCGAGATCGGGCCGTGGAGTGGAGCGCCCTCAGAGTGGTTTGAATTGCGGAGTCTTGGGCCCGGCGAACCGGTCATAGTACGAGCCAAGAGCGTGTGCATTCTCGGCCGGATGAGCGCCTTTCGCTGCACTGGGTCGGGCGCTTGCGCGTCGGCCTCCAGGCATCGCAGATCTCAAGTTAAGAGGCGCGGTCTGGGTTGGACCAGCATGGGGGAGAGGGGCCGCGCTAGCATGCGAGCGCAATCTCCCCATGAAGGACAGGCGGTGTGCATAGGGTTCGAGTCGGCTCTCCGACACGATTTGTCCGATTTGTGCACTTCCCCTTTTCGCGACGAGTCCCTGGCCTGCCGGCGCCCACCTGTCCCCAATGGGATTGCGAGGCGAATGCGAGGGGGGGTTCACGGAGCATCCTTGAACGGGCACTGGTGGCCGGTTCATTGTGTGTATGGCCGGGTTGGACATTTCATCCTTCGGGAACGGCGGTTAGCCGGGCGGGGGCCCGCCGGCCGGGGCCTCGGGTAGGGGAGGGAATGGGGGGGACAGCAGATGAGATGGCGAATACTCCTGTTGCCGGCTTTCTTCGGTCTTGTCGCGTGCCATGAGGCCAGCGCGCCGCCGGCGTCAACGTCGTCCAATGGGCCCTCGGCGTCGGCCTCGGCTTCGCCGTCCCCCCGATCGCCCATTGGGACGGGCGGCGAGTCGGTGGTTAGCCTGCCCGCGCCAAGGCTCGATGGCAAAGTCTCCGTAGAGAAGGCACTGGCAACGCGGCGCTCGGTCCGGGACTACTCTTTCCAGCCGTTGACGATGCAAGAGGTTGCCCAACTGCTCTGGGCGGCTCAGGGGATCACCGATTCCGAGGGACGCCGGACCGCACCGTCCGCGGGAGCGTTGTACCCGCTCGAGGTGTACCTGGTGGCCGGCAACGTCGAGGGTCTGTCGGCCGGCGTGTACAAGTACGAGCCCAAGCCGCATCAGCTCCGCGGAGTGAGGCAAGGTGACGCGAGGTCTGACCTGTCGCGCGCGGCAGGGGGCCAGGAATCAGTGCGCCAGGCGGCGGCCAGCATCGTGATTGGCGCTGTCTACGAGAGGACCACGGTCAAGTACGGCGACCGAGGTAGAACGTACGTGCATATGGAGGTCGGCCACGCCGCGCAGAACGTGTGCCTCGAGGCCACGGCTCTGGGCCTGGGCACGGTTCCGGTAGGGGCCTTCGACGACGCGCAGGTGCGGGCTGTTGTCGCGATGCCGGTTGGTGAGGCTCCTCTGTATGTCCTGCCGGTGGGGCGGATGAAGTAGGTGCGGCGGAATAGGTAGGTGGGGGCGCAAGAAACCGCGGCGTTGGGGGGGGTCACGGATCGCCAGGTCAGCCGGGGGAGAGCGGCGCGGTTCACCGTCCGGGCGTAGGCATCCCAGGTACAGCAGACAATCCCGCGACCTTCACGAGTCTGCATGGGGTCCGATCTGCAGTCCGGCATGCGCACCCCTCCCGGTGGCAATATCCAGCGAGCCGCTCGAGGTCTAGCGACTGCTGGCGACATTGCTAGTAGTGCTAACGCTTCCCACCGGATGCGGATAGCATGCCATCGCCTCGGAATTGCGTGACATGCCCCTATCATGGCCCTACGATTCCCCGGGAATGCACTCTGCGGGTGCTGTGTGACAGAGTTCGCACCGGCGGCGACTGTTCCGGAGCGGCCGGTTTCGGGTACCCTCTCAAAACGACCGGCGCAACGAGGAGGCGCAACTATGGCAAACGGTCCGGAGGTGCCCGTCCAGATCAGGTGGCCCGAGGACGCCCTCTGGCCCCAGGGTGGGTACGCAAACGTGATTCTGGTCAACCACACCCCTTGGGATTTCACGCTGAGATTCGGCCAAGTTACCCTGCCGTCGCTTCCCCCAGACGACCCCGCGGCGGCGGCGAGCGTGGAAATCGTGGCTTCCCCTATCGCCCAGGTCACCCTTCCGCCGGTTGCCCTCGCACAGCTCTCTGCCATACTCCAAGAGCAGATTGTGAAGTACACTAATACGTACGGCGCCATCGGAGGTTCGCCAGAGAAAGGCCTCTCGTGACTTCCGATTGCTCAGTGGAGGGCGCTTGGGCTGAGGTCCCGCACACCCTCCCATTCCCTCGGCCGAACTCTAGCGAAAGTTTCCCGGCTCCACAGCCGATGGAGGAGCTTATGGAGACTGAATTCTCACTGCTGCCCTGGGAGGCAAGCGCCCCCGAGGTTCCGGTATCTGCGGAACCCGTGGTCTGGCGCGGCAGCCGAATCGCACCCCGGGTTTCTCCGGGGAGCAAGAAGCTTGTGCGGACCTACCTGACAGCAGCGAGCCCCAGTATCCCGGCTGCCGTCAGGGGCGCCTTCTTGCGGTCAGCCGGTGCGTTTGACTTCCCCGTGGATGATGAAGATCTCGGCGGTTTGCTCTCCTGACCCATGCTGCCCGTTACTCACCACATCTGGCAAGCCCCCTACGTGGCTCCGGGGCCGGTCTACCTCGACAGCAGCGTCGTGATTGCGTTGCTCACCAGCGGCGACCGCTTCCATCCCAGAGCTGTGCAGTTCCTGGGCGATCACTTGATTGCGCACGTGGAGTTGCACGTTTCTCTCCTAGCGGTGGATGAGACCATATGGCGGATGGCCCGTGGCATGGTAGCCCAAGCGGGAGGCCTGCCAATCAAGAGTGTCAATCTTGGCATCCTCCTAAAGAACAACCCGAGCCTGCTGACGCCACATCTCGGGAAGATAAGGCAGGCGATTTCCTACGTGCTCACTTGGGCCACGCTGGCGGCTCCTGCATGCACAGCAGGCGACCTGTTGGAGTCGTGGCTTGACCGGCTTGCCGATATCGGCGGGGTGCACGATGCGCAGCACCTGGCGCTAGCTCAGCACCTTGGTTCGCGTACCCTCGTGACCGCGGACTCGGACTTCCGGCAGGTGAAAGCTTTGCCATTCCCTTTGACCGTCTTGACCCTCTAGCGTCCGGGATGCCGCGCTCTCCCCGTTGCCCAAGGCTCTGCTTCCCCACGCCTCGACACGCCAATCACCGGTAACAACGCCCTTCTAGCAGTCTTGGCGGTTCCTGTTGGGTACACAAACCCCGATTTGTTAACGGCCAGCGATTCCGTCACGCGGCCGTCTCGCAGTACTCATGGAGCAAGCCGCCGAGCCGTTCTCTGCGCTCAACCCGAGCCGGTCACACCTCCTTGAGCGGGCTCGTGTCCGGCCCTGGATGGGGAGCACGAAGCCCGAGTAGTGGCGTGGCCTCCCTGCGTTGTAATGGGCAACGTAATCCCGGATGACCCGTTCGAGGTGGCGGCGGCCGAGGATGAGCGTCCAGTCCAGGCATTCACGCCTCACGGTGCGGACCCATCGTTCGGCGAAGGCGTCCGCCCTCGGAGCCCGGACCGGGGTGAGGATGACCTCGATGCCGTCACCGGCAAAGACCGCATCGAAGCTCCTCGTGTACCTGGAGTCCCTGTCCCTAATGAGGAAATGAAACGGTCCACGCCCGGCGAGCTTCCAGGAGAGGTTCCGGGCCTGCTGCGTGACCCAGCCGGTGCAGAGCTTCGGCCAAGAGGCGCGGGGTGGGTTCGACCAGGATGGGGGAGAGAGGCCCGGGCGCTATCGTGCGAGCGCAAGCTCCCCGCGCAGGATGAGCCGTGGGCATAAGGTTCGAGTCGGCTCTCCGACACGAACTCTGCACATGTCCAATTCGGCCTCAACCGTGACTCGGCGCTCCCTCGCGTGGTAGGTCAGGTCAAGGCCGAGAGTCCCGTAGAGTTCCGCCTTTCTCGTGGCATCGGCGGTCCGTAGGACAGGGACAAGGTCTGCGGTGGCTTCGATGAGCGCGCGGAGATCCTCCCGGTGCCACCCTGTAGCCGGCGCTGCGGACCGCATCTCACGCTCGGCCCGCTGCCTGAATTCGGTCACCTCGCGGATCCAGGTCGTGACCACGGCGGGGTCCGCGCCGGCTTCGAGTGCCGCCCGGTACCGCTCAAGCTTCACGTGACACTCGGCCAGGGTCCGCCGGCCGGTGGCCAGGCGGGCATCATCGGCTACGGGGTAGGACTGGGCGGCCAGCAGGGCGTCCAGGGTTTCCTCGATGTGCTCGCGGCCGAAGACCTGAGCCAGCCAGGTGTCCAGGGCGGGGACGATCTCGGCTTCCTGGATGTAGACGGTCTTCGGGTGCCCGATCCGGTTCGCGAGGGCGTACTCCGCTGGGTAGCGGCATCGGTAGTAGGCCTGTCCGTTGTTCCAGTTTCCCTGCATCCGGCGCTGGCACAGCCCGCAGTGGAGGAGGCGGCGGAGGACGTAGGGGCGAGGGGTGGCCCGCGGCTTGCGGTGAAGGACGGTTCCCCGGTTGGCCACCAGGCGGCGCTGTGCCCCCTCGAAGAGTTCCGGGCTGACCAGGCCCTCGTGGGTAGGCGCGGCGGAGCGGACCCAATCTCCAGGCTGGTTCCACACCATCCTGCTTCGGTTGCCCGCGGCCACGTCCTCGATGTCAATGAGCACTTCTTCTCGGCGCTGCTTCGCCCAGACCGAGACGCCCGTGTAGCGGGGGTTCAGGAGAATGGCCCGGACCGCGCTCTTGCTCCATGCCTCCCCGGTCCGGTGAGGATTCCGCACACGGTCGTAGGCGGACGGAGAAGGGATGTCGTCCCGGGTAAGCCCCTCGGCAATCGCGTAGAGGCCCTTGCCCGAAACGTACTCCTCGAAGATCCGCCCTACCACCGGTGTCGTTAGGGGGTCGGGCTCTAGGCGATGCAGACGGATCCCCTGGGCCGCCTTCCCCGGGTTCGGGTGGGGGCCCGCATCGGCGAGCCCGTAGCCGTATGGAGGCCGGCCGCCAAGGAAGCGCCCTTCGGTGGCCGCTTGCGCAGCCATGGCGGCCCGCACCCTTGTCCTGATTCGAGCCCGCTCACCTTTGCTCATCCCGCCGAAGAGGGTCATCACGAGGTCGTGAGCCTCCGACCCCGGGTCGACCCTTCCTCCGACCTCGGGTACCCACAGCTCCACGCCGTAGTGTTCGAACAGGGGAAACGTCAAGGCGAACTGGGGCCCACAGAAGGCTCGCTGAGGTTCCCCGATGACCACCGCCTCGAACCCTCGGCCGAGTTCCGGGAATGACGCGAGCAGGCGGGAGGCTTCGGGTCTCCGCTTCCTGGCGCGGGCGGCGGCCCGTTGCCCCGTCGGTCTCCAGTCGCCATTCGCGGAGGGCAGCTGAAGCAGAAAGAGGAAGAGGAATGAGGCTCGACGAGCGGGACCACAGGTCGTTGGTGCTCTGGGCTACAGACTGCGCCGAGCACGTACTCCCATACTTCGAGGAGAAGTGCCCGAAAGATAACCGACCTCGGAAGGCTGTCGAAGCGGGACGTGCCTGGGTGCGTGGTGAGATAGCGTTGAGCGAGGTGCGCGCCGCCGCTCTTGCCGCCCACGCCGCCGCACGCGACGCCGAGCAAGCTGCAGCCTGTGCCGCCGCCCGTGCCCGCCGGTCACGCCGCCGCAACCGCCCACGTCGCCGGTCACGCCCGTCACGCTGCCACCTACGCTGTCACGGCCGCCACCCGCGCCGCCGTCCCCGTCGACGCTGGCGTTGTCACCGCCAAGGAGCGTGATTGGCAGTACCGACACCTTCCCAAGCACCTTCGGCCAGCAGCGTTTCCCGCCCGAGGCAGTAGTTGAGGCCGCGTGGACAGCTCCCTGAAGGCTATCGTGCCGAACTGCGGCTGGTGCCCCTCATCCAGCGAAAGCCTCAGGCGGCCGGTGGACAACCGCGCCGAGTCTCTAGAGATCGCTCGGCGCAACCACGAGCCCCAGGCGGTCGGCACCGCGTCGCAGCCGCTCGTCGAGAGTCACGAGTTTGCAGCGGAGAAGGCGCGCAAGCGCCAGGTACTCGGCGTCGTAGGTCTTCGCCCACCCCAATTCATCGGCTAGTTCCCAAGCGGTGATGCCCAGGCGTGGGTCGGTTCGCCGGCGGATGGGCGATCGCTCGAGAGCGTGCAGGCTCTGAAGCGCTTGCGTCCGCGAGATCTCCCTTCGCCAAAGCGCCTCATGTAGGGCGGAGCGAGACTCCGACCAGAGCAAGGGGGGTGCCACCAGCTCCTCGTTGCCGAACAGAGCAAACCCTTCTGGTGAGCCACAGGCGGGCAGAGCCACGCTGGCGTCGACGACGAGCATCAGCGGCCGCGGCGGGACAGGTCGAGGATCCGTACCCAGTCGGGTTGGGGCTCGCCCGTCCACGTTTGCCTCCAGGCTTTGGGCAGGGGAAGGGAACGAGAGGGACCGATCGCTGCCTCAAGGTCTTGCTCGTCGATCACATGCTGGGTGCCGACTTTTCTGGCCCGGAGCTTGCCCGAGCGAATCCAGCGCCGCACCGTCTCAGGATCGCGGCCCACGCGCTGAGCCGCCTCGGGAAGGGTCAACATAGTAGTTGCATACTACTACATCAGCTTCCGCTGCCCAATCGAGTGCCCCCTGTCACGAAACGAGCTTCGTGGGCAAGTCCAACTCCAAGTGGGGGCACCGCGGCGTCGGACTCGCGAGGACAAGCCGGGACCGGTAGTCTGCCACAGCCCCCCGTGCGAGATACAGAGTTCACCCGACCGACAGGATCACAGTCTCACGCCAGGTTTGCCTCCACGAGAACCCGCCTGCACCCCTCAAGCCTCGGGCAGGAGGACTCGGAAGGAAGCGCCGCCTCCGGGGCGGTCTTCGACCCAGGCACGGCCCCCGTGAAGTTCCGCAAACCTGGCCACCACGGACAGACCGATCCCGGCCCCCTTTGGGCGGACGTCCTCGCCGCGCCGGAAGAGGTCGAATACTGCCTCCTTGAGGTGGTCCGGAACGCCGGGACCGGAGTCTTCGACAGCTATGAGCACTCCGCCGTCCCGGCGACAGAGCCGAATCCAGATGGGTGTCTCCGGAGGCGAGTACCGGACTGCGTTGCCAAGAAGGTTGTCGATGATCCGTTCGACCTGGTCGCGATCGACACGGGCGATCAGCGCTTCCTCTTCCACCTCCACTTCGATGGGCCGGCCCTCCGGATCGGTCCCAGCGACCGCCTCCCGCACCAGGGACCCGATGTCGACCGGGCGTCGGTCCGGCGCAAGCTCTCCACGAGACAGGCTGTCGAAGTCCAGGAGGTTGTTGGTCATTCTTTCCATGCGCACGGCGTTGGCCAGGATTCTCTCAGTCAGGCGCACCGCGTCCTCGTGCGAGAGGCGCGCACCGTGCAGCTTCAGTGTCTCCGCTAGGCCCCGAATGGCCGTGAGGGGTGTTCGCAGGTCGTGGGAAACGGCCCGAAGGAACATGTTCTTGGTCTCATCGAGTGCCCGAAGGCGGTCAGCGGATTCGCGCTCACGCTCGAGCGCTTGCCGGGGCGCCTCATCTGCCCGTTTGAGTTGGGTGATGTCGGCGACCACCGCCACAGCCCCCGCATACTCGCCCGCCGCGTCCGTCAGCGGTCGGGCACCCAGCAGTACCCACAACGCGGAGCCATCCTTGCGACGGAACTTGAACTCGTGCTGCTCGGCGATGCCCCGGCGTCTGCGCTCCACGTTCCCAACCGCGATTGCCCGGTCATCTTTGTCCATGAAACGAAACAGTGGAACGCCGATCATCTCCTCGGGTGTGTAGCCGAGCATGTCGGCCATCTCGGCGCTTACGGAGACGGTGTTCGAGTTCGCATCGATAGTCCACACAGCCTCGTTGGCGGCCTCGACAATCCTGGGATACCGCTCCTCGCTCTCCTGCGGGGCCCGCGCCGCCGCCGCGAACTCGGTGATGTCCCGGGCCGTGATCGAGGCAGCGACCACTGCACCCATGGAGTCCTTGATGGGTGAGACGGTGAGAGATACGTCCACGAGCTTGCCGTCCTTGCGAACGCGAACGGTCCGGAGGCGCTTGGTCGTTTCACCCCGCCGCGCCCGATTCATGATGTCGACGACTTCGTCTTGGCGATCGGGCGGCACCAGAACCGCGATCGACCGGCCGATCATCTCCGCCGCGGTGTAGCCATACAGCCGTTCGGCTGCCGCGTTCCAGGTGAGAACCATCTTGTCCGGCGCCCCTCCGATGATCGCGTCGTCAGAAGACTCCACGATGGCCGCCAGCCAGGCCTGTGCCTCCTCCACCGCGGCGATCCCCTCTACCGGTGGAACTGGGCGGGCCACGCGAGGTTTCGAGGTGTCCTTTGGCATGCCCCCTCCAGTCCGGTCCAAGCTCTTGGCTCTCATTATGTGCCTTGATGGGCCTTGGCCGACCACGAGGCTGCCCGATGTGGCGCCGGCGTTTGACGGCATCAACCTGAAGCCGGCGAAGAACGGGGGCCGGTCCGGCACTAGCCCGTCTTGCCTTTCCGTCAGCCGTCCTGTGGACCGGGCGGCCACGGGAACAGGCCGGGGGGGTAGAAGGTTCCCTCGCCTGTTGCGCCGGGGCACGGCCCTCCCGCGATCGGCATGACCGGCGGCCACTTCAGGTCCTCTACTTGGCCCACCCGAAGGGCCTTCTCCGCTCCAGACGTGTTTCCCCAGGCATCGGTGAGGCCGTGCTCGGCCACGACAACCTCCCCGGCGACCACGTCTGCCGGGATCCTTGCTGCCCACGTTTGTGACTTCGGGTCGTATATCGCTTGGATGTCCTTGCCACCGATCGCGAACTTCAGGCTTCCTCCTGTGGGTCGCTTGTCGCGGTCGAGCAGGTTGGCGTTGGGATCGGGGGCCGGATTCGCGGCTTGGAAGCGGAGCAGTGTCTCGCTGTTGACCTTCTCGACTGTGACTCCCCTGACCACCAGGCCGTCTGAGGCCACCACCTCGAACGGTGGCGAGTGCAGGGTGTACTGGGCACTCTTGACTCGCAGCCGGTAGATCCCGAGCGGCAGGTCGGGCGGAATGTCGTAGACGGTGCTGTAGGAAGAGGTTGTGTCGTCGTATAGCCACTCGAACCCCAGGCCCAAGTCAGACGTGACTTCGTGCCAGTCGTCGGCCGGTGCCGCCGCGTGCGAGGTAGCCTGCATGCCGGTTGCGAGCAACGCTCCTGCGATGACGACGGCGAGGGCTCGGGGCAGCCCGCGGCGTCTGACGCCGGCCAGAATGCCCGCCGCAGCGATCAACCCAAGGGCCAAGCCGGCCGTTCGGCCGCAGGGACCGGTTGCGGGCAGGGTCCGCTGCCGCAGTCCCCGCGCGGAGGCCGATGCGCTCGGCGGCAGGGCGCCCTTGCGTTCGAGGGCCACGAAAGAACCGTCCAGCGGCCGGTCTTTCCCCGACGCGCCTCCCGTCCAGTTCATCGTCACGACCTGCATGCGGGCGACTCTCTCGGCGGGTTGCCCCGTGATCTGTCCGGGACTACCACCGTCTCCCGTGATCGCGGCCGGCTCGGTGAGACTCGGCCATGAGAGTTCCCCTTGGGGCTCGGGATCCGGCTTCCCCGTGAGCAGGCGCTGCGTGAGGTCGGCGTGTGTGGCGATCAGCAGATTGGAGGACCACTTCCCGTGCACCGTGCTCGCGCCTTCGTAGTGCTGCTGCTCGTATTCCTCCGGGGTGGTGAAGTACCCGGTCGAGTCTTGAGCCAATCCCACGACGAAGGTGCGGCGAATGCCGTGTGCCGCAAGGTCCATCGCCTTCGCCATCGCGGCGCGAATCCGCCGGCCTGTCTCCACGGTCGGCTCGCCGGGGATTCCCGCGAGGAGCGCATCGCCGATCCTTAGCTGGGTCACGGGAACGGTGTTGGGATGGGGGGCCGGCACGGCTATCAGCTTGCGGCCCTGCACGGGGTCGGCCAACTCGGCCGGGATGCGCTTGCCTTCGGTCTGAAGCGGGTCGTAGAAGGGGCTCGGCCCGTCCTCGGCGCCGCCCAGGAATCCCAGGCCCAGGAAGCCCTGTGAAGCCACCTGGCCGCCCTCGACTTCTTGGCCGCAGAAGCAGACGACGGCCGTCCTGGCGCCCATCTCGATTTCCGCCTGCAGGTTCTTGCCCGCCTGCTCCCAGGCGGTCCGCATCGCTCGGGCCACCTTCTTGCCCTGGAGGTCGGCAGTCGAGTACGGGTTGTAGCCCTCGAAGCGAGGCGACATGTCGCCCTCGTTGCCGTTGGCATACATCGCCATGATGCCGGGATGGCCGTCGGCCTCGAGGATGGATTCGAAGTGGCGCACAGCCGCTCCACCCCAGTCGGCCGAGTAGTAGACGTTGGAGGGCGGGAAGGCAGTGTTGTGCGCGGAGAACCTGGCCCAAGCAGCCAGTGGCGTCCGGCGACCGTCGGTGCCCACGGAGTCGACTCTCAGCACGTGCAGCGCGGGATCGCGGGTGTGGTCCACTCCCATGGGATCCTGACTGGCTAGAGCGGTATAGGGCTCGAGATCCATGCCGTGGTTGGCCAGGTGCGCCTCTATGCTTCGGTTGTCGTTGGCGTTGAACAGATCGACGGTTCCCCAGCCTGCGACCGCAGGGCGAAGGCCGGCGTTGGCTTGCTCGACGGCCCTGGCCACCTGCTCGACGACAAACGGGAGCAGGTCGGCTTTCGTGGGAAGGGTGGGCAGCTTGCTCGGTCCGAAATCGCTCGGACCGGCGTGAGTGTGAGACGCGGCCATGAACACGTTCTTGTTGTCGAAACCCAGATTCCGGAGGCGCTGCGCGACTCCCAGTTGCAGTCCTCCGCTCGTCCCGTTGAGGTCGACGGAGACAAGGGCGAGCTTCTCGGCTCCCCGAGCCAGAACGAGGGCACGGGCCTGCATGCGAATAGCCACACCCTTGGTGGAGATATCGGGACGGACGTAGCCGCCGAACGAGCGCCCGAGGTCTGGGGTGATGTCGGTCTTCCCGACGCCGGCACGCAGGGAACCGGTTGGCTGAGTGGATCCCGCGGCAGCCTTCCCGGGGAAAGCGACGCCGGCGACCGCAGCCGCGAGCAACGCCGGGACAAGACCCGCAAGGACTCGACGGACAGAACAACGCCCACCCCGAGCCCTTCGAGTGGCATGCCTGCGCAGACGAGATCCTTGGCAAGGTCGCCCGCTGGGAAGAAGCGTCAGAGGCAGGAGACTAGCGGCCAATTCGCCTCCAGCCCCCCACCAGTCCCGCGGCGGCCAGTAGTGCAAGCGTCAGCGCCGGCACGACGGGAACTCCGGTGGAGGGTAGTCTCTGCTTTGGAGATACAAGAGCATTCTCCGCTCGTTCGGACGAAAGCCCACCTACGCACGCCGCAGTCTCCTTGGGGCCGCGCGACGGAGGCGCTGCGGCCGGGTCGCTAGCCCACTGCACGTTGGGTTTCTTGCTGAGTTCGAATCTCAGGGTCCCACCGCGGGCAACATCCGCAAAGCGGAGCCAAGACTTGTCGTAGGACTTGCCGTCCAGAGTGAGGCGCTGGACGTACGGGGCGTCGGGCGCAGCGCCGTCACCCATGATCACCAGGTCACCTCCGGGCAGGTGCAGTGTCGCTTTCGGAAACAGCGGGCTGCTGAGAACCAGCACGTCGGTACTCGGGACGGACGGGAAGAGGCCCATGGCCGCGAACACGTACCACGCGGACATCGTGCCCCCGTCGTCGTTTCCGGGAATGCCGCCGGCGGAGTCGTGGAAGAGGCCCAGCATCGCCCTGCGGATCACGGCTTGAGCCTTCCAGGGCTCTCCCACCCAGTTGTAGAGCCAGGGGGTGTGCATGGTGGGCTCATTTCCGAGGAACGCGCGATCGACGTCGGCCCCGCGTTTAGCTCCTCGAAGAACTGGTCGAGCCGGCGAGCGGCCTGCTCGCGCCCGCCCATCGCCTCGACGAGGCCGGCGACGTCGTGAGGGATCATCCACGTGTACTGGGCTCCGCTGCCTTCGACGAACCCATCGCCGCTGGCAGGGTCGTAGGTCGGGAGGAACGCCCCCGTAGCGGAGCGGGGCCGGATGTAGCCGTCGCTGAACAGGAGCCTCTAGTTGTCAGCCCGCTTGAGGAACGTGGCGGCGACGTCTTCCTTGGAAAGCGCCGACGCGAACTGCGCGATGGCGCAGTCGGCCACCGTGTACTCCAGGGTGGTGGCCGCCGAGCCCCATACCAAGCCGGGGTCGACGAACGGGGTCACGGCTGCGATGGGGGTGGCCCCGAGGACGTCCTCCTCGTGCGGGACGTAGCCGAGGGTCTGGTATTCAACGTTGCCCGGCCGCTCGACATAGCGCCACCGATCCGTCTCCGCGCGCTCGTACCGGGTGGCCCCCTTCACCATGGCGTCCAGGGCCGCTGCCGTGTCGAACCGCCGCGCCCCGAGGGCATAGGCGCTCGCGATGATCGGATCGGCCGGGTCCCCCACCATAACGTTGGTGTGGGTGGCTGCTTGCGACCACTTGGGAAGCCAGCCGCTCTCCTTGGCGTCCACCACCAGGGACTGGACCATGTCACTCGCCCGGTCGGGGAAGAGGATCGCCACGAGCGGGATCTGGGTTCGGTAGGTGTCCCAGCCGGAGTACGTGGCGTACTTGGTGAAGCCCGCGGCCCGATGCACCTTCCCGTCGAAGCCGAAGTACTCGCCGTTCGCGTCGCTGAAGACATTCGCACCGAGGAGGGAGTGGTACAAGGCGGTATAGAAGACCCTGAGGTCCGCTCGCGAGCCTCCGGTCACCTCGATCCTGCCGAGCGTGTCGTTCCATTCCGCGCGGGCTGCGCGGCGGACTGCGTCGAAGCTTCTTCCGCGGGTGTCGGCCCACAGGTTCTCGCGCGCGTTCTCCACGCTCACAAAGGAGATGCCGACTCGCGCCTCGACTACTCGTTCCCGCGTCGTGTCGAAGGTGACGTACGCACCGCCCTGAGCGGTCCCGGATGGGCGTGGATAGGGCGAGGTCGGAGTGCCCGGAGGAGCCATCTCGAAGGGTGCCGGGTAGGGGATGACGGCCGTCGCCTGCGCATCGGTGGACCCCGGATAGAGCTGGCCGGACTCCCACGTGCCGTAAGCGGAGAAGGGGTGGCTGAACTCGGCCGAGAAGTACACTGTGTACTTGTTGGCCTGGTAGCAGAAGCGGCCGCTCGTGGCCTCGCCGGACACTTCGCGCCTGGCCGGGTCGATGCTCACCCGCACCGAGTCATTCGCCATCGCGCTGCCGCCGGCGTTCAGCAGCACACTCGCCTGTGGGGTGCCCGGGAAGGTGAGGCGGGCGATGCCGGTTCGGGTGGCGGTGGTGAGTTCCACGTCGACGGGCGACGTGGTAGTTGGATTGAGGCGTACCCGGTAGTAGCCCGGCGTGGCTTCTTCGTGCGCGTGATCGAAGCGCGCGAGGAACTGGTCCTTCAGGTTTGCCGAGCCAGGCCTCGCAGGCGACTCCGTCACCTGTTCCGTGGTGGGAACGAGGGGGAGGTCTTGGAAGATGCCACACCCGGCTCCGCTGAAGTGGGTGAGGCTGAATCCCCTGATCGTGGAGTCTGAGTAGGTGTACCCGCCGGTGTAGTTGACCCTCGAAGGGTCGGTCTCCGGGCTGAACTGCACCATCCCGAAGGGGAGCGTGGGTCCCGGGAAGGTGTTACCGGCCCCGCCGCCGGTGCCGAAGTCGGGCTGGGCGGCGTCTGTGCCGACCAACGGGTTGGCGTAGACGGCCAGGTCCTGGGGATGCCCACCGGCGTCCTGCGCGAGCGCGGCCGTTGCCGCGAGTGCGAGCGCGGCCGCGACGCACACGCGCACCTTGCGGGAGATGATGTGGACCATCACTGCCCCCAAACCGGCTGCCTCGCCGGGTCACGCCGATGTGGGTCAACCTGTCGGGCTATACAAACGCTTACACGCCATCAATCCGTCTTCTCGACACACGCCAACCCCCCGCTTTGTCACGCGAACGCTCGCATGCTACAAGGAATGCCCTAGGGGGGGGAAGGCGGAAGTGCTGTCTCTGTTGCGGCGCACATCTGGCACAAGGGCTCACGCGTGCCGGCGTCGCTGCGGGGGCAGGGGGTGCTCCTGAGGTAACCCCCGCTCCGCATGCTGAGCGTCAGCATGACCAGCCCGGTCAGGCCACGCCGGGAGGCAAGCCCCTCGAACGCGGCCGCGTTCGAGCTTCACTACCTCGGAGGGCGAACCATGGGAAGGACTTGCAGCCGGGCGGTGTGGGTCGGGATCGTGGTCGGGGTGATCGCAGCCTTGATGACGCCGCAGGCCCAAGCTGCGCTCCAGAGCCTCTCGCCACACGCTTCCACTGGAGCGGCCGCCGAATCCACCGAGGACTTGGCCGGCTACGTCGATCCGTTTGTCGGGACCCTTGGTTCCGGTTTCGTTTTCCCGGGGCCGGCGGCGCCATACGGCATGGTGCAACTCTCTCCCGACACCGAGGGTCCATTCGCGTACACGGGGTATTCGTGGAGCGACCAGTTCATCCGGGGATTCAGCCACGTCCACGTCGAGTCGATGGGAGTGTGGGAGGGAGGAAGCCTTCCCTTCATGCCCACGGCCGGCCCCATCGTTTCCACGGACGTCAAGCGCTACCAGTCGAAGTTCAACCACGCGAACGAGGAGGCCTCCCCGGGCTACTACCGGGTATCGCTCGACACCTACCAGATCAACGCGGAGCTGACCACAGGCCTTCGGGTGGGAATGCACCGCTACACCTTCCCGCCCGGGCTGCAGGCCAACGTGCTCATCGATGCCGGCCGTCAGATACCCGGCGGGCAGACTAACGACGTCCAGAGCACGCCCGGCTACTGGTCCGAATCGGTCGACATTGTCGATGCCCGGACGGTCGTCGGCACGACCAACCCAAAGCGGGAGGGCTCAGGACACGCCTGCACCGTGCATTTCGCCGCGCGCTTCGACCGTGACTTCGCCTCCTCGGGTGTCTGGGAAGCCCCCGGCCAGCCCATACAACCTGGCGTGTCCATCGTCCGAAGTGCGGGGGGCGGCGCGTACGTTTCTTTCGACACCACCCAGGATCGGGATGTCGTCGTCAAGGTAGGCATCTCCTTCGTGAGCCAGGCAAATGCCTTGACCAACCTCGAGGCGGAACTGCCGGGGGAAGACTTCAACTTCGACGGCTTGCGCGCGCGCACCCGCGAGGCGTGGAATGAGGTTCTGCGGACGATCGCGGTCACCGGTGGGACCGACCTGGACAAGCGGGCCTTCTACACCGCGCTGTACCACGCCCAGCATCACCCGAACATCTTCAGCGACGCGAACGGCGAGTACCTGGGGCACGACGGCGCCGTCCACCGCATCGGTGGGCCGAAAGACCCGATGCGTGCCGGCTCGACCTACTATGCGAACTTCTCGATGTGGGATACGTACCGGGCCGAAATGCCTCTACTCGCGCTAATTGCCCCGGATCGCTTCCGCGACATGATGCGGTCCCTCGGCGCGATCAAGCGTTGGGGGGGTCGGCTGCCCCGATGGAGCCTCATGAACCGCTACCCCGACCACATGGTGGGCGAGCCCGGCCTGCAAGTGATAGCCGACGGCTACTGCCGGGGACTTGTGCCTGATGACTCCCTCTCGGAGCTGTACGACGGGGCACGGACCCTTGCGCTCAAGACCCGTCGCGACCCGAGCTACCTGACCAAAGGGTACGTTCCGGAGGACATCAACAGCGGAGGCGCCAGCCGCACACTGGAACATGCCAGCGGCGACTTCGCGTTGGCGTTGATGGCCGATCGGCTGGGGCAGACGGCCGACCGTGACGCGTTGCTGGCACTGGCGGGGAACTGGCGCAACGTCTTCGACGACGAGACCCGCTTCGTGCGGCCCCGCCTCTCGGACGGTTCCTGGATGAATCCCTACTTCCCCGAGTCCCCCCAAGGGTTCGTCGAGGGGACGGGCTGGCAGTACACCTGGCTTGTGCCGCACGACCTACGCGGGCTGTTCAACCGGATGGGTTCAGAGCCCAAGGGAGGCGACGGCTTCGTGGTCCAGCAGCTGGATACCTTCTTCAGCGCCCCTGCCGAGGCCCAGCAGAAGGCTACAGCCTTCGGCATAGTCTACGTGGGGAACCAGTACGCACCGTCCAACGAGCACGACCTACAAGCGCCCTACCTGTACAACTGGATCGGACAGCCGTGGAAGACGCAGGCCCTCGGCCGCGCCTACCAGGGGCTGTACCGCCCGACGCCCGACGGGTTGCCCGGCAACGACGATCTCGGCACGATGAGCGCGTGGTACGTCTGGAGCGCGCTCGGCTTCTACCCAGTCGTTCCCGGTTCCCCAACGTACACTATCGCCAGCCCCGTGTTCGAGCGCGCGGCGATCAGCCTGCCCGAGGGGAAGAGCTTCGTCGTAGAAGCTCCGGGTGCCTCGCTCGTCAACAAGTACGTGCAGTCAGCGGCACTCGGCGGGATGCCGCTGACGAAGACCTGGTTCACACACGAGGCCTTGGCCGGCAGCGGCACTTTGCGACTGGAGATGGGGCCGCTCGCCAATGAGGCTTGGGGAACAAGCCCCGATGCGGCGCCACCGTCGATGAGTTCAAGTCAGCTTCGTGACTTCGCGTGCAGGCCGGTGGACACAACGGCGTCTGCGTCCAGATCGAGGGCGCTTCCCGCCACCGGGCCCGTCGGCGCGGGGCTTCCGGTACTCGCAGTCCTGGCGGTGCTGGCTGCGAGATGGGCCAGGTCCACGCGTGGCCCGGTGCGGTAGGCGCTACGACGCCAAGGTACGAGCAGATGGCGGAGTCCGCCGCGTGCGAACTCCTGCCCCGGAGCCATCCGCCTGCCGCGGTCTTCGCCGCGAGTAACCGCGCCGGCATCGGCGTCCTGTGTGCCGTGCGGGCGTCCGGATGTCGGGCCGACGTGGCTGGATTCGACGAGTTCGAGCTTGCGGACCTACTGTGCGTGATCCTGGTTCGACACCACCCCCTGGAGACGAATCGCGGCGCGGCGGAGATGCCGTTCCGGCGGATGTCCGGTGGATAGCGCGGGACGCCACGGACGGACCGGTGGCGAGGGAGCTTCCCCCTGTCGGGGTCTCGCGCGGGCGGATATGATGGCGGCCGGAACGAGGAACATCAGTTCGGCGGGGGCGAAGGCGAGCTTGATTTGGCAATCCTGGTCTTACCCAAGGAGGGGGTGGTCGCGGATCAGATATGCGCGGACAGGGCGGCGAGTAGATAGCGGAGGCAGGGAGGAGACACATGAGGCATGTGAGAAGAGGAATCATCGCAACACTGGCGCTGGCGCTGGCACTGTCAGCGGCCGCGTGCGGCGGCGAGAAGAAGGAGGCGGCCGGCAAGAAGGTGGAGGTCTTCTCCTGGTGGACGGCCGGAGGCGAGGCCGATGGCTTGGCCGCTATGGTGAAGGTGTTTAACAACAAGTACCCGGACTTCACCTTCGATAATGCGGCCGTCGCGGGCGGGGCCGGAACCAACGCCCGGGCGGTGCTCGCAACGCGTCTGTCCGCCGGCAACCCGCCCGCCTCCTGGCAGGGCCATGCGGGCCAGGAGTTGATCGGCACCTACGTTGCCGCCGGCCAGATACAACCCCTCAACGACCTGTTCAAGGATCAGGGGTGGTTGGACGTAATGCCCCAGAGTCTCATCGACCTGATCTCCAAGGACGGCAAGATCTACTCGGTTCCGGTGAACATCCATCGCGCGAACGTCCTCTGGTACAACCCCAGCGTTCTTTCGAAGAACGGTGTCACGGCTCCGAAGACCTGGGCCGAATTCTTCACGGCTGCCGCGAAGCTGAAGGCCGCAGGCGTCACTCCTCTCGCCATGGGCGAGCAATGGACATCAATGCATCTCTTTGAGACGGTCCTCCTCGGGAGTGCGGGGGCCGACAAGTACAACGGGCTGTGGAGCGGATCCACCTCGTGGACCGGCGCCGAAGTCAAGCAAGCAATCGCGACCTTCGCCCAGGTGCTTGGCTACACGAACAAGGACGCCTCGACGCTCAGCTGGGACCAGGCGGCTCAACTGGTGGTCAACGGAAACGCCGCGTTCACCATCATGGGTGACTGGGCGGAGGGCTTCTTCAAGCAGAAGAACCTCAAGCCGAACACCGGCTTTGGGTGGGCCGCGTCACCGGGGACCGACGGGGTGTTCGATATGCTCTCCGACAGCTTCGTATGGCCGAAGAGCTCGCCGAACCCGGACGGCACAAAGGCTTGGCTGATTGTGGCGGGTTCCAAGGAAGGCCAGGACGCGTTTAACCCCGTCAAGGGATCCATTCCGGCCCGCAAGGACGCCGACCGCAGTCTCTACGACGAGTACCTCCAGTGGTCCATGGATCAGTGGAAGGCCGACAAAATCGTGGGCAGCCTCGCGCACGGGGCGGCCGCCAACGACAACTGGAAGTCCCAGATCAACACGGCGCTCGGTCTGTTCCTGGCCAATCAGCTCAACCAGGCAGGCTTCCAGGCGGCGCTGAGCGCTGCGTGCAAGGCCGCCGGCCCCTGCACGTAATGAAGTTTGTCTTGACCCCCAGGCTAGCCTCCGCATTGAGCGGAGGCTAGCCTGGCGTCGTTTCGGTCGGTAGCCAACCCAACCAGAAGCTGGGCGCGAGCAAAGCCAGAGGAAGACCGGGTCGGGAGGCAGGTGGCAGCGCGGGTGCGTGTCAAGCGAGTGCGTTTGAAGAAAGACCGGCTCCTGGCGGGCCTCTTGATTCTGCCCTCGGTCGTGGCCATCGGGATCTTCGTCTACGGCTTCATCGGCTGGTCCGTGCGGGTGTCGTTGAGCAAGTGGCAGGGTCTCATCCCCGACTACTCCTGGGCTGGGGGGAGCAACTACACGGCGTTGTTTCACGACCCCCGATTCCACATAGATGTGCGAAACACACTGCTTTTCACCGCGTGCTTCCTGAGCGGCGCCATCGTGATCGGGGCGATGATGGCCATGCTGCTCGACAGGAAGGTTCGCGGGGAGTCGCTGTTTCGCTCCATGTACCTTTTCCCCATGGCCATTTCCTTCATCGTCACCGGGGTGGCGTGGCGATGGCTCATGAACCCGGCCACGGGCAGCCGCATCAGCGGCCTGAACCTGCTGTTCGAGAAGCTACATCTCGACTTCCTCGTGAATCCCTGGCACACCACGCAACCGCCCTGGGGCATTGCCTTCATCGCCCTGCCGGCGGTGTGGCAACTGTCGGGGTTCATGATGGCGCTCTTCCTTGGTGGTCTGCGGAGTGTTCCGGACGACCTCCGCGAGGCAGCTCGCGTGGACGGCGCCAGCGAGCTCCAGATCTACCGCCGCGTCATCTTGCCGCTGCTGCGGCCGGTGGCCTTGAGCGCGATCATCATCCTCGGCCACATGTCCCTCAAGATCTTCGACTTGATCGTCGCAATCAGCGGCAAGGACATGCGCCTGGATGTGCCCGCCATCTACATGTGGACGGCGACGTTCGACGCCAATAGCTATGCGCGTGGCGCCGCCATCGGCATTCTCCTGCTGGGCGGGGTGGCGATTCTTGTGGTGCCCTATCTGATCTACAGCCTTAAGAGCGAGGCGGAGGTCTGACCATCCAGCGGCGCACCCGTGTCCTCATCTACATACCGCTCGTGGCGATGGTGGTCTTCTACCTGTTGCCCGTCTACGTGCTTCTCATAACGGGCCTGAAGAGCTTCGGGGAAGTCGACCTTTCCACGATGTGGCGGCTTCCTTCCGGGCTGCACTTCGATAACTTCATCGCCGCGTTCCGCGCGCTCAAACCGCATCTCCGCAACAGCGCGGTCATGGCCATCCCGGCCGCGCTGATCTCCTCCATGCTGGGGTCCATGAATGGCTACGTGCTCGCGAAGTGGAAATTCCGGGGCGCCAACCTGATCTTCACGCTGTTTCTGTTTGGGATGTTCATTCCCTACCAGAGCATCCTCATCCCGCTGGTTCTGTTCCTGCAGCGCATAGGGCTGTACGGCAGCATCCCGGGGTTGGTTCTGGTCCACGTCATCTACGGCATTCCGATCACGACCCTGATCTTCCGCAACTACTACGCGACCGTCCCCACGGACGTGCTGGAGGCCGCCCGCATCGACGGGGCCGGCATCTTGCGCACCTACGGCTACATCATGGTTCCTCTGTCGGTCCCCAGCTTCGCGGTGGCGCTCATCTGGCAGTTCACGTCCATCTGGAACGAGTTCCTGTTCGCGATCATCCTCACGAAGCCCTCGAGTTGGCCCGTGACGGTGGCTCTCAACAACCTTGCCGGCAGCCAGATCGTGCAGTGGAACGTGCAGATGGCGGGGGCCCTTCTGACTGCGCTTCCAACGCTTGTCGTCTACATATTCCTGGGCCGATTCTTCTTGCGTGGCCTCATGGCCGGCGCCGTCAAGGGGTGACATGGATGGCCGCGATCGTTATCGAGAACGTCTCGAAGGTATTCCCCGACGGGACCGAGGCCGTCCGCGATCTCGATCTGGAGATTGCCGACGGGGAGTTCATGGTTCTGGTCGGCCCTTCCGGATGTGGGAAGACCACGGCGCTGCGGATGGTGGCCGGGCTCGAAGAGATCACCAGAGGCACGATTCGCATCGGCGACCGGATCGTCAACGACATCGCTCCGAAGGACCGGGACGTGGCGATGGTCTTCCAGAACTACGCCCTCTACCCACACATGACGGCTCACGAGAACATGGCGTTCGGCCTCAAGCTCCGCAAGGTTCCGAAAGCCGAGATCGACAGGCGAGTCAAGGAAGCCGCGGCGATGCTGGGCCTCGATGAGGTATTGAACCGCAAGCCGAAGCACCTGTCGGGAGGACAGCGCCAGCGCGTGGCGATGGGGCGGGCGATCGTCCGCAGTCCCCAGGCCTTCCTCATGGACGAACCCCTCTCGAATCTCGACGCCAAGCTTCGGGTCCAGATGCGGGCGGAACTCGCCAAGACGCAGGCCAGCCTAGGCGTCACGACCATGTACGTCACTCACGACCAGGTCGAAGCGATGACCATGGGCGACCGGGTGGCCGTGATCAAGAAGGGGTTGCTTCAGCAGGTGGATACGCCGCAAGACCTCTACGAGTGCCCGGTCAACCTGTTCGTCGGTGGTTTCATCGGATCGCCGGCCATGAACATGGTCGAGGTCGAGTTGGTGTGGTCCGCCGGCGGGCTTGTCGCGGAGTTCGGGGCCAACCGGCTTGAGATCGACGAGGAGGCTGTAGCGGCGCATCCGGATCTCGCGGCTTTCAAGGGACGGCGCGTGATCCTGGGCATTCGTCCGGAGGACATGGAGGACGCCTCCCTAGTCCGGGGAGCCCCCGAGACTCGCCGGCTGCCCGCAGTCGTAGATCTGCGGGAGGCTCTGGGCTCCGAGCTGTTGATTCACTTCACCGTGGACGTTCCCCCGGTGCTCACCGAGGACATCAAGGAGCTGGCGGCCGACACAGGAGTCGAGGCCGTGCAGGATCTGGAGAAGAGGGCGGGGGCGCACTCGGTCTTTGTTGCCCGACTCGATCCCCGGTCGCGTGTTCGAGAGCGGGAGCCCGTCGAGCTGTTCGTCGACACCAGACGGGTGCACTTCTTCGATCCCAATACTGGCCTCGGCATCTACGGGGATACGCGTCACTGAAGGCAGTTCATCCGAGACATCGAGGCAGAACCAGTCGTACTGAAGCGCAGAGGCGTTGGGGCAGAGGTAGCCGCGTGAACCGGGATTGCCTGCTGCGGACTGCGCTCGTCGGAAGACAGGCGGCTCGGTCCGCGCTCACGGGTCAACCGGCCGGAGACAGGAGGTCGACGGGGTCGCGGCGAATACATCCTCAGTGGTGAGAGGCTCGAAACGCCGCCAGGGCCGACCGACATCGTGTGATTGGGAGGTGGGCGATGCGACTCCATCAGTTCCCGCCGTCACGAGCGCGCTACCGTGCCGTGCTCGCGGCCGTGCTCGCGGTAGTCTGCGGGGCCGCCGTCGTGCCCGTGGGGCTTCCCGCCCGCCCGGCTCGCGCCGCCGAGTGCCCGTGGATGGAGACATCCAAGTCGCCGGAGCAGCGTGCCCGTGAACTGCTGGCTGCCATGACGATCGACGACAAGATCAACATGGTGGGGGAGGACTACTACTACTTCTACCCCTACGGGGGAGCTGGCTACATCGAGGGCAACCCCGACCTGTGCCTCCCGGACCTGACCCTAAACGATGGGCCCTCGGGCGTGGCGAACGCTCAGGTGGGCACGACGGCTTGGCCGACAGGCATGGGCCGGAGCTCCACCTGGGACCCGTCGCTCGGGCGGCAGTTCGGCGAGGCCATCGGCCAGGAGGCATGGAACAAGGGCGTCAACGTCATGCTAATGCCGGCCGTCAACATCGGCCGCATTCCCATGAACGGACGCAACTTCGAGTACATGGGTGAAGACCCATTCCTTGCGGGAGAGATGGCCGTCCAAGAGGTGAAGGGCGTTCAGGCCAGCAACGTGGTCGCGACCGTCAAGCACTACGCGGTGAACAACCAGGAGAACAACAGGGACACGGTCTCCGCGGATGTCGACGACCGCACGATGCACGAGATCTACCTGCCCGCCTTCGAAGCGACCGTGAAGCAGGGCAGGGTTGGATCCGCGATGTGCTCCTACAACAGGTTCCACGGCATCTACGCCTGCGAGAACCCTACCTTGCTCAACGGCTACCTGAAGAAGGAGTTCGGGTTCGACGGCTGGGTCATGACCGACTGGGGAGCCCAGCACTCGACGGTCGCGGCTGCCAATGCCGGCCTCGACATGGAAATGAGCGGCATGCCCGCGAGCTACTTCGCCGACGCGCTCAAGACCGCCGTCCAGAACGGCCAGGTGCCGGCCTCACGCCTGAACGACATGGTGCTGCGGATCTTGCGCACGATGTTCCGGATCGGCTTGTTCGATCACCCGGTGTCCCATACGACTCCAGGACCGAGCGCAACGAACGTGTCCACGGCCGATCACCTCGCCCTCGCCCGCAAGATCGCCGAGGACGGCACGGTCCTTTTGAAGAATGAGGGTTCGATTCTGCCGCTCGAGGGGACCGGCAAGACGATCGCCGTTATCGGCCAAGGGGCCGGCAAGGCCGCAAGCCAGATCTGCGGAGGCGGAGGCTCTTCCGCGGTGCTGGGCTGCAATACCTCGACGGTCACCCCACTGCAGGCCATCGAACAGCGGGCCCTGGCAAGTGCCGATGTGGTCATCTACGCCGACGGATCCGCAACCCAGGATGCCGTCCTGGCGGCAACGGCGGCAAACGTGGCAATCGTCTTCGGCTACTACGCGGCGAGTGAAGGATCTGACCGCACGAGCCTGGCCCTGGACAGCGATGGGGACGCCCTGATCGCCGCCGTCGCGGCAGCCAACCCCAACACGATCGTCGTGCTCAACACCGGTGGGCCGACGCTCATGCCCTGGCTCGGCCAGGTCAAGGCGGTCCTCGAGGCGTGGTTCCCCGGCCAGGAGGACGGCAATGCCATCGCCGCCGTGCTGTTCGGGGACGCATATCCCTCGGGGAGGCTCCCTCAGACCTTCCCGAAGCGCATGGAGGACCTGGCCACCACGACCCCCGAGCAGTACCCGGGTGTGAACGACAAGGATGGGATCCCTCACGCGGTCTACTCCGAGGGAGTGTTCGTCGGCTACCGCCACTACGATACGAAGGGAATCGAGCCTTTGTTCCCCTTCGGTTTCGGACTGTCCTACACCAGCTTCCGCTACGACAACCTGCGCGTCGAGCCCGCCCCGGCGGGAAGTGGAGCGGTCGCGAAGGTGAGCGTTGAAGTTACCAACACCGGCAAGCGCACCGGCGCGGAGGTGGCCCAGCTCTACCTTGGCCTTCCCTCCCCGTCCTCATCGGTGCCCCAACCCCCCAAGCAGCTCAAGGGCTTCGACAAGCTCGTCCTGGCACCGGGGGAGACCAAGGAAGCGAGCTTCCTTGTGGACGAGCGCGCTTTCTCCTACTGGGACACCAAGAGCTACCGATGGGTCGTGGCACCCGGCTGTTACCAGGCCATGGCCGGCGGCTCCTCACGCGACCTGCCGCTCAAAGCAACGATCTCCCGCGGGGGCGCGGACTGCGGTGCCGGAGCGCTGGTCCTGGATCAGGCCGTCGCTGCCGGCCCAGCTCCAGCCCGCAAGCTACCCGCAACCGGGGCCACCGGCCTGATGCTCGGTGCCCTGGCCCTGGTTCTTGCCGCCGAACGGATTCGCCGCTGGAATACCTGACGACGAGGTTGGTGTAGGCAAGCCGCAAGCGAGCGTGGGTTGGGGCAGATGACGGGTGGACGGGGGTTCCGTGGTCAGGAGCCGGAGGCAGTGTGGCGCGGCGCTTCGTGCCCCGTCGCTCGCGGTCACCCCTGGCGCTGGGCTTCGCAGCGAGATCGGGAGGTATTGATCAGCATGCCTAGTCGGGGGTGGCGAACTGGTCGGGGTGTGAAGGCGATGTGGCGGTCCCCGCACCGGCTTGCGGTAGTGGGCCGGGCAGTGGTCGCTACATTTGCCAGTCTGACGCTAGCGGCTTGCGCGGCTTGCGGGGTCCCGGTCCCGGCTGGGGCCGCGGACGATCCGGGGCAGCTCGCACTAGTCAGTACACAACGGCTGGACGCCCGCCTGGTCGAGCTGGTCTTCCGCACCGGCGACCTGGCATCGGACACACACGTGCGCATCCTGTATCCGGATGGCTACGAGGCGCAGCCCACCCGCCGCTACCCGGTCCTGTACCTGCTCCACGGTTGCTGCGACGACTACACCTCGTGGACTCGATCAGGCGAGGCGAAGGCGCTGACCGCCAACCGTCCGCTGATCGTCGTCATGCCGGACGCGGGGCAGTCGGGCTTCTACTCGGACTGGTACAACTTCAGCGCCTTCGGGCCCCCGCGGTGGGAGGACTACCACGTCAACCAGTTGATTCCGTGGGTCGATGCCCACTTGCGCACCATTGCCGAGCGTCGTGGCAGGGCCCTCGCCGGGCTCTCCATGGGAGGCTTCGGGGCCATGTCCTACGCGGCACGGCATCCCGACCTGTTCATCGCGGCGGCGAGTTTCTCCGGCGCGGTCGACACCAACGACGCCGCGAGCGGCCAGGTCATGGGAGGACTCAACATGTTGGACGCTGCCCCTCCCGACTCGGTTTGGGGCCCGCGGGCAACTGAGGAGGTGCGCTGGCGCGACTACAACCCGTGGGATCTCGCGGGGAACCTCGCCGGCCTCCAGTTGACCCTGCGCACGGGCAACGGCATGCCCGGCGGCCCGTACGACCAGACCGGGCAAGTTGATCCCGTCACGACCGGCCTTGAGGCCGGCGTGTACCAGCAGAACGTGAGCTTCCATCAACGACTTGTGTCGATCGGCCTGCCTCACGTCTGGGACGACTACGGTCCGGGGACCCACACCTGGCCCTACTGGGTTCGAGACCTGAAGCAGACCCTGCCCGACTTGATGAAGGCATTTGCGAACCCGCCGAAGCCGCCCGTTCCCTTCACCTACACCACGGCGGAGCCAGCCTACTCCGTCTACGGATGGTCGGTCAGCATGCACCGCACCGCGATGGAGTTCTCCCATCTCCGGGCGGTACAGCCCTCAGGCTTTGAGTTAGCGGGGAGTGGCAGCGCAGACGTCGTGACCGCGCCTTGGTACCGGCCGAATGAGCTCTACCAAGTGACCATTGGCTCCGACAACGCTACCTCGGTGCTTCTGCGCTCCGACGGCAGTGGGCGCCTATCCATGAAGGTGCCGCTGGGGCCGGCCAATGCCGCGCAGCAGTACACGCCGCAGGCCACACTTACGACACAGGTGTACACGAACGCGGTGAGGATCGAGGGACCAGGGGTCGACAACCGACCTGCCATCGCACCCCCCGGCGCCCCTCCGGCTCCGGCGGCCGCGGGGCTCAAGCTGCCCGCGACTGGGACCGCTGCCGGGGTGATCCTTGTTGGGCTCTTGCCGCTCGCTGCGGGGCTCTTGCTGAGAGCGGCGTTGGTCGGGAGTGGTCGAAGGCGCGAGCCTCTGGTCGGGCTACCCGAGAAGACGTTGGTGGGGTAGGCCGCGGGCATCTCCGCGCCGTATCTCCGGGGCAGGAGGAGTCAGCATGACCAGCAGTTTGCTCGTGGGCACCGACGGGTCGAGTTCAGCGGATGTGGCCGTGAAACGGGGGGTCGAGCTGGCCGGTTTGCTTGGGGCTCGTCTCTTGGTGGCCAGCGTGCGCCTGCCGTCCACCCCGGGCAACCAACCGCTCGGTGCGTCGGAATTGTCCACACGCAGGGTGGGGGTTGGGATCCGCGGAAGGCGGCTGTCTATGCGGCCCGCTGGGGGCTGAGGGGCCCCAAGGCCCTTCGGCTGCCTTGGGACGTTGGCAGCGGGGGGCGTAGACGTCGTCGCAGCCGTGAAACGGAGACCGGTAGACCGCTATGCGATCTGGGGCCAGTCGAAGACTGGCCAGCTTGGATGACTAGCGCTATCATGTGACTATGAAGGAGATGGGTGCGGCGAAGTTCAAGGAGCAATGCTTGGCCATCCTCGATGAGGTCGACGAGGAAGGCATCGTGATCACCAAACGCGGCAAGCCTGTGGCCAAGCTGATCCCGATCCGCGCAGAGTCCGCCGAGTTGATCGGCGCGCTGAAGGGCAAGCTCAGGGTCAAGGGCGACATCCTCTCGACCGGAATCCGCTGGCATGATCAATCTTGATACGCACATCCTTCTCTACGCAGTGACGGGAGACCTAACGCCGACGGAGAGCAAACTGCTTCGCGGTCAACCCTGGTCCATCTCTGCCATCGTCCTGTGGGAGATCGCGAAGCTCGCCCAGCTGGGGCGGATTGAGGTCGATCTCGACGACCGGCAGGTCGTGAGAACCCTGGCAGCGGTTCACGTGTGGCCGATCACGGCCGAGATCGCTAAGGCG
>JBBAAN010000013.1:0-45718 GCA_041658225.1 Actinomycetota bacterium
GCCATTTGCTCCCCGTCGGATCAGCCGCGAGGCCTCCGACGGGGTATTGCTTTCTCTGGCCTTTTGCGATGCCGCTTGAGCCGGGCGTCAAGCGCACCGTGGCCTTCGTGGATGGCCAGAACCTCTTCTACGCAGCCAAGGACGCTTTTGGCTACGAGTACCCGAACTTCGATCCTGCGAAGCTCGCCGAGCGAGTGACCAGCGATCTTGGCTGGACGTTGACGGAAACGCGCTTCTACACGGGAGTGCCTAGCGTTGAGAACAACCCCTTCTGGAACCAGTTCTGGATGGCGAAGTTGGCCGTCATGGGAACGCGTGGCGTGCGCACCTTCTCACGGCCCCTGCGCTACCGAAGCCGGGCGATTGCACTCCCGGATGGCACTGTCAACAGTCTGCTGGTAGGCGAGGAGAAGGGCATCGACGTGCGTATCGCACTCGACGTGGTTCGGCTCACCCGTGAGGATCACCTCGACGTCGCGCTCATCTTCAGCCAGGACCAGGACCTTTCAGAAGCAGTGGATGAGGTACGGGCTATCTCGATTCAGCAGAACCGTTGGATCAAGGCCGCCAGTGCTTTCCCCGTGGGCCTCACCTACCCCAACCGCCGCGGGATCAATGGAACGGAATGGGTGAGGATCGACCGAGCGGTCTACGACTCCTGTCTCGATGCCTTCGACTACCGGCCCAAACCGCATTGAGGGGCGGATCCCCAGCCGCGCGCGGCACGAGGAAGCTGGCGCTGACCCAGGCTCCGGTCTACGAAGAACTCGGGACCCGGCTCAGGCGGCCGCTTGGTGCGTGCCACGGATCACGTCTTCAATGTCCTCAACGGGGACCCCGAAGTCCTCGGACAGATCTCGGAGTCTGTCGCCCGCGAGGAACCGCTGCAGCACATCTTCCAGGCGCGCCCCGCCCCGCATGAACACGGGTTGGCCGAACGCCCGCTTCGGATCGACCTCGATCACTGCTCCCTGAGTAATCGGGAGCACAAGCCGCTCAGCCCAATGGTCACGGGCATACCGAATCCGCTTCAGGTACTCACGCACAACTGACACGAACACCCGTTGGCCCGAGATCACCTCAGTGAGACCGCAGAGGTCCTCATCACGCTCGCGTCCCGCATAGTCGTAGAAGACCGTGACCCCATCGGTGAAGAGAGCCTCGGAGGCGAGCGCATGCTCGACGCCCATCTGCTGCTCCAGCATCGTGAGGGCCTTGCGGACCTTCTGCATGCTGACACCTGTTCGCCTGAAGGCGGCAACGACCATGCCCTCCGCCAGACCGATGAACGGGATCTCCGCCATTCGACGACCGGCTGCAACCGAAGTGACGATAGGTTCACCCACAACTACGGAGCGCCCTTCCGGGGTGCGACGATACCCACGTACCCACGTTGAGAAGGTCGATACCGGCACGCCGAGGAAGCGCGCGGCCTCGCCGACGGTGTAGAGCGGCGTTTCGAAACGCCCGTCGCGATCTCGGATCAGTTGACTCACCCCCGCCCCCACCGGTCGTCTGGTCGACCCATCGGGCACTGCTCACTTCAACACAGGCTACCAGCATGATATCCAAGGGACACGCGCGCCGGAGCATTCGACGCAGGATTGCGGAAGCTACACCAAGCAAGGCGAGGACAACCCAATTGACGGCTCCCTTGGTGCGGGTTAGCTTCACTTTGCCACTTACTCCCCGTCGGATCAGCCGCGAGGCCTCCGACGGGGTATTGCTTTCCCCGGCGTCCGCCTGCTACGCGGCTCGCCCAATGACGCGGCCGACCTCGCGGCGAGATGCCCCGAGCGCCAGCAGGGACTTGACCAAGAGGTCCAGCGAAACGGAGGCGTCGGCCACCTCCATTTTGGCAACCCGGGACTGGCTGGATCCTAGCCGGCGGGCCACCTGCGTCTGCGTCCAGCCGTGCTGCGCGCGGATCTGGCGCAGATAGTCGGCCAGCGCCAGCTTGAGTTCCACGAAGGCCGCTTCCTCATCGGTCAGTTCGAGGAACTCGGCGGCGTCACCCGTGCGCCAGCCTGCGGCCTCCAGACGATCTCTCTTGGCCTTTTGCATGGGAGTCACTCCTTCTCGCCTGCGATGGCGTCGTATTCGCGAAGCCTTCGCTTACAGGCATCGATCACCGATCTCGGCGTCGCCTGCGTCTTCTTCTTGAACACGTCCGCGATGATGATCGCGTCCGCGTCGACTCGGTAGACCAGCCGCCAAGTCGCATCCTCGTCTATGAGGCGCAGTTCGTGGCACCGCCTGCCGATCGACGGCATCGGACGCGAATGCGGCAAGCCCAACAGCTCGCCCCGCTGCAACCTCCGAAGGAGAACGCCGGTCTCCGTCCGAGCCGGCCCAGATAGAGGTGGGGTCTTCACCTCACCGTGAAGCCAGACGAGTGGCTTGCTCGCGCTACCGTTCACGCACTGCAGAGTATGTCAGCATGGACATAGCGTCAAGTGCGGCGCAAGAGGTCGTTTGTCACACTGAGCCGCCCCGGGTTTGATGGAGGCCGCATTTCCTGTCACGCACCGACAAGGGGAACGATCCGCTGCGGGGGCATCTTGAGATGCTCACGCACTCCCGGCTCATGTTCCCGGCGTCATCTCCACGCGCCCCTGTGCCATCTCCACGAAGCGACAGAGAGCGTTGACCATGCGCATCTGCTCGACAGTGCGGCACTTCACCGTCAGCAGACGAGGGCTTGCCGTGACCACGGCCAGGCACTGCGCGCGAGAGACCGCGACGTTCAACCGATTGCGGCTGAACAGAAACTCGAGCGAGTGGGGAAGCTCCTCGGGGCTAGATGTCGTCATGGAGAAGAAGACCACCGGCGCTTCCTGGCCCTGGAACTTATCCACGGTGCCGACGCGCACGCCATCGGGGACGAACTGCCGTAGGCAGTGGACCTGAGCGTTGTAGGGAGCGACGACGAGGATGTCGGCCACGTCGATCCTCCGAGGATGGCCCTCCTTCGGCGTGAACTCGCGGCCGAGGAGCGCCTTGATCTCGTCGCGCACCTTGACCGCTTCTTCCTCGGAGCGTTGGGCGTTGCCTTCGTGCTCGACTCCGATGAAGCGCAGGCCCGCGCCAATTCCGGCGATTTCCTGACGTTCGTTGCCGGGGTATGGTCTGAGCCGCCCCTCGTACATCGCCTCGGAGATGAACGCACACACACCCGGGTGCATTCGCCGGCTGTGCGCGAGGAACATGCCCCGGTCGTCCCCGACTGTCGCCGGCTCGTCGCCGAGGAGGTGCTCGAGGACCGAGACGCCGGCTCCCTCGGGATGCGCGCCCTTCATCGGCTGCGAAAGCTGCATCGGATCGCCTACCAGCACGAGGTTGCGCGCGGCCGAGGCGACGGCGAGGGCGTTCGCGAGCGAGACCTGCCCGGCCTCGTCCACGAACAGGTAGTCAACGGCGGACTTCATCTGCTCACGACCAAACAGCCACGCGGTTCCGGCGACCAGGGATACCGAGTCAATCCGATCCTCCACTGCGACGTTGTCCCTCACGGCCTCGATGCAATCGCCGTCGAAGGCGGTCTCGTCGTTCGTCGCCTTCTGCACGCCTCGGAATGCAAAGCCGATCTCCGCCGCGCGCAACTCGACCTCTTCCAAGAGGTTGTGGATCGCCTTGTGGCTGTTGGACGTCACACCGACGCGGCGCCCGTCGCGCATTAGCTCGACGATCATGCGAGCGGCCGCGTACGTCTTTCCCGAGCCCGGGGGGCCCTGGATGAAGAGCACGCTCTCATCCAGGCCACGGACGAGGCGGATCGCCTCCTCGACCGGATCGACCGCGGGGTCGGCAAGAGAAGTCCCAGACGTGTGCCCCTGGACCCGCGGAGGCGCGGCGAGCAGAAGGTCCCGGGCGGCTCGATACGCATGAGATCCGTGGGCCGCCTGGCTTGTCGGAGACGTGGACGCCGCGACAGCCTCGTGGTCTGTTGGAGACTCCACCACAGATGCCGCGAGACTTAGCAGAGAGTCTCGCAGGACCTTGTTGTTGAGAGGCCCCGGCGGCAGGATCGCCACCGGGAGCGGCGTATCTCTCAGCGATGGCCCGCGCTTCAACCGCAGAGTGCCTTCAACGCCATCGACGTCGATGACCGTCCCCGCCCTCTTGCCGGTTGCCCAATCCATGACTTGAGCGCCCGGGCCGATCTTGTGCTCCTGGGACGGGAACGTGAGCGTGTGGATGAGCGACCGTCTGTCCGACTCGGGCGCACCCGGCGATGGGGCGAGCAGTCCGATGCAGTCGGCGTCGTCCACGAGTTCTTCAGGTGTCATCGCCTGACGGTCGAAGAAGGCCCACCACTCGGGCTTCTCCTCTCTCCGATGCCACTCGAGGAGTTGCGCGAGCAGCCACCGTGCTTGCTGGTCCGGCGTCCGCTCCACCGGGTCGTCCGGGATCCCCAGGATCAGCGCTGCCCTGAGACGCTCGCGCTCTTCACCGGCCGACGGCGTCCCGTCCGGCAACTCCTCCTCACTCAGTGCTGCGGCAGGTTCCTCGGCAACGTCTTGCGGGGGCGGGGGCGGCGGGTAGATGACCGCCGCTTCCGCCGCTCGTTCGCGAAGCCAGTCTCGAAGCTTCCACGTCGAGACGCAGTCCGCCTCGTTGTAGGCACGGATCTGCTCGAGGATCTCGGCCTTGCCGGTCTGGATCCACTCCTCGTACGCAACCACGCTCTCGTCGCCGGACGCGATCGCCCCCTGGCGCTCCTCCATGTAGAAGGGCTCGAGCTTCTTGATTGAGTAGGAGGGCTGCGAGACGCGGATTGCCTGGCGCACGATCGTGTACAGGTCCACGAGAACGCGGTTGCGGAGAAGGGCATCGATCTCTTCCTCGCGCGTGCCGTGCGCGCCCATGAGGCGCTTGAGGGCCGTTGGCTCGTAGGCAGCGTAGTGGTAGATGTGCAGGTCCGGGTTGCGCGCGAGCCGCTCGGTAACGAAATCCACAAAGCCTTCCAGGGCGCGCTTCTCCTCGGCGCGGTCGTGGGCCCACCAGTAGTGGTACTCGGGCTCGCCCTGCCGGACCGTCACCACGCCGAACAGGTACTCGAGCCCAGCGTCCGCGTAGGGATTCCCCTCCATATCGAAGAAGATGTCGCCCTCGCTGGGCGGAGGGAGCAATGCAAAGCCGCGCTCACGTCCGTCCGGCGGTAGAAGCACGTAGCGGTGCTCGCCGGTTTCGCGGTGGGCGACCTGCAAGCGAGCCTGGCCACACAGCGCCGCGAGCGTTCCCGCCCCGATCCCCTTGACGCGCGGCTCGCCGAGGACGGCGAGGTCGGCCATCGTCGTGACGCCGGCGCCGGTGAGACGCAGGATCTGAGAGCGGCGAACGTTCGCGACCTGGCAGAGGTGGTCGTCGGTCTCCCACCGGGCCCGACAGTGGGACTGCCACTCGCACACCGAGCAATGCTCGCAGGGGAGGGGGTAGGCGTCGGAGGCGCTCGTGCGCATCTCCTCGGCGAACCGGTCGCGCACGCAGCGGTAGAAGGCGTCGAAGTCGGCCCGCCGATAGCGCTCGGTCCGCCCATCCCCCAGTATCAGGTGGACGTGCTCGGGCCAGGTACCCTGCAGGTGTGCGAGCCGCTCGCTGTAGAAGCAGAGCTGCAGAAGGAAGTAGGGCTTTGCTGCGCGCGCGAGTTTGGTGTCGGCCGCCTCGTACTCCCAGGGCCCGAAGGTCGACTCGCCCGGCACGCGAAACAGGAAGTCCGCGTACCCTCGCCAATCCTCGTCGACGAAGGCCGCCTGATGGATGACCTGGGCACCCGCTCGCATCGCCTCCAAGGTGGCGGCGACCCCCGCCTGGCCCTGGGGGATGATGACCACCTCGCGCCCCTCGGACCTGAGCAGTTGGAGGTAGGCCGACTCGTGCTCGTACCCCTTGCGGCGGAGGAGGTTGAGGACGGGATCGGACTCGTCGGGACTCGCCAGTTCCCCCCGTGCCCGCATGAGCTCGAGGCGCGCGCTGTACGGGCACTCCAGAAAGGTGTTCAGGTCGGAAGCGGAGAAGATGAGGTGCTCGCCGGCTAACTCCATCAGTTCCTCCTCCGGGGACACGGAGCCAGTGCGAGTCTAGCGAAGCGCAACGGATCTACGAAGACCGGCGACGTGCCGGCAGGAAGATGATTCTGCGCCATTCACGCGGCAGGCGGGTTCACTCCCGGGTGGTCGATCGACTGGTGCTCGATCAAGACCAACAAGGTGGCGCCGCCGCAGAGCAAGTCGGACCTGACACCCGCAGGGCGCCAGGCCTAGCTCCCCAGTCCAACCGGCTCAGACAGTCCGCGGCGGCAGCGGGTCTGCAGTCTGTTCGGAGACGCTCGGGCCACGAATGCCACGGCGAGGACGTCCCAGACCCCCATCGATGCAGGAGGTCCGCAGTGGGTTCAGGTGCGCTTCGCAGGGCGGTCTGCCTGTCCATGCTCGTGCCGGTGCTCTTGGCGTTCACCTCCTGCGCGTCGCCCGGCGGCGACTCGCCCGAAGGTGGATCGCTCGAAGGCGTCCAGTGGCGACTCACGGAGTCGAGCATCAGCTCAACGGACCTGGGCGCGGCCGGGATCACAGCCACGTTCTCCAAGGGAACGGTGAGCGGCTTCTCGGGAGTGAACACCTACAGCGGCTCCTGCACCGCGAAAGCGGACGGGGCGTTTCAGACGGGGCCGCTGGCCTCCACCGAGATGGCCGGGCCCGAGGCGCTCATGAGAGCCGAGTCTGCCTATCTCGTGTTGCTCGCCTCGGCTCGGCGCTACCGGCGCGGCGGCACGATACTCACGCTGTTCGGCGCCGGCGACAACGAGTTGCTCATCTTCGAATCGGGCGGCAAGAGCGGAAGCAGTTGACCGGGCAGCCTTGCCCTCATGACCCGCCAGGGGCATCCGGCCTGAGGAGCCTCCAGGCCGAGCAGACGGCCACTGCCTTCAGGAGTCGCGCTCGCTAGGCCGTGTGACCCAGGCGAACGCCGAGCCCCTTCCACGGCTTGATCCTCTTCAGCGTGTCGGAGAGAGCGTCTTCTGCCACCTCGGTGTCATAGGCCGCCTGCGCTCGCAGCCAGTATCCGTTGGACAGACCGAAGAACCGGCACAGGCGCAGGTCGGTATCGGCAGTGACGGCGCGCTTGCCCGCGACGATCTCGCCGATCCGCTGGGCGGGAACGCCGATCTCCTTTGCGAGGCGGTACTGCGAGAGGCCCATCGGCTGGAGGAACTCCTCGCGCAGCAGCTCGCCGGGCGTTACGGGACTGAGTTTCCGCATGGTCTCACTTCCTTAGTGGTAGTCCACGATCTCGACGCCCTCGGCACCCGCGGCGGTCCATCGGAAACAGATGCGGAACTGGTCGTTCACGCGAATGCTGTACTGCCCGACGCGATCACCATTGAGTGCCTCAAGCCGGTTGCCCGGTGGCACGCGGAGGTCTTCGAGCCGTCCCGCGATCTGCAACTGTCGCAACTTGCGTCGCGCTACGGACTCGATGTTCACGAACCGCCTGACCCGCCGGCCGCCCGCGAGGGCCTCTGTGTCGGCGCACCCGAACGACACGATCATGAGGGAATAGTAACGCCGCGCGTGATTACCGTCAAGCGTGACTACCGGCGTGTTGCCGAACAAGCGCTAAGGCCCAAGCGCCATCTCAGGACTCACGGCGCGCTGCGGGGACACGACCTGAAACCCCTGTCCACAGACGCGCCGTAGCTCCCCGTCACTGTCACAGGCCGCTCCTATGCTTCGGGCATGACAGGAAGCGTCCGTAGCCAGCGGGATCACAAATGACGACCTCCGGGGCATTGGCCAGTAGTGTTACATGCTGGCGCGCCATGGGCCATGGTTGTAACATGGCCTGGGAGGTGGTTCGCGTGGACACTACGAGGCTCGCCGAAGGTCTTCGTCGCGCCCGGGAAGGATCTCGGTTGTCCCAAGAAGCGGCAGCCGGAGCCGTTGGCCTGAACCGGGTTGTCCTCAGCTACTACGAGAGCGGGAAGCGCCAACCCTCGCTCTCGACACTGAGCACACTCGCCGGTCTGTACGGACTCACGGCAGCCGACCTCCTCGCCGGAGTCGAACGCCCACTCTCAGAGGCAACCGAGGTGCTGTTTCGCGCGGCACCCGCGAATCTGGGCGAGCGGGCCAGGACGGGCATGGGCCAATTCTCCTCGCTCGTTCGCTCCTATGTGGAGCTCGTCGAGGACATGGGCGGCCAACTGCCGGGTAAGCAGGCAAGCCCCTTCTCTGAGGCAAGACCCAAAGCCGGCTGGCGGGAAGCGGCCAGGCTGGCGCGCGAGGTGCGCGAGCACCTTGGAGTCGACGAAGGGCCGATCGGGGATCATCTGTTCGAGATCGTTGGTGATGTGGCCCTGGTGTTCCGGCTCCCCCTGGGCGAACGCCCCGAATCCTCGCCCTCAGGCTTCTTCTACAACCATCCCCGCGCCGGCTTCTGCATAGTGGTCAACTCCGAGATGACCCTGGGTCGCCAGGTCTTCACCCTCGCTCACGAGATCGCCCACGCGCTCTTTCACTCACATGGCGTGGACGTTTGGATCTCTTTCCCCGGCGCACCTTCCGCACGCGAGCGGTTTGCGGACCTCTTCGCGGGGGAGCTGCTCGTGCCGGCGGATGCCCTGGCCAAAGCCGTGGATGAGCTCGGCGTATGGGAGGACATCGCGGACCCGATCGTCACCGTGCATCTTCAACGGCACTTCGGCGTCAGCTACGCCACACTGTTGGTCAGGCTTCGCCAGGAGCACTTGATAACACAGAAGCAATACGAGGACGCGCGGCAGATCTCCCCCAGCAAGCTCGCTGTTGCCATGGGCTACGAGGTCAATCCCGCCGATCTGGGCGTCTATGAACTCCGCCCTCTCGACCGCTTCCCGGCGAGGATGCTACGGCTGGTCCATCGCGCCATTTCGAAGGGCGTTGTCACGAGGGGAGACGCGGCGGAAATCCTTGGCCTCAGCCTTGAGGAGGTTCTCCGCCTCCTGGACCGACCGCGAGCGCACAAGTCCGAGCTCAGGGCCCTCGAGGAAATCGAGGGCGGAGCACGGTTTCGCCGGTGAGGATGAGCCGTGCTCGCGGATGCCTCTGTCGCCCGCAACTTCGCGGTCCTTGGTTGGGTGGACCACCTTGTCGCGCTCGCCGGAGGGACTCTGCTCATTGCCCACGGCGTTCTGGGGCTCACGGCTGAGGAGCCAGCCGAACTGGAGCGCATCCAGAAGGCATTTCGGGATGAGAGTGCCCGTGATCCAGGCTCACCCGCGGCCAGCGCCGCAGCCGCCGCGCTCGTCGGCTTGGACGATCTCATCGGCCGGCGCTCGCAAGACATCAAGGTGGTCGTGCCGACTGCTGAGGAGTTCGCTCTAGCCGTCAGGCTTCACGATCCGCAGGACCGGGAATGGCGCAGGCAGCTCGGCGTTCGGGCGCGGCGCCTCGATGCTGGAGAGGCCGTGTCCATCGGGATCGCGATCGGCAGGAGACTCGCCTTCGCCTCCGATGACGATGATGCGCGCGTGGCCTACCTTGCGCTTGGTGGCACTAAGCACCTTTGGACCCTGGACCTCATCCAGGAAGCTGTCGCCCGCCGTCTTCTCTCGAAGGCCGAGGCACAGGCTGGCTATCGCAGGCTGTGCGAGCGCTACCGATTCTGGGGCCCGCCATGGTGAGCCGGAACCACTGCTACCGTCGCCCCTGAACGCGTCAGGCACACGACTCTGCGGCGATGCCGACGGTAGAAGCCCCGGAGATCTCGATCTCACTCCCCGCTGGCGCCGGCACCCAGTGCTTCTCGTAGCTCCGACAACCTCCGCCGCAAGGGGGTCGGTGGCATCCCCTCGGTGTTGAGCGGCGGGTCCAGGCGAGCCAGCACGCAGTCCTCAAGGTGGCCATGGGCATCGCGCTCAGAGAAAGCGAAGACAGCGACTGCCAGGTGTTGGCGCATCCACCTGCACGGGCGTATCTCGGACTCGCGATCCAATCGTTTGACTACGTCAACAAGCAAGGCCTGGGTTCCGAACTGCGCGGGTACTCCTCCCACACGCGGCCGTCCAGCAACCGACCGCGACTGCGACGCGCCCGCCCGCCCCACTGCTTGAAGAAGAACGGGACCTTCTCGGCCATGCACTGGTCCCTCACGCCGCGCACCCACTCCGGGTCCATGGGACGCGCGCGCGGCCCGCTTTCTCCCCCCGCGATCACCCAGTCGATGCCGGTGGGGTCGATCTCGACCGGACCCAGAAGCGGTTCCAGGGAGATGAAGCGCACCGCTGCCGGGACCCGTCGGAGGTCATCCACGCGGAACGCGCAGCGCTGGGCCTCAACAGAGACGCCCACCCACAAGTTCGCAGGCCAGCGCAGACGATCCGCCAATGCCGCCAGTCGGCTGGACCGCTTCGTCAGCACCTGGTAGGTGTGCTGGGGTGTGGCCCGCATCGCCTCGAACACCCGCTCTATGAAAACCGGCGGCACGCGGGCGTGGAAGAGGTCGCTCATGGAGTTGACGAAGATCATCTTCGGAGACGCCCAGCGAGTGGGCACGTCGAGGACTCCCTCGTGCAGCGTCAAACCGAAGCCTGGCCCGCTGGTGCGGGAGTCACCGTCCTTTTGATACTTGGGCTGCCCCATGGCCCTGAGGCGCGCGGCCATCGTGAGCGCGTAGCAGTTCTCACAACCGGCCGAGATCCGGTCGCAACCCGTCGTCGGGTTCCACGTCGCCTGGGTCCACTCTATGGCCGTCCCAGCCAAGGGGCCCTCCCTTGCCAGCAGGCTCTCAGCCGCCGGTTGAACCCTACTCGTACTCTTCCCATCAGGGGAGCTCGAACGGCGGCTCTCGTGGCCATCCCTCATAGGGAATCCTATACAGGGCGGGGCTCTCAGGTGTCCCTTGGGGAGCCGACCGCGACGACCTGGGGACAACCCCAAGGAGCGCGTCTCACCCGGCCGCTACGTTGGCCTGGTGAGAATCCTGGCCCACGGGCGGAACCCGTTCTTCAAGACGCACCTTTCCGTCGACGACGACGGATCCACCGACTTGTGCCTGGATGGCCGGCGCCTTACGTGGGTGGGCCCGCTGGAACTCACCGGTATGGCCGCACTCGCAGGTCCTGCACGCGTTGAGGGCCGTGAGGTGCTGTTCCTTGAGCCGACAAACTCCCGGGTGGCCGAGTATCTGAAGACCGCGGACCCAGTCGGACTGATTTGGGGTTCCGCGCCCTCCTCCGACGATGCCCGGCCGGCAGATGGGACTCCAGGCCGTCCAACCGTTCTGCTGCCACTCACACGTATCCAGGACGCCGACCAGGCTGAGGTGCTCGCCGAGCGCATCACCCCCCTGGCCAGACCCCAAGTCGGCGCAGAGGTCGCCCGCGCCCTATTCATGAGTCTCGGGGAACTGCTCGACAATTCCTGCTCCCACGCCGGGAGTGCCGCCGGCGTATACGTCGCCGCCCAGGTCTACGCAGGGGCCGCGGGCGACCGGCGTGGCATCGAGTTGGCTGTGGCCGATGCAGGGATTGGGATACTGGCCCACCTGCGGCGCAACCCTGGCTTCGGGCATCTGTCCAGCGCGACCGCGGCTATCCGGTCTGCCCTGAAGCCCGGTGCTACAGGTACCACAGATCGCCGAGGCTACGGCTTCTCGGACATGCTCGACGAGGTCGCACGTGCGGGTCCCGGGAAGATGGTCATCCGATCCGGCGACGGGCTCGCACGCATCACGGTGCGCGGTTCCCAGAGAAAGGAGCGGTTCTCCGCGGGCTCTCCCGCCGTGCCGGGAACCTGGGTGTGGGTGCGTATCGAGACTTCGTAGAGCCCAAGAACCTGGTACCCCCTTGACAGAGCCGGCGGCCGTTTCTACGCTTTCACTGGGGCCGCTGAAGACGCTTCTCGACTGAAAGTCCCAGGAGTGAGGGAAGGTGCAAGCCATGCGTTTCAAGGTCGGGCGATTCGGCGCTTTTCTCGCCACGCGCAACAAGGGCGCGAAGGTCCGCGAAGACCTCGAGCGGCAGATGCGCGGGCTTGCCGGCGGCGACGTCGTCGAGATCTCATTCGCGCGAGTGGAGGCAGTCACCGTCTCATTCGCGGACGAATTCATCGGCAAGCTGTTCGCTCTCGCCCGCGAGGAGGACGGACCGGGGACCGCCCTGCTGCTTCGCGACCTGAACGACGAGGTCCGGGAAGCTGTGTCCATCTCTCTGGAGCGGCGCGGCGCGGCGGCGGTGGCAAGGCGCAGCAAGCAGTTCGAGATACTCGGCGGGGATCGCTACCTCGCGGAGACCTACGTCCAGGCGAGAGCGCTTGGCGAGTTCCGGGCAGGGGACCTGGCGAAGGCTGTCGGGATCACCCCGCAGAATGCCAACAACCGCCTGAGGCGCCTGGTTGATGCGGGGGCCCTCCTGCGCGTCAGGACCGCGCCGCAACGTGGTGGCAAGGAGTTCCTCTACCGGGTCCCCATCTAGCGAACCGGCGCCGGCGGGGGCCTCGCCCACCTTGGCGATGAGGAGGCGCTGGAGCGGGTTTGGGACGTCCCACCCGACGCACACCCGAACCCGGGGTTCCTCAAGGCGTTGGATAGCCTCTGAGCCGAGCCGCCTGTGGGTAGACGGCGATGGGCGCACCGGCTGGCGCGGTGCTCTCGCTACCGATGGCAGAGGTCCGGCACGTCCGGGACACCCTATCCACAGACAGCCCGCCGGCGCTTGACTTCCAACATGTCGAACCGGATATTGAAATCGCATTGAACCCCCGGGATACGCGCCAGCGCGTGTCCCGCATGTTTCCCCCGGGGAGCGAGCAATCGCTCCCCGCATTGTTTTCGGGGTTCAGGGGGGAACATGTGAGAACTCGCATCTTCATCGATTTCTGGAACTTCCAGCTCAACTGGAATCGATGCTCTCCCGACTACCGGTGCGACTGGCGCAAGCTGCCTCGCACGCTGCTCGAGGAAACGTCGAGGTTGCTGGAGTCGGTGAGCATCACGGACGCTGCTCACCTGGAGGAGACCCTCGTCTATGCGTCAGTGGGCCCGGGCAATCCCGTGGAGCAGAACCTCAGGCGGTGGCTCAGGACCTTCCTGGATCGTCAGCCCAGCTTCCACGTGAAGATCCGCGAACGGCACGCTCGACCTGCCGAGATTCACTGCAACGGCTGCGGGACCAGAACGTCCGCCTGCCCAACATGCGGAGCCCCGTTCAGACGCGCCCCGGAAAAGGGCGTTGACGCGGCAATCGTGACCGACCTGCTTTCTTTGGCCTGGGAAAGCGCACTGGACATTGCGGTGCTCGTCAGCAACGACTCCGACTTCGTTCCGGCCGTGGAGCACCTGCAAGCGAAAGGGCTGAAGGTCATCAACGCTTCCTGGCCACACCAGGGGCATGACTTGGCGCGCACCTGCTGGGCTTCCTTCCCCCTGGACCAACTAACCGGCCCGCTCACCCGCCCCCAGCCGTCCACGGCTTGACCCGTGTAAGCAGCACCGCGTGACGCGGGGATGGCCCAATTGACAGTCGCCGAGGCGCACGTTAGCTTGACTTTGCCACTTACTCCCCGTCGGATCAGCCGCGAGGCCTCCGACGGGGTATTGCTTTCTCTGGCCTTTTGCGATGCCGCTTGAGCCGGGCGTCAAGCGCACCGTGGCCTTCGTGGACGACGTCGCGCTCATCTTCAGCCAAGACCAGGACCTTTCGGAGGCGGCCGACGAGGTGCGATCCATCTCGATTCAGCAGAACCGTTGGATCAAGGTCGCCAGCGCCTTCCCCGCAAGCCCCACATCGGCCAACCGCCGTGGGATCAACGGAACGGAATGGGTGAGAATCGAGCGAGAGGCCTACGACTCCTGCATCGATCCCTTCGACTACCGGCCCAAGTCGCGGTGAGACGGGCGACTCTAGAACTTGGCCGCGGTCGTCTACCAGAACGGGGTCGTCCTTGTCGCACCCCTCTGGAATACTCAGGTCTGTCAATCGCTGCAGGCGACCGGCTGCCGAGAAACTGGCGACACGATCAGCGTGCACGTGATCGGCAAGAAACCCGGGCAGACGAGAAGGGGGCGCGATGAGGAAACGGCCAACGGCCGACGTGTGGTTCGACCGGGAGATCTCGCTGGAGCTGCTTCGGGCCTTGAAGCCCGAAGGCCCATTCCACTCGATCATCGAGCGCCGCAACCATGACATCCGGGCGGCCGACCCCGGCCGCCCTCCTATGCTGGACGTGCAACTCAGGAAGAGCGGGGGGAGGTCCTGGGCAAGCCTGTATGTAGGCCTGACCGCGGTACTCAATGTCGAAGAACGGGACGGCAGGCAGCGCGGTCGCCAGTTCAAGCTGTCGGCACATCCCGCGTACCGCGATCTGGGCTTCCATGACTCCTGGGGCAAGTGGCAGGAGCGAGACGAACTCGCGAAGTCCTGGCGGCACGTCGAGAAGTACCTCGATCAGGTGATCCGGACTGTCTCAACGTCGCATCTTCAACACACCGACAAGGAAGGGCGAGGACGGAAGGGAGGGTGGGTACACAAGGAGGGGTGGGTGCACGCCGAGGTGTGCTCGGGCAAGGCCGCCAGCTACCGAGTGGTCAATCGCGAGGCCTCGCCCGCTTTCAAAGACCAGGACGTCAAGAAAACCATCTGCGACCCCCTGGAGAAAGCCATTACCTCGGCCCTCAAGCCGGGGCCCACGCCCGAGGCCTGGTGGCCGGGCGTGCGCAATCACGGGAAGCACAAGCGATTGGGCACGAATCCCGACGTGCTGGCCGTCGACCAGGACGGGCGCATTCTCGTCATCGAGATCAAGCCCTGCTCGGCCCTCGAAGGGATCACCCGGGGTCCGGCTCAGGTCCGCTTCTATGCGGAACTGATCGCGGAATGGTGGCGGCAGGACCCCGAAGTCGCGCGCAAGAGCATCAAGGCAATGCTGAGACAGCGCATCTATTTGAGCCTCACAGCTGATGGATCCCTTGACTTCGGTAGTTCGTCGCGCGTCGTCCCCGTTCTGGCTATCGGTCCCGAGAGAACCCGCTCTCAGGTAGTGCCCAAGGCCGAGAAGTCGAGCCCACGGGCGCTGGACAGAGCCGCGAAGGTCGCCCGGGCCCTTGACAGGCAACCGCCGAATAGCCCATTGATCGATCCGCTCGAGATCTGGCTTCTGGACGAGAGCGGTGAGCGCGTCGGCGCACCCATAGTTCCCACCCGCTCCGAGAACCCATAGAGGTCATGGTGAGGGCTCGCATCCATCGCGGCGCGCGCGAGATCGGCGGCAACTGCGTAGAACTTGCCTCCGACGAAGGCAGCCGGATCGTGCTGGACCTCGGTCGCCCGCTTTCGGCCGAGTGGGGCGAGGAAGTCGGCCTCCCAGACGTGTCCGGCCTCAAGGAAGCCGACCCATCACTGCTGGCCGTCCTGATCTCTCACCCCCATATCGACCACTACGGTCTGCTGACTGGACTTCAGACCAGCGTTCCCATCTACATGGGGAAGGAAGCGGCATCGGTGATCTCGGCCGCCTCCTTCTTCTCTCCCGTATCCGGCGAGCTTCACCCGTCCGGGTACCTCAAGCATCGTCAGCCATTCCACCTTGGACCGTTCCGGGTGACTCCGTTCCTCGCCGACCACTCTGCCTTCGACGCCTACTCCCTGCTGGTCGAAGCCGACGGCCGGCGGCTGTTCTACTCGGGCGACATCCGGGCCCACGGACGCAAGGCGGCCATGTTCGAGGGGCTCCTGGCCAACCCGCCTGAGAAGGTCGACGTGCTCCTGATGGAAGGAACGCACGTCCGACTCGAGGCCGCCCACGACGGGGCCGTGCTCGAGACCGAGTCCAATCTGGAGGAGCGCTTCGTCGATCTCTGCCACGCAACCCCGGGCGCGGTTGTCGCCTTCGGTTCGGCGCAGAACCTCGACCGGCTCGTCACGGTGTACCGGGCCGCGAAGCGCTCGGGCCGGCGACTCGTCGTTGACCTCTACGGGGCAACGGTCGCCGCAGCCACGCGCCAATCGATCCCGCAACCGGGCTTCCCAGGCCTCTGCGTCTACGTTCCATATCGCCAGAGGGTGAAGGTCAAGAAGGCCGAGCAGTTCGGGCGCGTCGAGGCCGTCAAGTCCTGTCGGGTGTTCCCAGAAGCGCTCGCCGCCAGCCCCGGGCAGTTCCTGCTCTACGTGCCCTCGTCCACGGCGGGCGAGCTCATCAACGACGGCGTGCTGGATCAGCACGGCGTGGCCGTGTGGTCCATGTGGGACGGCTACCTGGAAGACGATTCGGGGATAGCCCTGAAGGCACTGCTCGACGAGAGCAAGGTCGAACTCGTCCACCTCCACACCTCAGGCCACGCGTCCGTCAAGGACCTTAGGCGACTGGTGGACGCGATCAACCCGCAGCGCGTTGTGCCGATCCACTCTGAGGCGACCAACCGCTTCGCGGAGTTGTTCCCCAGAGTCGAGCCTCACGAGGACGGCGAGTGGTGGGGGGTCTGACGGGCCCCAGTCGGAAGTCAGTACTGCACGACACCCCGCATGACGGGGCCGCCCGCGCGAGCCTTCAAGGCAACAGGTGACCGGCAACTGCAATGACCACGGGCCAGATTCGCCTATCACGCCGGTAGAGATCTTGAAGGTCGTGCTCATGTGCTCGCTCGTCCCAAGCTTTGCCTGTGGTCTCGATGCAGACACGCGGCACGTCGTCTTGAAGCAGGAACCAGAAGCGGTAGGCCGGTGTCTCCAGAAAGTCGTCGGCCAAGCCCACCCGCGACCGGTCGCGCGCCGCAGGGAATCTCTCGAACCACTCGAGACGCGTGCCGCCACCATGGCCCGACGTGTCGCAGTAGCCGTTTCGACATTCCCACCTCGACCTTCCAAGAGCGCTGTGCGTCAGAAACGCGCTGATGAGCCGGTAGCCCAACACCTCGCGAGTGCTCTGCGGCAGATGCGGCACCTCAGGGAGTCTCGCCAGCTTCGCCAGCCGGTCCACGATCGACTTGGGATCGTCGGCCGCGAGCGTCTCAGCCCAGATCCCGCTCCAACTCGGTGGCGAATCGACACCGCCCGGAAGATGGAAGTGGGCACTCCCGAGTCGATTGAGGTCGATATTGGCGAAGAGTTGCCCCCTTCGCGCGGGGACTGGAAGCAGGGCAAGGCAGTCATACTGGCCTCCACCCGGATGAGTCTCGATGAGCTTGAGCCTTCGTGGGTAGCGCCTCATCAACTCGGTCGCCAAACGCCAGGACATGATCTCCACTAGCTGACGGTTCGGCTCCATTTGTCTCCCTTGCGAAATCAGAGCTACCCGGCCTTGGCGTGAAGCTTCAGCCCCAGCGAGCGCATGACTTTCAAGATCGTGGCGAACTCCGGGTTGCCCTCGGGCGACAGAGCTTTGTAGAGACTCTCCCGACCCAGGCCGGCCTCACGCGCTATCTCCGTCATCCCCTTGGCTCGGGCAATGTCCCCCAACGCGGCCGCGAACAGAGCGGCGTCATCCTCCTCCAGCGCAGCTTCGAGATAAGCAGCCATGTCCCGTTCCGACTTCAAGTGGTCTGCCGCGTCCCACGGCCGGGTCTTCGTCTTAGCCATCACCGTCTCCCGTTTGGCGTACCTCGATCGCGCTCACAGTGTATCTCCTGGGATACAGAGCAGCAAGGGAGCTTACGCCGCCACACCCAGGCACCCCACTCCGACAAGCGCCACGGCACGGTGACGCCGCACCTGTGGACGGCCGGGATTGGCCGTCTCACCCCGCGGCTAGCATCTCTCCATGACCAGCCACCGCCGTGTTCCGTCCCGAGCCGAGCGGTTCGTCGGCCCCTCACCTCTAGTGATCTTGTTTGACAGAACCGGCGTCAGGACTACGATGTGCTTAGCATTTGCTCCCCGCCCGACCTGCCGCAAGGCCTCGGGCGGGGTTATTTCTTGCGAGGTCGAGATGCCCACACCCGTCCGCGGCCAGTTGCCGATGTCCGTCCGACGGTTATACTCATGGTATGAAGACTGCGATCTCAATTCCGGACGATGTCTTCGCGGACGCTGAGACGTTGGCCCGCACACTCCACAAGTCCCGCAGCGAGCTCTACAGCCGCGCCGTGAGGGAGTATGTCGCACGGCATGCTGCGGACCAAGTCACCGAGGCGCTCAACGAGGTCTGTGAGGAAGTGCCGGCGGACACGGCCTTCGCCACGACGGCGGCGCGGCGGACTCTCAGGCGCTCCGAATGGTGATCTCCCAGGGGGACGTATGGTGGGCGGACCTGCCGGAACCATCCGGCTCGGAGCCCGGCTTCCGGCGCCCCGTGGTCGTGGCCCAGTGTGATGCGTTCAACCGCAGCCGGATCGCGACCGTCCTGTGCGTGCCGCTGACGAGCAACCTTCGTTGGGCGGAAGCGCCGGGGAACGCCTCGCTCGCCGCCAGGCTGACTGGGCTCCCGAAGGATTCCGTGGCCAACGTCTCGCAGCTCGTCACGCTCGACAAGACCCTGCTGACCGACAGGGTCGGCAGGTTGCCTCGGAAGAAGTTGGAGTTGGTGCTCTCCGGGATCGATGTGGTGCTCGGTCGTTGAGCCGCAGCCACTGACCCGGACCGCCCCGCTGTCCACAGATGCGGGCATTCTCGCCTCTCCCCTGCCGGACCACTCCTACGCTTCACGCATCGCCAAGTGCACCGCACTGCCGTCCGTTGGCCCGCGCAGGCAAGGTGTATACGCTTCGTATACACGTGAGAGCATCGGATGTCTGAGAAGCACTATGGGTAGTCGCAAGCAGGCCGCCGGAGCGGCACTGCCCGACGCGTGGCGCAAGGGGAAGCCGGCCGACATCAAGAGAACTCGACCGGCGACGAGTGTCCTCTCCGTCCGGGTCCCTCGCGATCTTCTGAAGGAGTTGGCCAACCGCGCGCGGCGTGAAGGCAAGGCTCCAAGCATCCTCGCGCGCGAACTCCTCGAGCGCGGTCTGAGCCCGGACAGCCCCACCACGCCGGCGGAACTTGCCCGTGCCTTCAGTCGGTGGGTGGAAGAGTCACTGCGGCCTGCCCGTTGACGGCCGTCTGATCCTCGCAGCACCTGTCGCCGGAACCCCCGCCCTAGACGGCCACCGCTTTCAGGAGCCGGTCCCTCTCGCGCTTGCCAAGACCCGAGCGACTCAACTCGAGGGCGGCGTTCACTGCGGCTATGGCCTTGGCTCGCCGCTGCTCTTCCTCATCGATCAGCCCGGCCCAGGCCGCGACTTCAGACCAGCGCCAGAGCCTTGACCGGCCTCCCAAGTGTGAGATCGGCGCGGGGAACCCGCCCCTTCCCCTGCGTCCGCCCACCAGAAGTCGCACGTACTCGCGACTCTTGCCCAGCCGACCCGCGGCGTCGGCCATCGTCACCAGGTCGTCCGGCTCCACATGCAGGACGCGGAGCCCGCTGACCTGCTCCACCTGACCGATCGCCTGAAGGACTGCCTCCAGAAATGAGCCGGCCTCGCGATGGAAGTCCCCGAAGCCGACTCCGTCGACCGACCCGAAGGTGGCGTTGTCGCACCCGGCGTCGTGCAACCTGTCGACGATGTCCCCATCTGTGAGGTCACCGTCAATCACCAGAGTGAACTCGAACTCGGATCTAGCCATCCAGCCGACTCTCCTCAGAGTGAGGACACCGCGTCAGCACCCTCCGGATATCTCGAGCGTGATTGCCCGCATTCTTCGGTGTCGACCAGATCGATACTGCGCATCCTTCTCCGCAGAACGCGACACCCCATCGGTGTCCCGCGCTGCTGGGCGAGACCGTCCAGCCGGCGGATTCCAGATCCCGAAGCGCAGCCTCAACGTCCTTCTTGGGATGGCGTCGCCGCATTCCTCGATCACCCTATCCGGGGAGTTGCCAACTGTCAACTGCTCGTTGCCGACCCGGGGCGCACCCGGCGGATGGGAACCTCGGCCAGACGACCTTCGTCTGCCAACGAACCCAGCCAGGTGTTTCTACCCCGCGGCTCTGCATCTCGACCGAGATCTCCGACAGTCTGTGGACGGCGGAACTCATCCATCCCTCCAGTCAATGGGTGGATGGGTCGCTGCACTCTGACCGATGACGGCCATCTGCGCCTGACAGAGCGGGGCGAGGCTCTTGCCGTACCCCCTCGCCGGCGCCTGTGGAGGGAGGCCGTCTCGCTGTCTTCGGTGTAACGTAGTCTCGCGGCCGTGAACCGCCCCAGGCACCAGAACAAGGACATCGAAGCCATCCTCCGCCTCTGCGAGCGAAGGGATTGGCGGGTGGAGAAGCACCCCGGCTCCCACTCCAAGTTGAGGTGCCCCTGCGCGGAGAAGCACATGAGAATGGTCCACTTGACGCCCTCGGACCCCAACTACGGCAGACAACTTCTGGGCTGGCTCAACAGGTGCGAGTGCTGGGAGCGGAGTGAGGCGTGAAGTACCAGGTCCTATTCCAGGGGACGGCTCGACTGGGCCCAGGCGGTGCCGGGTCCGGATCTACCGAGGAACTCGAGCGGCACCTGGACGACGTCATGAAGGAACTCGTTGAGCTACACGTCGAGGATGCTGCCGTCAGCGCCACTCTGGCCAAGAGCGAAGTGGAGATCTCGGTGACCGTCGCCGCCGCCGGGCTCGAGGACGCGCTCGCCCAGGGAAGTGACCTCGTCCGCACAGCCATCCGTACCGCGGGCGGCTTCACCCCCGCGTGGTCAATCCACTGGCGCTCGGTCAAGACCGGGGAGGTCCAACCGGATTCCAGCTCGGCCAACCTGGCCAGCGCTGCCGGACGAGGCTGAGCCGAGTCCGCTGCCACAGCCCTTGACGGGATCAGCCGGCTCGCCCAGGCTGGGAACGTCCGATCGGGCTGATCGAGGCGGTGAGCGATGATCCACATGCGGCGTCTCCTGGTTCCGTTCCTGGCCGCCGCGGTGCTCACGGCGGCCTGCACCGGCGGTGGCAAGCCGAAGGAGAAGGCGGCGGCGGTCAAGACAGACCCCATGTACCTGGTCAGTGACCGTGCCACGTTCATCTCCACCGGCCAGAAGCAGGGCGATTGGTACTGGCTCAACCAGCAGAAGCAGCAGGCCCGTTGGGACTTCAGCGCCCTGCCCTCGCCGCTCACCGACCTGGTCACGCAGTTCCGGGTGCTGGTCCCGAAGGGGACCGACGTTGCCCGCTTCTACGTGAGCTTCGGCACGAAGGGGTCGGGCGACCATGTGCTCGGCCGGGCAGTGGTGGCGCTCCCCGTCGTGCAGACCAACGCAACGACCGGCGAGAGTCTGGCCGCGTTCGATGCGACGATCCCGGCCGACCTCCTGCCCGAGGGCATGAAGTCGCTGTGGGTGGCGGCGTCCCTCGAGGACGAGAGCGGCACGAAGCCGCCCATCGACGCCGAGGTCGCGTTCCGCAAGGAGAGCGTGCGGTTCGCGCCCCTGCGCCTCCCCGCCTCGTCGGAGAAGCCGGTGCCCGACGACACGACCAGCACCACCGGGTCGACCGGGGTCACGACGGAGACGGCGGCGGCGGAGCGCCGCCAGCCCCACCCAACAACCTCGACTCCCGCGTCGCCCTTCACCAGCGACGGCGACCTGATCAGCGGGTGGTACTGGCTGCGCGACAGCGCCCACACCCAAAGCGGCACGTGGGCGATGGCGGCGCCGACGGCAAGCGGCAACTTCACACTCGACCTCGAGGTTCTCGCGACCAGCAGGGTCAGCGGCCCCCCCGGCGTCGACGCCCGCTTCTACCTGAGCTACGGGCCGATCCCCGATACGCGAGACAAGGCGAGCATCCCCACGACGCTGGTCAAGCTGCCCAACATCTCGCCGGCGAACGACCCGGTGGGCTACACGTGCAAGGGGTCGATCACCCTCTCTCGCTCGGTCATTCCCCACGGCACGCGCCAGATGTGGGTGCGCATCACCCGGGCCGACGCGTCCGGGGCGGGCACCGTCAGCGAGCACATCGCGGTCAACGCGGGCTCGGTCAGGCTCGGGATGGGCGGCGGCGGCGCCACCCCGACGACCGGTACCACCGGCACGACCCTCCCCACCGGCGCGTCCCCGACCAGCACCACAGGTGCGGGCGCCGACTCGGCGACGTTCTCGTGCGACGACGGCGCGCTGAGCGCGTCGGCCTTCGCCCCGATCGAGTCCGCGGCACGCTGGTGGAGCGACGACCAGGGCGTGCGGTGGTTCCTCCTCCGCACGCTCCCCTACGACCTCACCCAGCTGCCCGAGAGCTACGTCCCGATCAACCAGAGCGCGACGTGGACGTTCCACGCGCTCCCGGCAGGCGCCGGTGACGTGCGCGTCCGGTTCACGATCCCGATCGCCGAGCTGCTAGTCCAGGGCCATCCGATCACCCCGGCGGCATACACCTTCAAGCTCATGTACGGGGCAATCCCGGCGCCGGGATCCGGCCGCATCAACGGACCCGACCCCGTCGCCGTCGCCCTGACCCAGGCCACGCCTCGCCGCCTGCCCACCGCAAGGCCGATCAAGCAGGCGCTCTCGGCGAGCTCGTGGCAGCCGTACGCGATCTACCAGGGCGAGGCGACCGTTCCCCGCGCCGCGCTCAACGGCGCCGCCGGGTACTGGCTCCGCCTGGCCCTCGCCGACCCGACGTCGAGCGACTACGCCCGGGCGCAAGCGGCCCTGAACCAGCAGTCGGCCCAGGTGTGCACCGGTGGACTGGCCACGACTTCGCTCGACGCGACACCGACGACGCCCACGCCGACCGTCACCTGGAGTTCCTCAGCCCGGACGCTCACCTCGAGCACCTCGATCTTCACGGACCTCGCGACTGACCCCGACGGTGACGGCCTCAACCAGAGCTTCGAGAACGCGGCGGCCGACCTCGTGAACCCGGTCCTCGAGTTCGACGAGGCCGAGGAGTGGCTCACGCACCGGACGGAGCACCCCGCGACGATGCTCGTCGACGTCACACCGTGGCCGTCCTACAAGAACGTCAAGTACGTCGTGTTCGCCTTCCTCACGACGTACGCCTACGACGCCGGATTCGGGGTCACCTGGAACGACCTCGCGCTCACGAGCGGCGGCCTGAAGCCGATCTGGGTCCGCCTCGGGTACGAGGAGCACCGCGGCGACTCCGAGAAGGTCTACGAGGCCTACCGCGTCGTCGACGACCGCCACCTCCGGCTCGACTGGGTAGCGACGTCCGCCCACGACGACGGCACGCTGCACAACGCGGTGTGGAGCGCCACCGGGCAGCTCCCCAACGTCGGGAACGTGACCGTGGTCAACGTGAACTCCGCCTCGACGAGCGTTGAGACCGAGAACTGGTCCGCGGCCCTGGAGTTCGGAGGCCCGCAGGGTCAACTGCTCGTGTACCCGGGCCGCGACAAGCACGCGGTGTACCCGACCAAGGCCGCGTGCGAGGCGGTCACACTGGTGCGCGTGCGCTACACGAGCTACGTCGCGTCGGGTCTCGACGCGGTCGTCTCATACTTCGGCTTCGGGGACGTGGTGCCGACGACGATCACCGTCCCGGTACACGAGACGTGCGGATGGGACCCGCTTATCGACCTCAGCGACTTCGGCGATGACTCGCGCTACCTGGGCAACGGCCACTGGCGGCTCACCATCTTCAACGTGGGCGAGCCCGGCAACTGGCTCGTCGACAGCCTGTCCGACGCCGCCGGATGGCGAGGCCTCACCACGACCAAGATCGCCGCGCTCACGGGCAAGTACCCCGGGGAGCACGTCTGGACGGGCCTCAACCTCACCACCGACTTCTGCGGCGGGCTCCCCGTGCAAACAGGAGATCACACCTACCCCAGCGCCTGCTCCGGTCGCCCCGGCGCCAAGTACGACTCCCCGCCCGCCGCACTCGCCGCGTTGATGACCAACGCGCCCTGACCGACGCCGGGCGACGCCAAGAGGATGACCCCTTCCCAGGGAGCACCGCCCGTGGCGGGAAGCGTGCCTGTCCCCAACACCCGCGCCGACGACTTCACGCTACCTGCGTCGGAGGAGGGCGGGGCCAGGAACAGGAACTCCACCCACGAGGGCCTCGCCTGCGAGAAGTGCACCGTGTTCACGCTGGGCACCTTCGAGGCGAGGAAGGTTGGTTGGTCCACCGGCGAGACCCACACCTCCAGGCGATGACCGGCCTCGATGAGCCTTGCGCTGTGGAAGAGCGGCAGATCCACCTCGCGCTCCTGCCCGGGGGTGTTGGGCTGCCAGATACAGCCCCGCGAAACCAGCCAGCGACGTCCATCCGGGTAGACGTCCCAGAGCACCGCTGTGGCCTGGAACTCAGTACCGGTCGAGCTCCATGACAAACGCAGCGACGGCGCACCCGCCAGTAAGGTCTTCTTCTCGAACGGCGGCGTGGCGCTGGCGCGCGCGCTCTCGTCCAGGCCGCGTGGCGACGCCGCGAGCGAGCGCAGTTGGTAGGCGGCGGCCTTCACACCCGTGATGCCAGGGGCTCTCACAGGTCCTCTGGACGCAGTCCACTGTGTTTCGCGAGGCGCGCGAGCATCCGCGGTCCTATCTCCTCGCCATCGTGAAAGGCGAAGACCAGGTCCGGCCAGCCCGGACGGGACAGAACCTTGTGCGATCCGGTCTGCCGCTTGACGACCCACCCGATCCCGAGAAGCGCTCCCAGCACGAGCCGCGCTCGCGTGGCGGGCCCCTGGCTCATGCCGCGTTGAAGGAGATGCTGAGGAAGTCGCGACCGGCCTCATCATGCTCGAGCCGATCGGCAACAACGCGGAGGGCGAGAGCTTGGACGCGCGCAATCGCCTCATCTTCCGTTGACCCGTAGGCAAGAACCCCCGGCAACTCCACCACTTCTGCGAGCCAACGACCGTCAGCCTCTTGCTCAGTCTCGACTTTGAAGATGACCGACATCTCCCACCTCCACCAGCTACTGGCCTTCGATACTATTCCGCCGGCACTGGCTCGGGGTAGCCCTCCACCGCACCGGTTCTGTTGGACGCCCGACAAGACACCCCGTGGCCGAGGTCGGCCTCACGAGGCATCTCTGTTAGGCCGGGCGGCGCTCACCGTATTGCCGCGTCCCGGCGATCCCATGGCGTCCCCTCCCATCCCCGCGTGACGCCGTTGTCGCCGCAGACCGGACAGCCCCAAGAAACCGCGCCATCCGATGTCAGAATCGCTTCGATAACTCCCCGACATCTTTGGCGCCCTGGGCTTCTGCGGCACGGCACGTTGGTGCGTTCGTTGACTGCGCCCCGGCCACTCGTCACCCAGGCCACGATTGCCCCTAGGGACAGCGCCAAACCCAGTGCCGGCCCAGGCATGTCCGCGATTTCTCCTGCACCATTAAGGAAGTGCCTCATGTCGGTAATCCAGGTGTCGCCCATTCGAGGCTACCTCCCTCACCCTTCTTGCTCGGCACGGCGGTTTGGGCTTCGGCGCCGGCGCAGCCACAGCGCACCGGCGATCACCACGAACCCGAGAGGGGCGAGGCCTCCGCCGGTGGCCGGCAGGCCGCCGCGCGGCTTCGAGGCAAGCACCTGCGGTGAGGGCGCGGGAGCGGGCTTGGGGTCGCCAGCACCCAGCGGACGCAGCGGCAGTTCGATGGTCGAGGGTTGCGCAGCGGACGACGACAGTGTGATCGCATCGGCCACGCGCGCGTTGTAGTAGGCCTGGTCCGTGGTGGCGACGACCAGTCGCATGGCGTGGCCCGCCCGGATCAGGTGCGAGGCACCCACAAGCCGGACGTCGACCGCTCCCTTACTCAGTGCGCTGTCGGGCACACGGGCCGCCGCGACCTGACGGCGCAGCAGGGTCGCCCCGCCGTTCGTGTCCACGTCGTAGAGCTTGAGGAAGAAGCGGATATCACCGGTGGGAGCGACGTGCGACAGGCGCAGGTGCGCCACGGGAACGCCGGCCATCTCCGTGTCGGCCTTGAACGCGGGAGTGTCCAACTGGGCGAACTGGCCCTCGATCTCGGTAGGCGGCCGGTCACCCGGGCCCCCTGGAGAGGAGAAGTTCGCGGTCTCGGAGTAGGCGGCGGGCTCGCCGCCCGCAGGCACGAGCAGCATCGCGCCGCCACCCGTAACCGCGCCGCCACCGGCGACGAGGGCGCCTGCCCCCGGATCGAGGTTGTAGGTCACGGCCGGAGCGGCTGCCACGGGGAAGTCGCCGGACATGCCGTAGGCGGGCGCGGCGCTACCGCCCGTGGCGGCGAGGTCCACGTTCACCCAGTCGCGGAACCACGCGAACGCCGGCCCGGTATCGACGGCCTGGCCGCGGACGTAGCGCTCGAACCACTGCAGGGTCCGCCTGGGCAGGTAGCCGCGAGAGAACTCGGCCTGCTTGGCGGGGGTGTCGTCCCAGGAACCCCCGTAGGCCTCCGCGGTGCCCCTGTCGGTGGTGAAGCCGCCGTGGCCGCCCGGATTCCAGATGACCGCGGACGGCACACCCCGGTGGCGCAGGGCCTTGTAGGTGGCCACCGCTTCGTTGACGTTGAACAGGGTGTCGGGCAGCCCCTGCACCAGCAGGGTCGGAGCGTTGAGCTTTCCGGTGTAGGTCGCCACCGAGGAGCGCGAGACCAAGTCGCGGTCTCCGGCCTCCGCGTCACCGGTGGAGGTCAGGCGTGCATAGGTTGGGCAGATCGCCGGGGTGAAGCCCGGGCACGGCGCCTGACCGGGGAACTCGGTCTGCTGGGTCACCGGATCGCAGCCGCCGTTGCCCATCGCCGGCTGGGTCGCCCCCAACCCAACGAACAGCGACGTCCACTCCTGCTTGAAGACCCCCTGCTCGTAGCCCGCCAGATCCCAGGGTTTCGCCGGGTCCGCGATCCAGTTGTTGGGGACCAGCGAGTACTGCAGCGTGTTCCAGGCGCGACCGATGGCTATGGCGTCCACGCGCGGGTCCATCGCCGCGATGACCCCCTGGCCGCCTCCGCCGTACGAGCCGCCGACGATGCCAACTTTCGGATCCCCCGGGGCCTCCTTGGCAACATCCTTGCGTGCGGCCAGTAGATCGATCAGATGCATGGCGTTCTTGGCGTCATAGTCCGCTGAGTTCAGGCCGATGCACGACGACGACCCCCCGAAGCCTTGGGGGTCGTAGGACAGCACCACGTACCCATGGGAGGCGAAGAACGCGGAGTTGGCGAGCTGCGCCCCGTCCTCCTTTGTGCCGCCGAAGCCGGGCTGAGTGAGGATTGCCGGCGCGGGTGTGGCGGCCGTCGCCGACGACGGGACATACAGGTCCGCGGCGATGGTCACCTTGAGGTCGTTGCCCGGCCCTGTCATCACCTCGACGCTGAGCTCCTGACGGGTCCAGGTGTTCGGACCCCGTCCTCCGGGCGCCTGGCCGTCGGACACGCCAGCGACCGCACCGGGTGCCCACCGCGCTCCGATCCCGCCGCTCGCGGCCAAGGCGACCGCGACCACCGCCACGACCCAACGCGCCTTTCCGCCCGTGCCTCGCATGCCAACCTCCGAGCTACGAGTTCTGTGTCGCGTTCCGTGTCAGGTTGGATTGGACGTCGAGTTCCACGCTGAGTTCGACGTCGTCCCCCGCTGTCCCTGCCGGCGGCGACCGAACGCCAGACATCATGTCGCGTGGCGTGTGCCGGCGGGCTCGATACGCAGGGCGAGAGCCTGTGCGCGCGGCTGCCAGCACGACACCGGCGACCACCGGGATTCGCTGGTCCAGACTGAAGCGGACGGGCAGGGAGTGACTTCTTGCACGGAGAAGGGTAGCCCGTGTCTGCCGTGGCACGCCCATTGTGGAATCATTGCCAGGTGCCACGCGTACGTCGAGGCGGCAGGGGGGTAGAACCATGATGTGGTACTACGTCAAGGACGGCTACCAGGTCGGTCCGCTCCCGTTCGAGCAGCTTGCTGGAGCCGTGATGGCAGGCGCAGTCACCCCGTTCGACTTGGTGTGGACAGCCGGAATGCCATCCTGGCAGCCGGCCGGCTCCGTACCGGGCCTCTTCCCAGGGCTTACTCCTCCGCCTTTCCAGTCGGGCTATGCTGGCCCGGTCAGCTTCGCTCCCCCGTCCAGACTCGGTGACGACCCTGCCATGCGCCTGCTCCTGCCCGTCGGGCGTTCCGGCTGGGCCATTGCGGCGGGCTACCTCGGCCTCTTCGCCCTTTTCCTCTTACCGGCCCCCCTGGCGATCATCACAGGCATCCTCGCGATTCGTCACATCCGCAGCGATCCTCATGTGCATGGCATGGGGCGGGCCGTCTTCGGGATCATTGCCGGGGCGGCGGGCACCGTTGCCCTAGCGCTCATCCTGACCAGCCCCCTATGGACCTAGCCACGGCACGCAGCCTCACGTGATAGAGCCACGCCGCCGCTGGGCTCCGCTCGGCGCTACCGGCGCAGCGGCACGAGACTCACGCTGTTCGGCGCCGGAGACAACGAGTTACTCATCTTCTAACCGGGTGGCTGGCGCGGGAGCAGCGAGCAGGTGCCGGGTGTGGCCACGCCGAATCCCTCCGTCACGTCGCCCGGGGGGATCGTGCTAGACAGTGTCGAGGGGAGGGTGTGTGCCGCACCGACGTCGCATCGCATGTGCCATTGCTCTGCTCGCTCTGCCCCTGCTTGTGGCAGGCGCTTTGCCGGGCGTCGCCCAGACTGCGGAGAACCCCTGGCCTGGGCGCCGAATCCTGAACATCGCCCACCGAGGCGGGGCAAACGAGGCTCCCGAGAACACGATCTTCGCCTACCAGAAGGCCCTGGACGCCGGTGCCGACCTCCTGGAGATGGACATCTACGAGACCTCGGACGGGGAACTGGTCGTGATACACGACTCAAGCGTCGACCGTACGACCAATGGTTCCGGTGGTATCAGCAGCCTGACGCTGGCGCAGGTCAAAGCCCTCGACGCCGGCTACTGGTATGCGGCCGGCCGCGGCACTACCCACGATGCGAAGGAGAGCGAGTATCTCTACCGTGGCATGGCCACGGAGAAACAGCCGCCACCGCCGGCCTTCGGACCCAACGACTTCCGGATCCCCACCCTGCGGGAGATCCTCCAGAGGTTCCCGGGCGTATGGATCAACATCGAGATGAAGCCCCAGGAGGAGAAGACCGGCAGTTACGAGTTGAAGCTTGCCGCACTACTCGCCGAGTTCGCCCGCACGGATGACGTGATCGTGGTGTCATTCCTGGATCATCACCTGGAGATGTTCAAAGCCGCCGCACCCGAGGTATCCACTGCGGCGGGCACGGGCCAGGTCGCGGCTTTCTGGACCTCCAGCCAGGGCCCCCTCCCGGGGTCGCTCAGCCGCTACCATGCGCTCCAGGTGCCCCCGACGTTGGGCGTAACCGTGATCACGCCGGACTTCGTCGCTGATGCGCACGCCAACGGACTGGCAGTGCATGTCTGGACCATCAATGAATGCCGGGAGATGGTGGATCTGTTGAAGATGGGGGTCGACGGGATCATGACCGACGCTCCCTCCGTTCTCGAGAAGCTGCTGGTCATGCCTGAGGGGGCTTGGTCGTGTCAATCCACGGCGACATCCGCGGGGGCCAGTGACAGACCTGCGGCTGCTCCGCGAGTCGCGGCCTCGCATCTACCGGCCACCGGGGGAAGTCTTGGCCTGGTGGGGGCGGCGCTACTCGGGGCGACAGTGCTCATGCGGAGATGCAGCCGGAGGCCCCACCCCTGATCTCGTGTCACGCCGAGGTGGGTTGGGCATATCCCCTCCCTTGCGGCCGGGCCCGATGCGAGCACTGCCTGCAGGAATGAACCGGCTTCGCGATGGAAGTCCCCGAAGCTCTCGGCGGGTTTCAATCAGGCGGATGCCGTTGCCAGGCTGCGCTCAGCGGACGGATGCGTCTGACCTCCGTCTTCAACGCCCGGCTGCGATTTCCCTATGACCGCCGACAGCGTCGGCGCCGTCGGCTGGTGTCGTCTGGCGGAGTACCCTTACAAGGGCCCTTGTGGCCCGTCTATTGTGTGGTAGCGCGCCTGGGTGCCGTGCGGAAGAGACAGCGGCGTTGGGGGGACCATGGATCGCGAGATCAGCCGCAGGCAGTTCGTGAAGATGGCGGGCGTGATCGCGGGCGCAGGGGTGGCGGCAGGCGCCGGGATGGTCCGGCCAAGGTGGTCTTTCGCCCAGATCCCGGCCGTGCCCACGAACCTCGAGCTGGTGACGGTGACCGACTCGAGCTTCGCGCTTACCTGGTTCACGGGGGATCCCACCAGCCTGGATGAATACCGCCGTCCCGCTCCGGTTCCTTCCGACACCGTGCTCTACTACGGGAGCGACCCAAACCCCCTCAACTGGCAAAAGGTAGTGGTGGAGGAAGAGACGCCTTACCACTATGTCGAGATCGAAGGGCTCGAGCCGGGCACCTCCTACTACTTCCGCGCCGAGTCGGGCGGCATCCCTGCCGCTCCCGTGTCGGGCCTGCCCGAACCCGCGGCGGCCGGAATCCTTCAGACCCTCACTCCCCCGTCCGGCCGTCATCTCTACACGATCGCGTGGATGAACGACCTGCACTTCGGCGAGACGGTGTCGGGCCTGGCGACCTCGGACCCGATGGAGTTTCCTCCCGGCTTCCATGTCGACCCCGCGGACCCCTACTGGCGATTCATGGGCCGTGGGGCGCTGGCGGACATGCGCGAGCGCGGAGCGGAACTGCTACTGGTCGGCGGAGACCTGACCGCCGAGGCCGAGCCCGACGATGTCCGCGAGGTCAGGACCACGCTCGACACCTTCGGTGCCTACCGTCGCAATTACTTCGTCGCGCGAGGTAATCACGACCGCGCCCACGGCGGCGGAAGCGAAGGCGACCCCGGCTACGCGACCTGCCATGCCAAGGCGGGAGACAAATACGACTGCATGGCCGACTGCTTCTTCCCAGACGGCAAGTCCTTCTTCTCCACCGACTACCGAGGGCTGCACATAGTGGGCCTGGATTCAGCGGACATCCAGTCCGGCTCGGGGGTGCTCTCGCACTACGGGCAGACGGAGTGGCTCAAGGCAGACCTGGAGGCCCACGCCTCCACACCCACCATCATCTTCTTCCACCACCCGGTGACCGAGATGGCCTCGGCCACGGCTGCTCCACCGGTGGTGTTCACCGTCAATCAGACCGACGCTCAGGCTTTCATGGAGATGGTCGCCGGCACATCGGTCATCGCCGTCTATCACGGGCACACGCACCGCAACTGGGTGACGACCTCGCCCACAACCGGATCCCTTCCCTACATAGAGGTGGGCGCCACCAAGGAGTACCCGGGGGGCTATGCGCTGGTGAAGGTCTACGAGGGCGGGCTGATGGTCAACTTCTACAAGACCCGCTCCGCCAAGGCTCGGGCTTGGTCGGAGCGAAGCCGTGGGGAGTACCTGGGCCTCTATCCCTACTACACACTGGGCAGGCTCTCGGACCGCAACCTGGTAATCCCCAGCGCGTTCCCGGTGAAGGACACCGGACGACCTTCACCGGCCACCGATGTGGCGGGGCGCACGGGGTCAAGGCTCCCGGCGACGGGCTCGGCTCTGGCCGGGGCCGGGGCACTGCTTGTGGCGGGCGGCGCGGCCGCCCGCGCCCTCTCGCCCCGGCCGCGTGGCGCGTAGACCGGTCTGGCCACCCTGCTTGACGGCAACTGGCAGCGACTACAATCTTGTCCGGACCGGCGCGAATCAAGCTGCCGACTCTCAGGGGGGGAAAGCACATGACACGACCGGGTCGAACGCGCTTTCTGTTCCTCATCGCTCTGGCCGTAGCTCTCGGGCTGCTGGCCGCGCCCGGGGTGGGCCTGACGGGCTCGCAGCCGAAAGACCAGACAGGCCAGGCCCTTCCGGCCACCGAACAGGCCCGGCAACCTGCGGGAGCCCTCCGGGAGTCGGCCGCCCAGGCAACCTCGCCGTCATCGGGATCCGGCGTCCCCGTCGTCGCACAGGCCTCGAGCGCCGATCAGTACGTGACGCTGGCAGACGTCACCATCCCGGCATCGGACGGCGTCGAGCTGGTCGGTGACGTGTACTTGCCCTCCGCGAAGGGCAAGTTCCCGGCGATCGTGGACATGGAACCCTACGGCCGCTCGACGAAGAAGTCCTATATCCCCAGCGGTTACGCCCATGTCAACACCGACGTTCGCGGCTCCGGCAAGTCGGGCGGAGCGCTGTGCCTGCTTTGCCTTCGCGAGCAGCGGGATGTCTATGACGTCGTTGAGTGGGTGGCCAGGCAGTCATGGAGCAACGGCAAGGTAGCTCTCACCGGCTACTCCTACTCCGCCATCACTGCTCTGCTCGGAGCCGCCCTGCAGCCCCCCCACCTGGTCGCCGTATTCGCGGGGCACCCGCCGACTGACCCGTACCGTGACGTGTGCTGGCAGAACGGCCTGTTCAACCAGGGCTTCGTCTACCAGTGGTTCGCCGGCCAGACTGCCACCCAGGGTCTCGGGCTCGGGGTGCAGCCGCAGTACACCGACCGCGCCGAGCAGATCTTCGCGGCCGAGATCAGGCTCGCGCCGATGGACGGACCCATATGGTGGGAGCGCTCGGTGCTTCGCCGGCTCGATCGCATCAAGGTCCCGGTGCTGATGACGAGCGGCTGGTTCGACATGTACAGCCGCGGCGACCTGTGGACGATCCAGGGACTGCAGACCCCCCACCGGCGACTGGTCATGAGCCCGGACACCCATCATGGACGTGACTCCAGCTACGGCCACCTCGGCACGCCATATGCCGACATACCCGCGACGCCGGGCCAGGCCAACGAGGAGCTTGCCTGGTTCGACCGGTTCGTCATGGGGATGAACACGGGCTCCGACCGCCTGCCGCATTTCACCTACTTCGACTACGGCTCGCGCAAGTGGAAGACGTCGGACACCTGGCCGCCCAGTGGCACCAAGACCGTGTCCATGCGGCTGTCGGGAGCCACGAGCGGAACCGCAAACTCGCTGAACGACGGCTCACTGACGACCGGCAAGCTCACCGGACGCGACAACTACCAGGACGCCTACGTCTACAACCCGGCTGCGGGAATCTCGATCCCCGCCGACAAGAACGGGCCGGACGGCTTCACGCCCTACGCTCCCCTGGATCAGCGCATCGATGATCTCATCGGGCTCACCTACACATCTGCCGCGCTGAAGAAGCCCATGACCCTGGCCGGGCCGATCGAGCTGCACTTCTGGGCCCTGACCGAGGCAGACGATATGGCGTGGGTGGCCCGTGTCATCGACGTGGCGCCGGATGGAACGCCGTTTGTTGTCACCGAGGGCTGGCTGCGGGCGAGCTTCAGGGACGTAGACCCGGCGCGGTCGCGCCCCGGCGCACCCTACCTGCCCGACGATCGAACGGCGCCGGTGGTGCGGGGGCTCACGACCGAGTACCGAATGGATATCTGGGACACCGCATACACCGTGGCGCCGGGACACAGGCTTCGCATCTGGTTCGCCTCGTCAGACACCCCGAACCACGAGCCGCTGCCGACCGCGGGGCGCAACATACTCTTCCACGACTCTGACTTCCCCTCGGAGGTGATCTTCACCGTCGCCGGCTGACCTGAACCATCTACGGGATCACCGCGAGGGGGCACGGACGGCGGACAGGAGCTCTCTAGGATCCAAGACGGGCAGGGAAGCGTGCGCGAAGTCCTGCCCGTTGCGCGTGACGATCGCCGCCGCCCCGGAACTTCGCGCCGCTTCATGCAGCACCGCGTCTTCGAAGTCGGTGAAGTCGAGGTCGAGTGCCCGATCGAGCACGTCCCCGTCTACAGGCGCAACCTCGAAGAGGGTGAGCAACTCGTGCACTTGCTTGTGAGCCCGCCTCCGCCCGAAGCTCTTGGCCGCGATGTAGTAGGTCGTCGTCGCGGTCATGGCGCAGATCAAACCTTCCATACGGCCGTTGTCGACCAGCGCGAAGAGCTTCGCGGCCACGCCGACGTGCGGCTGCCTGTCCAGAAGGACGTCGAGGATCACGTTGGTGTCGAACAAAACCCTCACTGGTACTTCTCTTCAAGGTGACGGCGGTAGTCCGCCTCCGTAGCAGTCGCCCCCCTCAGCGAACCGATGAGCGAGCGGACGCGGGGCGTGATTTCCGTCCCCGGGATGTCCTCGTCCGTGTCGATGAGGGCGAAGTAGTCGGCGACGAGCTGGGATACCGACTTGCCGGATTCGCTGGAGTAGCGCTTCGCCTTCCGGATGAGCTCATCGTCGAGACGCAGCGTCAGCTTGGTGTTCACGGTCAGACCCCCTGACGTACGTTGCCCATGTCAAATGTACGTCAAGTTGAAAACAGCGTCAACGCGGGCCACCTCTGCCCAGGTCGATGCGCTCGGGCACCTGACCCACGGTGTATCCGGTTCGACTCACCTCGCTTCGCGGCCCGCCTCGGTCCAAGCCCGCCTAACAGATCCCGCCCCTCGGGTGCCGACGCCGCGGAGAAGCGAAGTCCAGCCTAGTCATTCGATCAGCCGCGGGGCCTCCGGCGGGGTCTTGCTTCACCGGCCGATGGACGCTGTGGGGCCGCGACCTGGGCCACGCGCTGATGACTCAGGCCTAGCAACTCCCCGGCATCTCTGAGGGAGAAGCCCGCTCGAACGAGTTCCCCGGCCGCGCCCCCAAGGGCTTCCTGCGCCTCGCGCTGCGCCTCCTCTGCCCGGCGACGAGCGGCCCGGAACGGCCGCACCACATCGCGAGCCTCCCGAGGCAGCCGCACATCGAACTCCAGCTTGGCCCGCTCCGCGTCCGGCACCCAAAGACCCAGTGCTTCCCGGATGCGCCGGCGAGCCGCCTGCAGGGTCCGCCCATAGGTGTGGCAGCCGGGGACACCGGGGACCCGAGCTATCCAGGCCCCGGACTCGTCGCGCTCAATCACCACCGTGTAGGTCTTCATGCCTTCGACAGCCACCCCTTGCCAATACAGGGCTCCAGCTCACGTGCGATTGCCCGTAGCGTCCCCAGCGCGACATCCTCTCCCGCATGAACCGGGACAGTTGTCTGGCAATCCCCGCATCGCACCCGGACGTGGGAACCGTGCTGCCGCACGACCTCACAACCTCTGCGCCTAAGGATCCGGAGCACCTCTCGCCCCGTCATGATCTCATTCCAAAGCCGTTGCTGTAAAGCCCGCTAGACACTTCTCGCGTCTACCCCCTTGTGCGCGTCGCGCGCGAGCCCGTCCCACGCAGCGAGGCCACCATCGCCCCGGCTCCGAGATGTTTGCCCAGCCAGTAGTCCACTTCGGGCAGCACTGGTGAGGGAACCACCAGCGGCGCATTGGTCTGTTTCGGAATGAGTACCACCCCTCGACCAGCTACTCGTTGCCGGCACCCAAATCTGTGGACGCCACACCGGAGCGAATCAGGATGCACTGTCAGCAGAGGCCGAGAGGGGCACCATCGGGTCTGAACGACTCAGTTCTGGGGCCGCCTCTGCCGGGTCCCCCTTGTCCGGGTCCGCTCTTGCTGGGGCCTCTCTTGCAGGGCCCGCCTTCTCCGGGTTCGTCTTCTCCTCACGCAGCGACCATTTCGAGTGTTCCGGAAGGATTGGCGGTTGACTACCCCGAACTCTAGGGACAGCCTGGGCGCGAATCTCGGGGGATGTCGCGCCCATGAGGCGCGCCCATGAGGAGGAGTTCATGCGTCGCACTGTTGTGTGCCTTGTTGTCGTTGCTCTTCTGACGGTGTCGGTTCCCGCAGCCGCGGCGGGGTCCTCCCCCGCCACCGTCGAAGTGAAGAGTGGGCCCCTGGTCGCGAGAGTCACGCAAGATCCGTTCGGTATCAGCTTCACAGAGAACGGGCGGGAGTTCCTGACCACCTTTCCCCCGGGGCTGGATCTCACCGACCCCACGGGACGGCACGGTCCTCTTGGTTTCGCGGTGGGACCTGCGGCCGAGGCGCACGAGCTCGGCTATCACCTTCAAGCCCAGGTTCCCCTGCGCTGGTTCCACGCCAAGAAGGTGACCGCGGTCGAGGAAGCCTCGATCGAGGCGTCGGCGGCCAGGACGGGCAAGGAGACAGTGAAGCCGAAGAACTCGGGTGGTCTCAGCCTGAGGGTGCAGACGGACGACCCTCTGGGACGGGAGTTCACCGTCCGCATCGCTCCACGCGGGTCAGGAGTGATCGAGGTGAACGCAACCCTCAACGACACCACAGCGGTAGTTCTCACCGGCGCCGCCTTCCGTCGATCGGCTGATGAGCACTTCCTCGGTTTCGGGGAGCGCTCGGATGGCGTGGATCAGACGGGTCGTGTCGTCACCGCCTGGAACGAGGAGGGTCCATTCTCCGGAGGGGCCGCGATCCCGGTGACGGATGTCGTCCTCGGGTCGCGCTGGCAGGGCCCCGAGCCTCTTCCCGGAACCAACTTCTCGATGCCGTCATTCGTGAGCAGCCGGGGCTACGGTTTCTTGCTGGACTCGACCTGGCTCAACGAGTTCCGGCTCGCGGTGGACAGCGATCAAGCGTGGAGCGTCAACACCCGCGAGCCCTCTCTCGGCTACCGGGTCTACGCGGGAGGTACTCCGGCCAAGGCCCTCGAGCGATTCACCTCCGACGTCGGCAGGCAGCCTGATCCCGCCGAGTGGTTCTTCGGTCCCTGGTATCAGCCGCGTGGCTCCATCAAGCCCCAGGACTGGCGGGACCAGGATGTGCCGGTGACCGTCGCGCAGACCTACACGCACTATCTCCCGTGCGGAGGTCATGTCGGAACCGCTCCGGCCGCACGCAAGGCATCCACCGATGCCTACCACGCCGCCGGCTACAAGGTCACCACCTACGTCAGTTCGTGGGTCTGCCCGGAACACCCCGAGGGCGCCTATGACGAGGGAGATGCCAAGGGCTACTTCATCAAGCTGCTCACCGGACAGAGCTACCCCATATACAACGTGGGTGACGACGTTCCCTACTACGGGGTGATCGACTTCACGAATCCCGAGGCCGCCAAGTGGTGGCAGGGCCTGATCACCCCGGCACTCGAGGACGGCTACGACGGCTGGATGGAGGACTACGGGGAGTATGTGCCGGCCGACTCCGTCGCCTCCGATGGGCGCATGGGGCTGGCCTATCACAACGACTACTGCACCACCTACCACGCCACCAGCCATGCATTGACCTGGCCCAAGCGAGGCAAGGACTTCGCGCAGTTCGTGCGGTGCGGATACACGGGAACGCCGCGAGTGGCGCACATAGTCTGGAGCGGCGATCCGAGCGAGGACTGGTCCGCCGCGGACGGGCTGGCGGCCATGGTCAGTCAGGGCCAGTCGATGGGGCTCTCGGGAGTCGCCTACTGGGGCTCCGACATAGGAGGGTTCCACCCCCTGCTGCACGCGGAGCGGACCACCCCGGAGCTGCTGACGAGGTGGCTCGAGTTCGGCGCCTTCTCAGGGATCATGCGCACCGAGGCGGACGGCGACGCGCGGCCGGACGTCGAGGGGATCACCACCTACCCAAACGAGCGCGCTCAGGTCTGGGACCCGGAGGTCCAGCCTGTCTGGCGTAAGTTCTCCAAGCTGCGCACGCAACTCTTCCCCTACATATGGCAGGCCGCGCAGGAGTACCAGTCGACGGGCATGCCGATCATGCGCCATCTCGCTCTCGCCTACCCCAACGATCCGAAGGTCTACACATCCGAGTCCGAGTATGAGTTCCTCTTCGGACCGGATCTGCTCGTGGCGCCGGTGGTCGAAGACGGAGCCCGGGAGCGCACCCTCTATCTGCCCCAGGGCAAGTGGATCAACTTCTGGGAGGCGGTCACCTTCGATGGCGCAACCGGCTCGTTCGATGTCAAGCCCGGTGCCGTCGACGCCAATTCGGCGCGGGCCGGCTCCACGCAAACGGCCAAGGTCTACGAGGGCGGCAGGCTCATCACCGTGGCCGCGCCGCTCGATGAGATCCCGCTGTTCGTGAGGCAGGATGCCTGTCTGACCCTGCTGCCGGCCGACACCGACACCTTGGCCGAGGTGGGCAACCAGCCGGGGCTGGTGCACCTTTCGAACACCATCGGGCACTGGCGGTCGCTTGCGTTCGGCTCCAGGTGCGGCGGGACAAAGGTCGGCGCTCACTCTGTCGGTAGAGCGGGCATGCTCGCGAGTCGTCTGCCGGCGACGGGCGGCACGACCGCGGGCTTCGCGATCTTCTTGTCGGGTGCCGCCGTACTGGCGGCGGGCTACCGCCGACGCCGTCCGCTGGCAGGGCGATAACGTTAATGTTATCCTCGCATCATGGATGCTGGAGGTCTGCTCAAGAAGGCAAGGCGACGGGCGAACCTGAGCCAGCGGGAACTGGCCGATAGATCGGGCCTGCTCCAACCGGCGATTGCCCGTATCGAGAGCGGGCGAACGGTGCCCAGGCTGGACACCCTCGAGAGACTACTCGAGGCCTGCGGCCAGCGTCTCGAGGTTCATCCTCGGCCTGGAGTCGGTGTGGACCGGACCATGATCCGCCGACTGCTTGCCCTCAGTCCGAGGGAGCGTCTGGTCCTTGCAGCCGAAGAAGCCCGCAACCTCGACAAGCTGCTTGCCCAGGCCGACAAGGCCAGGCGGTCGGCGTGAAACCCGCGGGCTTCGATCCCCTTCGCGCGCTCAGGACGCTCACGCGACGCCGGGTCCGCTTCGTCGTCATAGGTGGCATCGCGGGACGACTGCATGGTTCCTCGGCCGTAACCAACGACCTCGACATCTGCTATGCGCGGGACCCCGAGAACCTCGAGCGGCTTGCTGCGGCGTTGGTCGAGATGGACGCACGGCTCAGAGACACCCCGGAGGACCTCCCATTCAAACCCGATGCCAAGACTCTCAAGGCCGGAGCGAACTTCACCTTCACAACGAGTGCGGGGGGCCTGGACTGCATGGCGTCGCCGGCCGGATCGCGTGGGTTCGACGAGCTGGACGCCACGGCTGTCGAGATGGACCTCGGCGGATTAGTGATACGTGTGGCCGCGATCGAAGACTTGATCCGGCTCAAGCGCGCCGCGGGGCGTCCCAAAGATCTCATCGAGGTGGAGGTCTTGGGGGCCCTGGAGGAGGAGACTGAGGCCACGCCTGGCATGCATGGACGCGAACCACCGCAAGCGCCGCCGCGCGCGAGGGCGGGGCGCAAGCGTCGCGAGGCATGAAGGGGAAGGCACCGAGAGGCCGGGCAGGGTCAGGGGAGGAGGCGCCGAGAGCCTGGACAGGCCCGACGACAGGACGCCGAAACCCTCGGAAGAGAAGGAGAGAGCGGTGACCGAGTTGATGCAGACTCCAGCTCGAATGGTCGAGGGCGGCCGCCTGGCGGCCTACGGTCGCTACACCACTCCCTTCCGGGAGAACAACCTCCTCGACCTGGACATCTTCGGACGCGGCGGCAAGAGCCCGCGGTGGATGAGAGCTCTGCGCCTGAAGAACTGGCAGCACTACGGCATCATTCACCCCGACTACTACTTGGGCTTCGTGGTACTCAACGCCGGCTACATGTCGACGTCCTTCTGCTTCGTCTGCGACCGCACCACCCGGCGCGTCTTCGAGCACCAACGCAAGGGGGCCGGCGGCGCGGCCAAAGTAGCCGCGCAAACGTGGCAGGGAGAGACAAACTTCAAGGCGCGCGGCTACTCGATCGACATTCACAACCGACTGGCCGCCGGACGCCACGAGATCGCGATACGCATCGAGGCCAAGGGCGCCCTGCCGAGCGTCACGGCCGATCTCGTCATGCTCGAGGACCTCTCCAAGATGCAACCGCTGACGCTCTTGAGCCCCATCACCGACCACCGGCCCCTGTACACCCACAAGGCGCCCGCCGCCGTGGAGGGAGAGATCCGCGTGGGCGGGCGCTCCTTCACACTGGATCCCGCGCGGGATGTGGGACTCTTGGACGAGCACCACACCTTCTTCTCCTTCAACACCAACTGGAGATGGGCAACCTTCGGCGGACGGGATTCCCAAGGCCGGCTGATCGCCCTGAACTTGAACGACGGCCTGGTTTCCGATGAGGAGAAACACAACGAGAACTGCCTGTGGGTCGACGGCAAGCTGAGTGGGCTCGGAGCGGCCAAGTTCGACTTCGACCCGGCCGACGTTCTCGCCCCCTGGCGGATCCGAACCACCGACGGGAAGGTGGACCTCGAGTTCTCCCCTGAGGGTGAGCGCAAGGAGAAGGTCAACCTCGGCCTGATCATGTCGGACTTCCACCAGCCGTTCGGACGTTTCCGCGGAAACGTCATCGGCGAGGACGGCGCCGCGCACAAGGTCGAGGACTACTTCGGAGTCGCGGAGTATCACCGGGCCAGGTTCTGAGGACTCCGCCGTGCCCACATCCCGTGGGCAGCCGACCGAAGGGCCCCCAGGGAACTGCGTCTTGCGACTTCGCCCCGCGCCACTACGATTGGCTCGTGAACTGCCGGAATCGGAGCTCTCTCCAGGAGCGGGAGGGGAGTCATGAAGGACTTCAAGGCCTTCATCCTCAGAGGGAACGTCGTGGATCTGGCCGTCGGCGTGGTGATCGGCGCGGCGTTTGGCGCCGTGGTCACCTCCCTCGTCAAGGACATCATCACGCCGTTGATCGGCCTGTTCGGCAAGCCGGACTTCTCGAGGCTGTTCGTCAAGGTCGGCAAGGCCAGTATCACCTACGGCAACTTCTTCAACGCGCTGATCGCGTTCCTCATGATCGCCACCGCGGTGTTCTTCCTCGTGGTGAAGCCGATCAACAAGCTCTCGAGCCTGCGCAAGGGCCCGGAGGAGCCCACGAAGAAGGAATGCCCGCGCTGCCTGAGCGAGATCCCGATCGCGGCCACCCGCTGCGCGTTCTGCGCGGCGGACTTGCCGGCAGCATGAGGACGGCTGGCCAATTGCCGGCCCGGGCATGACAACTTCCTGGGTCGAGGGCCCTCTTCCCGCACTCGACCTCGAGACGACCGGAATCGACCCGCGGCTTGATCGCATAGTCGAAGTGGCGTTGGTGTTCATCTCCCCCGATGGGCAGGAGACAGCAACGGGCTATTCGACCATCGTGGCGCCGGGGGTGCCCATACCCCCGGAAGCATCCGCGGTGCACGGCATCACCGACGAGCGGGCGGCCTCGGAAGGAGTGGCGCCCGAGGATGCGCTTCGCGAGACCGTGGCGCGACTCGACTGGGTGTCCAAGCTCGCCGCCCCGCTGGTGATCTTCAACGCGGCTTTCGACTGGCCTCTGCTGCAGGCGGAAGCGGCGCGACACGGCATTGCCCTCCCACGTCTTCCACTGCTGGATCCTTTGATCGTCGACCGAAAGCATGACCGCTACCGCAAGGGTTCCCGGACCCTCGACGCGGTCGCCGCTCACTACGGCGTCCCCGCCTCCGATCTCCACAGAGCCTCGGGTGACGCTCGAATCGCGGCGGGAATCGCCAGGGCGCTGGTTGATGCCTACCCGGAACTGCGCGGGCTCACTCCGCGGGAACTGCACGACCTGCAGGTTGGCTGGCATGCGGAGTGGCGCGACGGCTTCAACGACTGGTTGCGTCGGAAGGGACGACTCGACCTCGTGACCGGCGACTGGCCCGGGGCCTGACAGGGACATTTGGCCGGCGCGGGAACAGCCGGGGGACGCAGGACCGTGGGAACGGTCCAAAGGGCAGGAGCGCACTGGAAGCTGGGACCCCGGCCGCCGGCACCCACCCGGCCGCTACATCTTCGGCCGGCGCTCGTCCCGGTAGTGGTGGGCGATCTGGGCGTCCAGATCCACGAGCACGAGGCTGTGGTTGTGGCAGCCGACCGTGGGGCAAGCCCGGACCTCACCGCCGTTCGGCAGGTGGATCGCGAACATGGGGATGCGGCATATCCGGCAGTTCTCGTCCGACACCAGATTCACCCTGCAGTGAGGGCAGTGGACGTCCACGACGTCGCCCTTCTTCAACTCCAGATTGCTCTTGTACTCGAACACGCCGTAGTAGGGGTTGAGGTGAATCAGGCCGGACTTCCCCCTCACCCTCACCGCGATCGTGATGGCCGGCGCTCCCGAGAAGCGCTTGCGCGGGTTCATGAGAGAGCAGCCGTTGGGGCAGGTGCCGTCCTCGATCAACACCGCCCCGGGCGCGATCTTGACCTTGATCTCTTCCATCTCTTCCATCTCGAGACCCCCCGAGCGTGGGAGCGTGCGCCTGATCACGGCTTCCTCGGAGGAGGACACCTCCCGATGCATCATCGCATCTCCAGGGGGTGGTGAGTCCCCCGACATGGTGGCGTATTTAGACGATGGCGCCCGGTCCCGCATCATCGCATCTCCAAAGCCCCGTAGGGACAGAACGCCGCGCACACCGGCTCTCCCCCGCACAGGTCGCACTTAACGGCCAGCTTGCGCTCGGTGTCGAAGTGCATGTGCCCGAAGGGGCAGGCCGCCTCACACAGAGCGCATCCCACACAGCGGGCTTCCTCGATGACCACCGCGCGGGTGGTCTCGTCGCGCACGATGGCCTGCGTGGGGCACACCTGGATGCACGCCGCCGAGACGCACTGCAGGCACGTGATCTGCACATGGCGATCCGGCCCGACCTCGTGGACGCGAATGCGGGGACGGCCCAGGTGCCCGGCGCTGCTGTGGGCGAAGGAGCAGGCCAGCTCGCACGTTCGACAGCCCGTGCAGTTGCGCGGGATCACCACCAGCGTCCGTCCGGGCTCACCCCGCTCGGGCGGGGTGAAAGCCTCACCAGACAACTGAGGCAAAAGTCTTGCTAGCAACGGACTGCTTGCAGGCTTGGCAGACATCGTAGTAGTCCTCCGGCAACCCCTTCTCGGCAATTGCGAACTCGCGATGCGCCTCCGTAATCAGGGGAGCCCCGCACTCAGAGCAAAGGCGGAAGTCAAACGTCTTGCCCCAGATGGTGCGCGTGGTCGCGGTGTCCCTCATCGCCACGCAACGGGTCGGGCACACCGACAGGCAGGATCCGCAGCCGACGCAGGATTCGGCCGGCTTGCCGAACGGCGGGCTGATGGTCTTCTCGTCCCCGTGCCCGACTGCCGCCAGGGCATGGTGACCGAGCATGTCGCACACTCGCACGCACAACTCGCACAGGATGCAGTTGCGAATACCTCCCTCCGCGACGGGTGCGAAGCGCGGCCTGACGACGCCATACTCGGCCGCCAACTTGCGCAAGCCCGGCGCGCCCGGCGCCCTGGAAAGCATAAGCTCCAAATTCATCGCGCGGTGGCGGCGGATCTCGGGGGAGTCGGTCACGACCTGCATGCCCTCCTCCGCCGGTAAGTTGCACGACGTGGACAGCAGGGTCTCGGCGCCCTTGCGCACCTCCACCAGGCAGACCCGACATGCGCCGATGGAGGGAACGGCTTCGTGGTAACAGAGCGCGGGGATGTCGAAGCCGTTGCGGCGAGCGACCTTCAGCACGCTTTCGCCGGGCTCCGCGGCCACCTCGACGTCATCGATATCGAGCCGAATGGCCATTGCCTCCTCTCGTTGAGAGGGCGCCTGCGCCTGTTCGCTCCGGACGGCCATTGCCTCTCCTCACTCCACCAGCACGGCGTCGCGGTTGCAGACGTCGAAGCAGATGCCGCACTTGATGCACTTGTCTGTCGAGATCACGTGCAGGTGCTTCTTCTCGCCCGTAATGGCGTCCTCCGGGCAGCGCGCCAGACACAGCGTGCAGCCGTCGCAGAGCCTCTCGTCGATGCGGTAGGTGATCAGCGCCTTGCACACCCCGGCCGGGCAGCGCCGGTCGGAGATGTGGGCCTCGTACTCCTCGCGGAAGTACTTCAGTGTCGAGCGCACCGGGTTTGCCGCGGTCGTTCCCAAAGCACAAAGCGATGTCGCCTGGATGGTCTCGGCCAGCTCCTCCACCACCGAGAGCGTGGCCCTGCTGGCCCGCCCCTCGCAGATGTCGGTCAGCAACTGGTGCATGCGTGAGAGACCGTCCCGGCAAGAGGTGCAGTTCCCGCAGGACTCCGACTTCAAGAAGTTCACGAAGTAGCGGGCCACATCGACCATGCAGGTCGAGGAGTCCATCACGATCATGCCGCCGGAGCCCATCATGGCTCCCTCGCGGGAGAGGCTGTCGAAGTCCACCCGGATGTCCAGCTTCTCCTCCGGAAGGCAGCCGCCCGAAGGACCGCCGGTCTGGACCGCCTTGAAAGCCTTGCCCGCCGGGATTCCGCCTCCGATGTCGAAGACGATCTCTCGAAGCGAGATGCCCATGGGCACCTCGACCAGTCCGGTGTTGTTCACCTTGCCCACCAGGGAGAAGATCTTCGTTCCCGTTGAGCCATCAGTGCCGATGGCGCGGTACCAGTCCGCCCCCTGGTTGATGATCCACGGGACGTTGGCCCAGGTCTCCACGTTGTTGATGACGGTGGGCCTGCCCCAAAGCCCACTCACGGCCGGATAGGGAGGCCGGCGCCTGGGCACTCCGCGGCGGCCCTCGATCGAGGCGATCAACGCTGTTTCCTCGCCGCAGATGAACGCTCCGCCGCCGCGGCTGATCGTGACATCGAAGGAGAAGCCGGTGCCCAGGATGTCCTCGCCCAGCAGCCCCTTCTCGCGTGCCGCGTGGACCGCATGCTCCAGGCGCTCTACCGCCAGCGGGTACTCCTGGCGGATGTAGACGTAGCCCCGGCTCGCCCCGATGGCGAAGGCGCCGATAAGCATGCCTTCCAGCACCGAGTGCGGGTTGCCCTCGATGACCGAGCGATCCATGAACGCCCCGGGGTCGCCCTCGTCGGCGTTGCAGATGATGACCCTGTCCTCGGCCTCCTGGCTGCGGCAGATCTCCCACTTGGCCCCGGCCGGAAAGCCCGCCCCGCCTCGGCCGCGCAAGTTGGATCGCTTCACTTCCTCGACCACCCGCCTCGCCCCCATACGCAAGGCCTTGGTCAGGGCGGCGTACCCGCCCAGGGCGATGTAGTCGTTGATCGACTCGGGATCCAGCCGCCCGTTGTTCGCCAGCACCAGCCGGCGCTGGCGGGCGTAGAAGGGGATCTCGTCTTGCTTCTCATAGCTCCTGCCCGTGACCGGGTCCTGGTAGAGCAGCCGCTCGATGACCTCTCCGCTCACCACGGTCTTGGCCACGATCTCGCCGACGTCCTTGGCCTTGACCTTTGTGTAGAGCAGCCCCTCGGGGAAGAGCAGCACCAACGGCCCGCGCTCACAGAAGCCGTGGCAGCCGGTGGCGCGCAACTCCACCTTGCCGTTCATCTTGTGCTTGGCCATCTCGGCCTTGAAAGCCCCCAGGAGGTTGAAGGAGCCGAAGGCCTTGCAGCCGGTCCCGGCGCAAACCGCCACGACCTTGCGCTTGGCCGGCCTGGCGCCCGAGAGCTTCTCGCGCAAGGCGGCCAGCTCGATCGCGCCGGCGATCCTGGCCATCACTTCGTTCCCTTTCCGTGATCGGCCCGCTCGGTTTCCCCCGCAGCTTTGGGCCGTTCCGCGTTCTCGACGCCCTCGGCTCGCTCGCCCTCTGCGCCCTCGGCGTCCTGTCCGCTTTGCCCCGCCTGCTTGATCTTCTTGGCCAGCTTCTCCACTCGGGCGGTTGTCATGTTGCCGTTGTACTCGCCATCCACGATGACCAAGGGGCCCAACGCGCACGCGCCCACGCAGTTGACCGTCTCCAGGGTCACCTTCATGTCGGCGGTGGTCCCCCCGGCGACGGTGCCGAAGTCGCGTTCCAGCCGGTCCAGCAGCTTCGGCGCGCCTCGCACGTGGCAGGCCGTCCCCATGCACACCGTGCAGACGTGCTCGCCGCGAGGCTCCAGGTGGAAACCCTCATAGAAGGTGGCGACCCCGAACACATGGGCCTCGGACACCCCGAGATGCTCCGCCGTCAGCCGCAGCGCTTCCTCCGGCAGATACCGGAACTCCGACTGGAGTTCGTGGAGCACGTTGACCAGGGCGCCGGCCTCGCCCTCTT
>JBBAAN010000014.1:0-44465 GCA_041658225.1 Actinomycetota bacterium
TGACCCGCGGGACGGGGCTATGAGCCGGTCTCCCTACAGCCCGCGCAGGAACTCAGGCTTGAGCGCAAGCCGTCCCGCCAGCGCCGCGTCGAGGTAGGCGAGAACGTCCGGCTTGACCTGCGGCATGCGCCCCTTGAGGGGCAGGTAGTTGCTGGCGTGGTTGCAGGTGAAGTAGGTCTCGCAGTCCAGCGTGCGCACGAACTCGCGGATCTCCTCGACTGACTCGAGCGGTCCCGGCAACTCGAGCTCGCCGCGTTCGATTCGATCGTGCAGCGGCGTGCCGGGCACGGGTGTGTAGGTCAGCAGCCCCGTGTAGGTGGGTTCCATCCGGTTGATAGCCTCCGCGGACGAGCGGGCGTGGAGGAGACCGCGCTGCCTGCCGGCGACACCGATGAGAACCATCACGGATGTGGACATGCCCGCAGCTTGAGCGCGCCGGGTAGCCCCCACGATCTCACCCGCAGTCGCGCCCTTGTCGACGGCCGTAAGCGTCACGTCGTCGCCGCTTTCCAAGCCGAGATAGAGGATTCCCAGCTTGAGCCGGCGGAGTTCGGCAAGCTCTTCGTCGCTCTTGGCCAGCACGTCCCGCGCATTGGCGTAGATCCCCACCCGCTCGAGGTGGGGGAATGCCGCATTGAGCGGCTCGAGGATCGCCGTCAGCCGGCCGGCCGACAGACACATGGCGTCGCCGTCGGCGAGGAACACCCGGGGTACGTGTGGGCCGAGTGTGGTGCGGGCCTGCACGATCTCATCCGCGACCTTCTCGGGGCTCTTCACCCGGAAGCGCTTGCCGCGGTACATGGCGCAGAAACCGCAGCGATTGTGCGAGCAGCCGATGGTGACCTGCAGGATCAGCGACTCGGACTCGCTCGGCGGGCGGAACAGCGGTTGCTCGTAGACGATGCCCACCTGGCTCCCCGTGATCTTCGGTAGCCCACCGCCAAGATGGGCTCGGTCGCTCATTGTAAGAGTAATATCCAGCATCCAGTTTCTGCGGAGCCATCCCAACCGGACCGATCTCGGCCGGGGGGACGCTGGGGCCGGGGGAGGCGCTGGTGCGCAGGTCCATTGACGCTCGGGTGGTGGAATCGAGGATGGACACGGGGGGGCGAGCGGGAAAGCCGCAAGGCGACGCGAAAGGAACCAGCCGTGATGCCGGGTAGACGCTTCATCGCCGCGGCCTCGGGAGCGGTGGCGCTGGCTCTGGTCGCCTCGGGATGCTTCTCAACGGAGACGCGCTCCCGCAAGGTGCTGCTGTCCGGTGGCCCAACGTCAGGTCCCACAACGGATGCGACGGTCTCCGGGCAGCCGGGGGCAACGCCCACGGCCGGCTCCAATATGTCACGCGGCCCCGGGGGCGTTGGTGCGACCTCGGGGAAGAGCGGCGCAACGGACATCGGGGTGACCGCGACCACCATCAAGCTGGGCTTCGTCGGCGACTTCACCGGTGTGGCCAGGTCCTTCTTCGTGCCGGCCCTGGACGCGATGAACGCTTACATCGCGGACTTGAACTCCCGCGGTGGGATCAACGGGCGCAGGCTCCAACTCGCCTACTACGCGGCCTCCGTCCAGTCGGAGGATCAAACCCTGGCGGCTGTGCGCCGCCTTGTCGAGCAGGACAAAGTGTTCGCGTTTACGGAGCTCATAACCATGAACCTTGCGGCCAACGCCGCCCAGGCATACCTGAACGAGAAGGGCGTTCCCTGTAGCCACTGCAGGTCGGCGAACCAGTCCGATCTCGCCCTGGGGCCGGCCAATTTCGTGATGCAGATCGATCCCCCCACACATGGGGAGATCCTGGCGGCGTTTGCGGCCAAGAGACTGGGCAAGAAGAGCATGGCCCTCGGCTGGTGTGAGTCCGGCTTCGACAAGCGCATTGCCGAACTGACGGGGGCCGCTTTCGAGAGGCGCGGCGGCAAGGTGGTGAGCCGGCGCAGCATTGGCGGGTGCAACCAGACGAGCATGGAGTCGACCGTTGCTGCCTGGTATTCGAACTTTCCCAGGCCGGACGTGCTGATGGTCATCGACCCCGTCGGAATGGCGGAAGGGGCAGCCGCGGCCAAGCGCATGGGTTGGGACGTGCAGGTCATGGGGCGAAGCGGGATGTGGCAGTTGGTGCTGGACATCGGCGGAAGCCAGACCGAGGGCTTGATAGCCACGACTGAGGGCGCCGCCCCGCCCGGCTACCAGAGCGCTCAGATGGACCGATACCGCCGGGTGATGAAGAACTACTACCCGAACAGAATAGAAGACCAGATCACCTCGGAGGCTTGGGCCAGCATGGTTCTTCTCGAGGAAGCCATCCGCCGGGCCGGGCGTGATCTCACCCGCCGGGGAGTCATCGACGCGATAAACAACATGCGCGACTTCGATGACGGGATGGGCGCCAAGCTCACGTTCTCGCCCGGGCGTCACTGGGGTCGCTCGGCCACCGGCTTCTATCGGATTCACGATCAGGCTTTCGAGAAGGCCACTCCCGAGGACTTCCTCACCGCGGACGACTTGAAGTAGGGCGGCCGGAAAGACTCTCAGCCAGTTCCTAAGCGGACCTCATGGGATTCCCATCCCTGTGTGCTTGCCTGTTTGCGTGCGCTCGCGACCGCGGCAACAAGCTGGGGCCTGATTCTGAGCGCACTGCCCGCCACGTCGGGCACTTCCCCCACTAGCCGAGGGGCTCTCTTCCCCCTGGCCGGCCCGACCCCTCCGGGCCGGCCAGAAGAGCTCCTCCATCGTCACCGGGGCCACACTCCTCGCACCGAACGGCGCCAGGTGCCCCAGCCGCGGCTGCCGACCCAACGAGACGCTGGAAGGGGAGACTCGAGGGTGTCCGCAGCCGGCACATCCAGAATTGACAGGTAGTTCTGAAGTTGCTCTCAGGTCCCTCTCAGCAACGCGTGCTGTCATGTTCGTCGGCGTGCTTGGGGTTTTGGACACGCTAAGGGATCGGCCTGCAATGGGGTGGCTTGCCCCGGGAGGGAGCATCTGTGCGAATCCAGTCGTTGCCCGAAGGCTGGCTGAGGCGTGCTTGGCTGCTTGTCGTCGTCTTGGCGGCGGTGTCCTTGACACTGGCCGGGTGCGGCGGCTCGAAGGACGGCGTCGCTGCGGAGGCGTCAGCCTCGGGCGACCAGGCGGACGCATTGCAGGCATACAGAGACTGCATGCGGCAGCACGGCGTCGACCTGCCCAGTGGTTTCGGCGGTGGCGGCCCCGGCGGTTTCGGTACGCCGGGTGGGGTCCGACCGAGCAGCGAGTCGCGGCAGCCGTCGGCGATGTTGCCATCCGGAGTTGACCAGGAGGAGTTCCAGGCGGCGCAGGAGGCCTGCGAGGACAAGATGCCGACGGGCTTCGGCAGAGCGGGTGACAGGACGGGCGGGGGCGCGGCATACGACGCGTATCTGAGCTGCCTGCGCGACCACGGCGTGCAGGTACCGTCGCCGAGCCCCAGCGGTCAGCAGCAGGGGCCACCGATGACCTTTGATCGGAATGACCCGGCTTTCCAGGAGGCGGACAAGACCTGCTCGGTGCTGCTGCCGACGCCTTCCGGCACACCGATGAACGGCCAACCCACGCCGGGCGCGTGACGGCCAAGGAGGGACGCGCATGAACAGGAAGAGACTTCTGATCAACGGCCTGTTGGCGATGGCCCTCATCGCGGCCGCCGCCACCGGCTACAAGTGGCTCAAGGGGCCGGAGACGGCGAAGGCAACGCAAGTCACCTCGACGGTCACCAAGGGCACCGTGCTGGCCAGCGTGTCGGCGACCGGCAACGCGACCCCCAGCCTCGAGCTGACGCTGAACTTCTCCTCCTCGGCCAAGCTCACCAAAGTGGCCGTCAAGGCCGGCGACCAAGTGACCAAGGACCAGGTGCTCGCTCGCATCGACGATCGAGCGGCACGAACCAGCCTGTCCATCGCGAAAGTCAACCTTGCCACCGCGAAGGCCCGTCTGGCGGAGGATCTGGAGGGCCTGACCGACGCGGAGAAAGCCCAGATGGAAGCCTCAGTTGAACAGGCGCGCATCCAGGTGGAGTCGGCGCAGGCGGCCCTGGACAACGCGCCGGCCACCATCGCGCAGAACGCCATCAACTACCAGGCGGCCGTGGACCAGGCCCAGGACTCCGTGGACAACGCCGAAGACACGGCCGTGCAGAACGCCATCAACTACCAGGCGGCCGTGGACCAGGCCCAGGACTCCGTGGACAACGCCGAAGACACGGCCGCGAGGAACGCGGTCACCTACGAGGCGGCCGTGGACCAGGCCTACGACCAATGGCAGTCGGACAAGGCGCAACTGGCGGCGGATGAGGATGAAAGCTGTCCGGCTGACGACGATACCTGCGCAGAGCAGAAAGAGCAGACTATCGCTGCCGATGAGGCCAAGGTGGTGCAGTCCAGGAACGCCTACGACAACGCAGTGAACAACCAGACATCGGGCCTGCTAAGGGACCAGCAGTCGATCGCCAGTGCCGAGAATGGGCTCGTCAACGCCAAGAACAACCGGGCGTCCGGACTGCTCAGGGACGCCCAGTCGATCGCCAGCGCCGAGAAGGCGCTCGCCAGCGCCAAGAACAACCAGGCGGCGGGCTTGCTCAAGGACGCCCAGTCGATCACCAGCGCCGAGACCACGCTCAAGCAAGCCAAGGCCAGCCTGGCTTCCACCTTGGCCGGCAATGCCGTCAAGGAAACTCCGGCGACCACCGCCACAATCCTCGGCGACAAGGCGTCTGTGGCCAATGCGCAGGCCTCGGTCGAGTCGGCCCAGCGCACGCTTGACGAGACGGTCCTGGTCGCCCCCGCGGACGGCACGGTCGCCAGCATCGCAAATGGGGTGGGTGAGGTTCCGGCGGCCAACGGGTTCATCAGTCTGGTGGATATCGCCACGATGCAGGTCGAGGCCGGATTCAGCGAGGCGGACGCGGCCAAGGTGCACGTGGGCCAGGCCGCCAGTGTCACCTTCGACGCCCTGTCGGACGAGAGCTCGACGGGTCGGGTGGTGGCGATCGACACGACATCCACCGTCGTGAGCAACGTGGTCACCTACAAGGCGACCGTTCTGCTCTCGCAGTCGGTGGAGGGGTTGAAGTCCGGCATGACGGCCGCGGTGCAGGTCATCACCGCTGAGCGCGACAACGTGTTGAAGGTACCGAGCGCGGCGCTCACCACCCGCGCCGGCTCCTCGACAGCGACCGTGGTGGCCAGCGGAAAGCAGGTGACCCGCACGGTCGTCGCGGGGCTGGAGGGCGATGACGCGACGGAGATCATCAGCGGCCTGGAGGAAGGCGAGAAGGTCATCACGAGCAGCAGCACCGCGTCCACGACGAACTCCGACAGCGGATCTTCGGGAGTGATGCCGGGTGGAGGTGTGATGCCGGGTGGCGGTGTGATGCCGGGTGGCGGTGTGATGCCGGGTGGCGGGCCATGAGCTCGTCCGGCCCCTCTGTCGAAGGCTCCACTGGGCGGGTCGCTATGGGGCGGCGCCCCATGCCGGTAATCGTGGTGCACCAGGCGACCAAGACCTACGGCACGGGTGAGGTGGCCGTTCACGCACTGCGAGGAGTGTCGCTGGCGATCCATCGGGGTGAGTTCGTGGCGATCATGGGCCCATCCGGAAGCGGCAAGAGCACTCTCATGCACATCATCGGGTGCCTCGACCTTCCCACGGGCGGTCGCTACCTGCTCGACGGGGTCGACGTGCGGGTTCTCGATGAGACGCAACTTGCCGAGATCCGCAACCGCAAGATCGGGTTCGTCTTTCAGACCTTCAACCTGATCCCTCGAACCAGCGCCCTGGCGAACGTGGAATTGCCCTTGGTCTACGCGGGCGTGAAGAAGGCAAGCCGGCGCGAGCAGGCAAGGGCCGCTCTCGACGCGGTGGGCCTCGGCGACCGCATGCACCACCTGCCCTCAGAGCTCTCGGGTGGACAGCAGCAGCGCGTCGCGATAGCTCGTGCCCTGACCACCGATCCCGCGATCATCCTGGCCGACGAGCCGACCGGCAACCTGGACTCCAGGTCGGAAGCGGATGTGATGGGCGTCTTCGCCCGGCTGAACCAGGAGGGCCGGACCGTCGTGTTCATCACGCATGAAACCGACATCGCTCAGTACGCGGGGAGAGTGATCCGGCTGCGTGACGGCCAGATCGTGGAGGACCGACGCTGGGTGCCCATCTCGGGCTCCCCGCTTTATGCGAAGCAGATCGATGAGGGCCGGGAGGTGACTGCGTGAACATCGAGAGCATGCGCATCGCGCTCCAGGGCTTGCTGGCGAATCGGCTGCGATCGGCGCTGACCACGCTGGGCATCCTGATCGGCGTCGCGGCGGTCATAGTCCTGGTCGCCGTCGGGAACGGATCGGCCGTGGCCGTGCAGAACCAGATCGAAGGCTTGGGCACCAACACTCTTACCATCTCCGCGGGCGGCTTCGGGTTCGGCCCGGGTGGGGTCGGCCGCAGGGGTACGACCAGCCAGCGCATCAGCCTCACCGCCGCCGACGTCAAAGCGCTCTCGGACAAGCAGAACGCGCCGGACATCACCGAGGTCGCCCCGAGCGTGAGGGCTCAGGCCGCCGGCGCATACGAGGGAGCCACCTACACGCCCGGCGAGTTCATCGGAACCACAGCCAACTACGCGAAGATCCGCAAGTACGAGGTGGCACAGGGGAAGTTCTTCACCAATGACGACGAGGAGGAGCATCGCAAGGTTGTGGTGCTCGGTGCCACTGTGGTGAAGAACCTGTTCGGAGACAACGTCGACCCGGTCGGCCTGAGCGTGAGGTTCGGCGGCTCAACCTTCCGCGTCGTAGGAGTGCTCCAGTCCAAAGGCACGAACGGCATGCAGGATCAGGATGACATCGTCTTCGCGCCGATCAGCGCGGTGCAGGATTCGCTGACGGGAGCCTCTAGCGGCTACGACACCGTGACGGTCCAGACGGTCACCGCCGATCGCACCGACGCCGCCGAGGCCGAGATCCTGGCGGTGCTCGCCTCGAACCACAAGCTCACCGTATCCACGGCGAGCACGAGCTTCCGGATCCTTAACCAGGCCAGCCTCCTCGAGACCAGCGCCGAGAGCCATCGGGTGTTCACAGTGCTCCTGGGCGCTGTGGCCGCGATCTCCTTGCTGGTCGGCGGCATCGGCGTGATGAACATCATGCTCGTCACCGTCACCGAGCGAACCCGCGAGATCGGTATCCGCAAGGCGATCGGCGCCAGGAGAAGTGACATCCTCGGGCAATTCCTCGTGGAGTCGGTGCTCTTGACCGTCGTCGGCGGCGCATTCGGCGTTGCCGCCGGACTGGCCGGCAGTCACTTCCGGATCGTCGGCATCAAGCCGGTAGTGGCGCCCTACTCGGTGGCCCTCGCTTTTGGGGTTGCCGTGCTGGTCGGCCTGTTCTTCGGCATGTACCCGGCAAACCGCGCTGCTTCCCTCCGACCGATCGAAGCCCTTCAATATGAGTGAGCGAGCAGTGTCCGGCCGAGGCCCTTCATAGCAGGCGAGCGAGAGCGACCAGGAGCCAACCATGAGTGATGAAGTCGAGAACGGGATCGTGCCGGGATCGGAAGAGCCGGAGCCCGTCGAAGAGCCGGAGCCCGTCGAAGAGCCGGAGCCGGCTGAGGGTGAGTCGGTTCAAGAGGACACCTCGGTCTACTTCGAGGGGCGCGAGGACATGCCGATCCGACCGCCTCGGCGGCGCGCGGGTGTTCTCACGAGAGTTTTGCTCGCCGTTCTCGTTGCGGCCGCGGGGTTCCTTGTCGGGGTGCGTGTCCAGAAGGCGTGGGGCACCTCAACGGGTGCGGCGGCCGGGGGGAGCCGCCCAAACATGTCGGGCATGTTCCGCGGCGCGACGCCCACGCCCGGGGCCACCGGAATGGCCGATATGTTCGGGGGGGCCTCGGCGCCCACGATGGGAGAGGTCAAACTCGTCGACGGCACCACGATCTACGTGACCGACTCCCAGGGCAACATCATCAAGGTGACGACCGGGCCAGGAACGACATTCACCAAGACGAGCAGCGCTTCGGCCTCCGATGTCCGCCCGGGTGACACCGTGGTCGTGCAGGGCCAGGAGCAGGAGGACGGTACCGTCGCTGCCACGCGTGTAAGCGACAGCGGTGCCAGTCAGAGCGGCGGCGGCTGATACTTCGCCTACCCTGGGCCTCGTACCGGGCCCGCAACGTTCCCCCGCGACTTGGGTCTCGTCTACTTGTGGAGGATGTGAAGCCAGAATGGAAGAGAACGAGGATCTCGATCGCTCAAAGCTCCCGACCGACTCCGGCCAGGGTGGTGCCGGTCAACAGACCACGGAGGGCGTGGCCTCCGGAGGAGGCGAGTGGCAGTTTGGCGGCGGAAACGTGACACCGGAGGCCGGCGCGTGGCAGTGGCCACTCCCGCCCCCACCCCCGCCACCCGAGACGGGTGTGGCCTGGTCGTACCAGCAACCCGGGTCGATGCTTGCCCCTGCCCCTGCGGCGCCTCGGCCGCGGCCGGCGAAGATGCTCGTGGCATTGTCACTCCTCGCGGCGCTGGTCGGCGGGACGATCGGGACATCGGCGACGCTTCTGGCGACCCGGAAGGGGGAGGCCACCACCACGATTGTCGAGAAAGTCGCCCCCAAGGCGTCGAAGGTCAGCGCGAAGGGACTGACGGGTGTTGCGGCGGTGGCACAGAAGGTCATTCCGAGCGTCGTGCTTATCGACGTGACGACATCGGCCGGCCGCTTCGGCATGCAGAGCAGTGGCACGGGTTCGGGAGTCATCTTCACCAGCGACGGCTACATCATGACCAGCAGTCACGTCGTCGAGGGAGCCACCTCCATTCAGGTGACGCTGGCGAGTGGAGAGGAACTGGCGGCGCGTTTCATCGGCAGCGCTTCCCCGGTTGACGACATCGCCGTGATCAAGGTCGATCGATCGGGACTTGAGGCCGCGACACTGGGCTCCACCGCCGACCTCAGTGTCGGAGATGTCGCGGTGGCGCTCGGCAGCCCGTTCGGACTCCAGGGCACCGTGACGTCCGGCGTGATAAGCGCCATGCATCGCAACATCGATCTCGGGGACGGTGAACGCCTCACGGACGCCATCCAGACCGACGCCCCGATCAACCCCGGCAACTCCGGTGGGGCTCTTGCCGATGCGTCCGGAAATGTGATCGGGATAAATACCGCGATCGTGGGAAGCGGAACCGGCAACGTCGGGGTCGGGTTTGCCATCCCCATCGATATCGCCCGTCGAGACGCGGAGCAGATCATCAAGACCGGGCACGCCGAAAGGCCGTTCATCGGCATCTCGGGCGAGAGCCTGCCGGACCAGGGCGGCGCGCTTGTCCGGCAGGTGGTCGGTGGTGGGCCGGGCGACAAGGCCGGGCTCAAGGTGGGTGACATCATCGTCGGTATCGAGGGCGTGAAGGTCGGTTCCATGGAGGACCTGATCACGGCTCTCAGCCGCCTCCAGTCGGGTCAAACGGTGAAGCTGACGTTCTTGCGGGACGGGAAGGAGCGGACCGCGACGGCAACGCTCACTTCCGCGTCCGGGGCGTAGGCTGATCTCTCAGCCAGTTCACAGGAAGAGGCTCGATAATGGGCGCGAACGCAACACGAGAACGCCGACGCCGCGGATGCCGGGGAGGCTCCGAGTGATGTCACGAGCGAACGATCCAAAGGGCGCGCCGGCGCACGCGCAGGAACCGTTGCGGATCCTGGTCGTTGACGACGAGCCTAGCATCACCGACCTGGTGGCCACCGCACTCCGCTACGAGGGCTTCGAGGTGGAGACGGCGGAGAGCGGCCGCAAGGCGTTGAAAGCCACTTCGTCCTTCCGCCCGCACCTCATCGTGCTCGACATCATGCTTCCGGATCTTGACGGGTTCGAGGTGCAGCGTCGCCTGGTAAGCGACGGCACCAAGACACCGGTGGTGTTCCTCACCGCGCGGGATGCGACCGAAGAGAAGGTGCACGGTCTCACGATGGGCGCCGATGACTACGTGACCAAGCCTTTCAGCATCGAGGAGCTCGTGGCGCGCGTGAGAGCCGTGCTGCGTCGTGTCGGTGGCGCTGAGGCGACCTCCGGCCGCTTGCGTTTCGCCGATCTGGAGATGGACGAGGACACTCATGAGGTCTGGCGGGGGAAGACCTGCATCGAACTGACCCCCACCGAGTTCAACCTTCTGCGGTACCTGATGCTCAACGCTCGACGAGTCCTGTCCAAGACGCAGATTCTCGACCATGTGTGGCACTACGATTTCGCCGGCGACGGCAATGTCGTGGAGACCTACATCGGCTACCTTCGCAAGAAGATCGATCGCTTCGATCCGCCTTTGATCCACACAGTGCGCGGAGTCGGCTACAGCCTCAGGCTCCCCAAAGGATGACGATGTCGATTCGCGCGCGCCTACTGTTGGCCACCGTGGCGTTAGTCGCGCTAGGTCTGCTTGCCGCGGACGGCGCCACGTATGTCTTGCTGCGTTCTTCGCTGATCGACCGGCTGGATCAGCAATTGCAGGCGGCGCAGCCGCTGGCCACGCGAGCGTTGCTGGAGGATATCGTCAACGGGCTGACGCCCGGCGCGAGGTTCGGAGACGCGCCCGGTGGGCGTCAGGGCTCGGCACCCTCTGCCACATTCACGGAGTTGCTGGATCCCTCCGGCACCGTCGTTGTCTCTAGGTCGTTCGGGTTCGGCGTGGTCGACGCTGCCCCGGATCTTCCCGCCGGTTTGCCCGGCTCGTCGGCACAGCGGGATTCGAGCTCGACCAGGTTCCTCACGACGGGCGCTACGGGTGGGTCATCTATTCGCTACCGAGTGCTCGCGGCTGCTCTTGCCGGCGGTGAGGGAACGGTTGTCGTTGCGTACCCCCTCGGCGATGTGGACGCCACTCTGCACCGGCTGCTGTTGGTGGAAGGGCTCGCTACCGCCGTGGTGCTCGCCGGAATCGCGGCGCTGGCCCTCTGGCTGGTTCGTCTCGGGCTGCGACCGCTCGAGAACATGGGTCGCACGGCTGACGCTATCGCCGCCGGGGATCTGTCCCGGCGGGTGGAGCCGGCGGAGCCGCGCACCGAGGTAGGCCGTCTCGGGCTTGCGCTGAACGCGATGCTCGAGCGGATCGAGACCGCGTTCGCTGCGCGCCAGGCGTCGGAAGCGCGGCTCCGTCGCTTTGTATCCGATGCCTCCCATGAGTTGCGCACGCCGCTCACTTCCATCCGCGGCTACGCGGAGTTGTTTCGCCGCGGCGCGGACACCCGCCCCGATGATCTCGCGAAGACGATGCGGCGAATCGAAGAGGAATCCTCGCGCATGGGAACGCTGGTGGAGGAGTTGCTCTTGCTGGCAAGGCTTGACGAGGGTCGGCCTCTCGAGCGCCGGCCGGTGGATCTTGCCCGCCTGGTGAGCGATGCCGTGCACGATGCCCGAGTGATCGAGTCCGATCGCCCCATAGATCTCGAGATCCTCGAACCGGTCGTGGTCGATGGAGACGAAGTCCGGCTTCGCCAGGTCGCCCCGAATCTGCTGACCAACGCCCTCATCCACACGCCGGCCCGCACGCCGATTCATGTCCGGGTGAGCACGACTCCGGGGGAGGCCGTGCTCGAGGTTGCCGATGAGGGGCCGGGTCTGTCGGAGGAGCAGGCGAATCGGGTGTTCGATCGCTTCTTCCGTTCTGATCCTTCGCGATCTCGTCAGAGCGGAGGGGTGGGGTTGGGATTGTCGATAGTTGCGGCCATCGCCCAGGCTCACGGAGGTCGGGCCTGGGTCGAGACCTCTCCCGGCGCCGGCGCCGTTTTCCGCGTCGCGCTTCCCATTTCCGGGCAACGGGAAGTCGGAGAGGACGCACCCCTATCAGGTGTCCAGGCCTGACGCGTCCCGCATGTGACGCGTGTGGTGGCTCAGCTGCGCCGAGGGCTGCGTTTGGCTTTCTCCGGGAGTTCCCAGCGACCGGTCCGGAGGTCCTCGGCCAGCTCGGCGGCATCGCGAGCGAGGTCATCGGCGGCCTGCCGCAGTGCGGCGTCATCCCGCCGGCCGACGTGAATGGAAAGCGCTCCGAGTCCGGCTCCGATCAGACCGAGTGCGATCCCGGGGACGTCAATACGTGCAAGTTGCGTTGCCTCGCCAGGCGGGTCATGCGAGTCTCTTGCGGGACAGAGTCCACAACTCCGGAGAACGCCTTGAACGGCATCGCAACGGCAGGTCTGGTCGCTGTCTTCCTGGCCGGTGCGGGCGCCACGTGGATCGCGGGAGTGCTGCTGGCGAAAGCGACCGACGCCATCGACGACCGGTTGCATCTCGGCGAAGCGATGGGCGGCATGGTCCTGCTCGCGGTCGCCGGCAGCCTGCCTGAGGTCGCCATCACGGTTACCGCCGCGGCCTCGGGGAACCTGGGTCTCGCGGCGGGGAACTTGGTGGGAGGAATAGCGGTTCAGACGATGGTACTGGTCATCTGCGACGTGGCCTCCGACCGCAGGTTGCCGCTGAGTTACCTGGTCGGCTCCCTCGTGCCGGTTCTCGAGGGGGTGCTCGTGATCGCGGTGTGCAGCGTGATGCTTCTGGGCGCGCTGCTTCCGGCCTCGACGGCGATCGGCAGCGTCAGTCCGGCCTCGATAGCGATCATCGTGATCTGGATCGGCGGGATCTGGATCCTCAACCGGGTAAGGAAGTCACCGCAGTGGCAGGTGCACATGCCCGGCAGCCACCCGGGTCGGCCCCACCGGCGCGTCGCCCACCCGCGCGCCGCGAAGCCTTTCGCCTCCAGGAGCACGGTGTACGTGGGATTGGTGTTTTTCGCAGGGTCCGTTGTCACGCTGGCGGCTGGTGTGTTGCTTGCGCAGAGCGGAAGCGCCCTGGCCGACCGGGCGGGGATCAACGGGGTCATCTTCGGGGCGACGTTCCTCGCGCTGGCGACCGCGCTGCCGGAGATAAGCACCGGCGTTGCGGCGGTGAGACTGGGAGATAACCAACTGGCGATGGGCGACATCTTCGGGGGGAACGCTTTCCAACTCTGCCTGTTCCTGGTGGCCGACGTCGTCGCGGGAAGACCCCTCATGCCCACGCTGGGAGCGCAGAACGCCTGGCTGGCCTCTCTCGGTATTCTGCTTACGCTCGTCTACGTCGCTTCGATCGTCGTTCGCTCCCAGAAGTGCATTGTGCGGCTGGGGGCGGATTCGATTGTGGTCATCTCCATCTACGTGATCGGAATCTTGGGCCTCGCCTCGCTGCGGTGATCACCCCTGCGGAGCGCCGTCGCCGCCCCAAGGCTCAGGACGCCGGCAGCAAGCCACAGGCTGTTCGCGGAACCGGTCGCCGGTAGCGAGCGGCGCGCCGCTTTCGCCTCCGCGTCGGCGGCAGACGCCGCCTGATCGCAGCCGGCGAGAATCACATTCAGCGGTCCGTCGCTGTGCACCGTGAGGTTGACACCGCACGTCACTCCCGCCCGCTTCACGTCGATGGTCAGAGATTTCAGGTTTTTCGCGGTGATGACCAGCGCATCACGCTTTGGGGTGCTGGGCACCGGCCCCCACGACTGGGTCCGGGAGACGTACGCAAGCGCCGGGATCTCGCCGCCGGTCAACACGCCCGCGTTGGTAACCACAGGTTCGACCGTCGGGTCCCCGATGCCGAACGCCTCTGAGACAACATCAACCGTGCCGAGGCCGCCGCCGCGCGTCTTCAGCTCCGAGACCCAGTAGGCGTGGTCGGCGACGGCGAGCGCTGTCACCGAGTCCTCCGACGAGTCCACGACGTAGGTCACATGCGCGGGGTTGCGGTCCACGCGCGCCGTGCCCAGGAACTCCGCGCCCGGTCCGAACTCGTCGTTGCCGGCGAGGGTCAGGTGGTCGGCGGTGAGGAACAGGTCCTCCTCGAAGCGCAGTCCGGCTGCCATGACGGCCGCGACCGCGTTCTCGCTGGTCTGGATGTTGACCAGCTCGTCGGCGGCGCAGTTCCAGAGGAGGAGGGGAGTGTTACGCAGCGACACGAGTTGGTCCTCGACGCTGCCGGGAGCGCCCACAACCGAGAAGCCACGGGCGAACAGATCCGGGTAGCGGGCAAGGAGGCGGTAGGTGCCGAAGCCGCCCATGGAGTAACCGCTGACGGTCGTCCAATCAGGATCGAGGCTGTAGTGGCGCGCGACGTCGGCCCACGCTTCGAAGGTGTCGGCTTCGGCGATGCCGGCATAGAAACCGTCGGGGCCGCGGCCGGCGGGGGTGAGAACGATTGAGCCGGGGCCGCGCTCGCCCAGTTGTGACTGGTTGCGGCTGGCGAAGTACTGGTTGTAGTTCCCCGACAGCGAGTGCAGCAGAAGGGTCAGACCGTATCCGCTTGCCGGTACGGGCTTCTTCGGAACATAGAGCGCGTAAGGCTGCAGTTGCCCGACGAAGCGCCCGACGCACTCGGCACCCGCGGAGAACTGCACGGCGAGGTCGTAGCAGACCTTGGTCGGATCCAGACCCTGGCCGTACGCGTAGTGGCTGGCGAAGATGCGGTCGAGCGGGCCGGTCTTCGGGATGGCGGAATCGTCGTCCACTCCGACGGTGAGCTTGGCGAAGTCCACTTCGACAGAGAAGGGGGAGACGTCTCCCAGTGTCAGTTGTTCGGATTGCTGCCGTTCCCGCCACCACGGCGCGGCCACCATGCCGGCGACTGCGGTGTCGCCCATGTTGGTCCCCATGTACTTCGGTACCGGCTCGGCCAGGCGTGGGCCGACGTTGACGATCGCCGCACCGCTGGGCATCCCGCCGCCGGGGGCCGTTTCTGATGCGAAACCCGGCTGGGAAGCGAGATAGCTGCTGTTTGGGGGGTCCCAGAGACCCACGCCGATGGTCGTGCGCACCTTCTCGTTGAGAGGGTTCCAGGTTGCGTGTGGCACCAGGATCTGCACCTGGCGGCGGAGCATGTCGACGGTCGCGTTTGGTGCCGGCGACAGGGCGTTGCCCGTCCCGGCGTCGAGCATCTCGGCGGTCGTGCCGTGCCAGGTGAGGAAGAGTCGTGCGGGTGAGGAGACGTTCGCGCCGTGCGGCCACGTCGCGGAGGACGCCGACGTGCCGAGCGCGATGGTGAACCCGGTGCGTGTCGGGTCCTTGAGCGTGTTGAGCGTGACGCGGAAGGCGGTCGCGTCGGCGAGAGGCTTGATCCGTAGCTCGACGAGGTCGGCCGCATTGTTGGCGTACACCGGGTCGGTCGGGTAGGTGAAGGTGCCGCCCGCCGGAGAGTACAGGTGGCCGGCGACCCCGTAGGGTTCATTGGGGCCCTTTGCGTAGGTCGCGCCGTGGTCGTCGTGCAGGAAGTCCTGGTAGAGCCACTCGCCGTCGCGGTAGGCCTGGGTGCCAGATACGAGGATGGGTTGGGCCTTCCATGGTCCGGTGTTCTCGAGTTGCGGCGCGCGCGGCGGTGCGGCATAGAGGATGTCGGGCCCGGGACGGTGCCCTGAGGAGACCGTCGGTAGCCCGGGTTGCGTGGCGGGGGCGGAACCGGATGCCGCACCGGCGCCGCCGACCAGGACTTCGACCAGGATCGCTGCGATGGCCAATCTTGAGATTGCTGCCCGTACCGTTGACATACGCCCCCCCAGGACATGTTGTTGTACCTGTATGCGCACGTGCACACGTGTCGGAACTGAGTACATACCACTTTCCAGGTTCCTCAGACAGAGGTCCAGACAGAGGTTCGCCTTCCTTCTGGGCATCTTCTTCTGGACGTCTCCTGCAGTCTCTTCAGAAGGTGAGACGCTCGTGGGCCGTCTGCGAGGCCGCCGCATGAGGAACCGGGACCTGCGCGTCCCGCGCGCAGCCGAGATGGGACGTTCGCTGCTCTGGGGATTCCTACAAGGCCGTCACGTGTTCCAGCGCCTCGCGCAAGCTCACGATGTGCACTCCTTCGATGGCCTTGCCGTAGAGGCGGCCGAAATCGCGCCTGTCTCCCGTGACGAGCATGGCCGCCCGGCTCTCGACGGCTGCCGCCAGGATTGGGGCGTCCTTGAGGGGGAGGCCATGACCAAGAGCGTCGGCGACACGTCGTGGGTGTGCTTCCGGGACCAGTTTGACCCGGGGCATGAGGTCCGACTCCAAACGCGCGACCGTGTCCGGGTACCTGGCCAGGAGGTTACGTCTTGCTTCCTCCAGAGCATGTGGTGAGGTCATCAGCACGGTCCGCTTGGCCCTGGCTTGCCTGAACAGGGCATCGCTTCGCCCCTCGGGACTCACGGCTGCGGCGAAGAGGACGTTTGCGTCAAGAAACAGCCCGGATCTTGGGCGAGTGGTCACGACGCGCGGCGGGTCCGGCGCTTGAGGCGCGAAGCCTCTTCAGCGGTCAACCGATCCTCCTCGAGGAACTCACCAACCCGCTGGTCGCTGTAGATCTCGATCGGGTATACGCCAGTGGGTTTCAGCACGATCGACCCATCAGGTGCGGTCTCAACAAGCAGGACCGCCTCACCCTCGATCCCCAGTCTGCGCAAGACGGCTCGAGGTATGGAGACCTGCCCCTTCTTCCCCAGCTTCACGATTTCCACAGCCCGCTCCCTCACCTGGCGACATGAAGCCCCATCAGTATGAAGCCAGTCTATTGCATGAGCCGGAGTCCGGCAATCCGGTATCCGGCTCGCGGCGTGTTCTCGCTGTAGCTCGTCGAGATCGCCTGGGTGGGTTGATCCACGGGTACTTTCGGGAAGCGGCGTAACGCGGGATAAGTGCACCCCTCAGGCATGTGGCGACGACGGCTCAGTGAATCCCGGGTCCCCTCCCATTGGAATAACCTCCTGTACGCTGTCGATAGCTTCCGTCAGAGGGAGCGTGCGCATCATGCATGTCAGCGATCCGAACCGTTTGGCCCGTGCGCTATTCAGCGGCCTACCGCGCCGCTACGATCTGCTGGCCGAGGTTCTCTCGCTCGGTCAGAACCGGCGCTGGCGGCGCGAGGCGGTTGAACACGTCGGGGTTTCGGAGCCGGCGCGAGTGCTCGACGTGGGCACGCGGATCATGAGCCTTGGCGGCGGGTTGGTGATGTGGGGGGTCAAGGCCAATGGCTGAGCAGGGACGCCCGGCTTTCTACGCGGCTCGCCCCGGTGGGCTGCGCGACTGGTGGACGATCCTGCATCCCCCATACACGGTCTGGCACCTGTCCTATGTTGCGATCGGCGCCGCGCTGGCGCCTCACCTGGACGGCACCCGCTTGCTGGCCACGGTCGTGGCCTTCTTCTTCGCTGTAGGTGTGAGCGCCCACGCTCTGGACGAGATGTACGGGCGCCCCCTGCGCACTCAGATCTCTGACGCCGCGCTCAAAGCGGTAAGCGTCCTCGGCCTCGCGATCGCCGTGGCGCTCGGGATTGCGGGCCTGTACGAAGTGGGTTACCCATTGGTCCCCTTCCTCGTGGCAGGACCGCTGCTGGTGGTCGGCTACAACGCCGAGTTGTTCGGCGGCCGCCTCCACACGGACGCCGGGTTCGCCGCGGCGTGGGGAGCATTCCCGTTACTCACCGGATACGTCGCCCAGGCCGGAACCCTCGAAGTATCGGCCGTTATTGGCGCGGGAGCCGCTTTCGCTCTCTCCTACGCGCAGCGAAGCCTCAGTACGCCCGCACGGATGCTGCGCCGCCGGGTGAAGCGAGTAGAGGGGTCGCTCACCATGGCAGACGACACGGTGCAACCTCTGGATGATCAGGTGCTCCTCGCGCCGTTGGAGCGGGCGCTCCACGCGCTGTCCTGGAGCACGGCGGCATTTGCGGCAGCCCTCGTGGTGGCGAGACTCCTCTGACCGGAACCCTGAGGGGTGCACAAATCGCGACCCCGGCGAGCGCCCACAGCGACGGCGTTGTAGCTCGTCGAGATCGCCTGGGCGGGTGGATCCACGAGTGCTTCCGAGAAGCGGCGTGACACGGGATGAGTGCGCCCCTCAGGGACCCTTTGTGAGCGGTCCCGGGTGACTCCAACGTGCGGCGACTCGGTGGACGCGCCGCTCGTGCCTTGGACGGGGGACGCGGAGCGGCTGCGGCTCGCGGCCGAGGAACCATCGTTTCCCGACCTCGACGAGCGCAAGGTAGGTGGCGGCCATTGCGGCGAGCGCCACGAAGTATCCGACGGGAAGCGATTGGAAACCGAGGTGTCGCGCAAGCGGGCTCATTGGCAACGCCGCCCCGACGAGCACGCAGGCAAGGGCAGCGGCGAACAGTGAGCGGCTCGGCCGGCTGCGGAAGAACGGCACGCGACGCGTGCGGATGACGAATATCACGAGCGTCTGGGTCGCGAGGGACTCGACGAACCAGCCCGATCGGAACAGCTGTGGTCCCGCTCGGAAGACACCAAGCATGATCGCGAAGGTCAGGAAGTCGAATAGCGAGCTGATGGGGCCGAAGAAGGTCATGAAGTGCCGGATGAAGGAGATGTCCCAGTGCGACGGGCGCTCGGCCATCTCCTCGTCCACGTGATCGGTGGGGATCGCCATCTGGCTCGAGTCGTAGAGGAGGTTGTTGAGCAGGACCTGGGACGGGAGCATCGGGAGGAACTTCAGGAACGCCGAAGCGGCGGCCGCGCTGAACATGTTCCCGAAGTTCGATGAGGTACCCATCAGAACGTACTTGATGGTGTTGGCGAACGTGCGCCGGCCCTCGGCCACGCCGTTGGCAAGAACGTCGAGGTCCTTCTCGAGCAGGATGATATCGGCCGCGTCCTTGGCGACGTCCGCGGCTGTGTCAACCGAGATGCCGACGTCGGCGTGGTGAAGGGCGAGTGCGTCGTTGACGCCGTCCCCGAGGAAGGCGACGTCGGACCCGCCCCTGCGCTGGGCCTGGATGATCCTGGCCTTCTGCTCGGGACTGACCCGGGCGAAGATGGTCGTGCTCGCAACCTTCTCTGCGAGCTGGTCGTCGTCGAGCCCGTCGAGGTCGGCGCCGGTCAACGTGCCGGAGCACGCCATTCCGAGCGCGGCGCACACTGTCTGCGCAACGCGGTCGTTGTCGCCGGTGACGATCTTCACGGTGATGCCCAGGCGCTGGAGGCGCTGGATTGCGCTGGCCGCACTCGCCTTCGTAGGGTCGAGGAAGATGAGGAAGCCGGCGAGTTCGAGGTCGTGCTCTTCTTGGGGTGAAAGGGATTCGAGCCCGGGAGCTGCCCGTGTGCCGATGGCCACGACGCGGCTGCCGGCTGAGAACTGATCGTCCAGCAGTCCTTGGGCGGCGGCAGGTACATGGACGCACTGCGCCAGCACCGCCTCAGGCGCGCCCTTCGTGATGAGCAGGCGGCTGCCATCATCCGAATCGACCAGGACCGAGACCATTCGCCGGTCATGATCGAAGGGGACCAGCGCGACTCGCCGGAACGAACTGACTGCCACGCCAGAAGCACCGGGAGCTTGCCACAGGGCGACATCGAGCTGGTTGCCTCCCACGGGAGCGCCATCCTCCATGGTGGCCTCGTTGCAGAGCAGACCAAGCAGCATCACTCGATCCGACTCGCTACCGGCAGCATCGATTGCCCGCTCGAAGCTGATGCGCCCCTCGGTCAAAGTGCCGGTTTTGTCTGTCAGCAAGACCTCGATGTCGCCCAAGTCCTCGATGCAGACAAGTCGTTTCACCAGCACCTTCTGGCGGGCCAGCCGCCGGGAGCCGGTTGCCAGACTGGTCGTGACCACGGCCGGCAGAAGCTGAGGAGTCATCCCGACCGCTATGGCGAGCGAGAACAGCAGCGCGTCGATAAACGGGCGACGCAACAGCAGGTTGACCACAAAGATCAGACTGGTCAGCACACCGGCGACGCGTACGAGCAGTGCCGAGAACTGGCGCAGCCCGGCCTGGAACTCGGTCTCGGGGTGGCGCTCTCCCAGTCCGAGCGCGATGCGGCCGAACTCGGCGCGGCCGCCGGTCGCGACGACAACACCCTCGCCCGATCCGGTCCGCACCACCGTGCCCATGAACGCACAGGACGACAGGTCGCTTGATCCGGTTCCGGCCGCGACCGGCTCCGAGGACTTCTCCACCGGCAGCGACTCGCCTGTAAGTATGGACTCGTCACATTCGAGGCCGCTCGCCTGAAGGATCCTAACGTCGGCCGGAACGATGCCTCCCAGCTGGAGGCGCACTATGTCGCCCGGCACGAGTTCGGTCACGTCGCAGGAGGACCAATGGCCGTCGCGCAGAACGAGGGCGGCCGGTCGGATCTGGGAGTGGAGGGCATTTGCGGCGAGCGCGGCGCGGTATTCACCGATGAACCCCAGGCCGACACTCAATGCGACGATGGCACCGATCGTCACGGCGTCCGATCGCTGGCCGAGAAAGAAAGAGACCGCCGCAGTCACGAGCAGAAGCAGCAGCAAGGGGCTTCGGAACTGGCGAGCGAACAGCCTCAGTGCCTCGGCATGGTGTGTGCGAATGGCGTTCGGACCCCACGTACTGAGCCGGGTGGCTGCGTCCTCTGATGCTAGTCCCTCTTTGCGGGTGGCCATCTGGCTGAGGACCTCGCCGACATCGAGGGCTGCGGCCTCCGCGAGGCTCAATGTCGTACGTTCAGGAGTCACCATGTACCAGCCCGCTTTCCTTAGAGGCTCGCGCCACCCGCGAGGAACGTAGATGCCAGGCGCCGGATTGTCCAGATCGCGAATCCAGGGTGGCTGGTTCGATCCGGCGGTGAGCGGACATGGGGCGACTGCTGCGTGGTCTCCTACCTGGAGGCGACTCGGTGGACGCGAATGGTGTTGATCCTGCCCGGTACGCCGGGGGGTGTGCCGGCGACGAGGACCACCGCATCGCCTGGATGCGTACGTCCTTCGGCGACCAAGACTTGATCCACCCGGCCGACCATCTCGTCGGTATCTCCAACCGGGTCGACCTGACGGGCCTGCACGCCCCACACGAGCGCGAGAGCGCGGTGAACACCAGGATCTGGGGTCATGGCGATCAGCGGGACCTTGGAGCGGTGACTCGCCAGGCGGCGAGCGGTGGCGCCGGAGGAGGTGAACGCGACGATCGCGGCAGCGTTGACCCGTTCCGCGATCGTGATGGCGGCCTCGGCGATGGCCACCTCCCACGGGGGAGATTCGGCCGGGGCGGGTAGCCCCGGCTGGAGCGTCGATCGCTCAGCCGCGACGACGATGCGGGCGATGGTGCGGACGGCCTCGGCAGGATGAGCACCCACACTCGTCTCGGCAGAGAGCATGACGGCGTCGGCTCCGTCCAGGACGGCGTTGGCGACGTCTGAAACTTCGGCGCGCGTGGGTCGGGTACGGGTGATCATCGACTCCAGCATCTGGGTGGCCACGATGACAGGTCGGGCGCTCGCCCTGGCGAGCGCGATGGCCCTCTTCTGCACCAAGGGGACATCCTCGAGCGGCAGCTCGACGCCCAGGTCTCCCCGGGCCACCATGATGCCGTCGAAGGCAGCCACGATAGCTTCGAGCTTGGCGACCGCTTCGGGTTTCTCGAGCTTGGCCAGCACGGGGACGTGGCGGCCGACGTCGTCCATCACTGCCCGGACGGCAGCCGCGTCGGTGGCATGACGGACGAAAGACAGGGCGACCAAGTCGACCCCGAGCTCCAGAGCGAAGCGGAGGTCGGCGTCGTCGGTGTCGGTGAGGGCCGGGGTCTGGAGGACGACTCCGGGCAGGTTCATGCCCTTGTGATTGCTGATCGTGCCTCCTTCAACGACGCGGGTTACTACCTCGGCACCGGTCGTGGTTAGAACCTCCAAGCGAATGGCCCCATCGTTAAGAAGGATGCGATCACCGGGGCGAACCTCGGCCGGCAGTGTGCGGTAGGTTGTGCTCGCCCGTTGAGCCGATCCGAGGCAGTCCTGGCTCACGATCACGAACTCGGACCCGGGGACGAGTTCGGCGTGCCCACCCGCGAAGGTTCCCAGCCTGAGCTTGGGACCGGGGAGATCGGCGAGGACGGCGACGGTGCGGCCTGCCTTTTCAGCAGCGGCGCGAACTCGCTCGTACGCGACGGCGTGATCCTCTTTCGTGCCGTGGGCAAGATTCAGCCGGGCGACGTCCATCCCGGCGTCAATCAGCTCCTCGACGCAGCGTTGCGATGCTACGGCGGGACCAAGCGTACACACGATCTTCGCCCGGCGGCCCATGCCCGCCATTGTCTGTGATGTCGGCCCTTCTGTCACAGACCAGGGGGCTCAGCGTTAGGATCGGAGCCCAAGTGCTGCCCACCACCCATGTCCGCGGGGGCCGGGAGGCAGGCCAGGGCTTGGATTGGGGACCTGTGCCTCTCGAACGTCTGGCGGGCAACCGGGGCGCCCCCGCGCGTTCGATTTGAGACGCCGCACGGACCGCAGCTAGCGCCATCGTTGGGTGGGGGGTATCAGCAGACGGGCGTGCACGGTTGCGCGGTAAGCTGTGCCTTTCCGGGAGGAGCGATCCAAGATGTGCACGCCATGGGGAGCCCGGATCGAGCATTTGCACCCTACGGGGGTGCGGGTGGGGCTTTCTATGGCAGAGCGAAAGGCAGTTACCAAAGAGATGGCGATACGGTATGCGGCCGGAACACATAAGGAGCGTCGCCGGCTCGCGCCCACGACTGCTTCTACTTGATGTGAAGACTGATTTCGAGCAGGACGAGCGGCCAGAGCAGGACGGCGAGAACAGCCGAGCCGATTGGCTTGATCCCGTTTAAGTCGGCGAAGTAGTGATGCGAGTTCGCCACGATCAAGCCCACAACGACGTAAACGACGAGAATTACCCTGCCGCGGATGCCTCGCAACATTAATCCTCCTCTCGTCTCTGTTGTCACTCTATCCCGTAGGGCCCTGGGAAGGGTGCAGAAAGTGGCGACTCAAGTTCCTGGGCGATCTCCCGTACCATGCGCCGGTGTTCGTCTCGCTCCTCTATCTCGCGCTGCGCCGCATCCTCGGTATCCGCGTTCCCCGGGCAGCGTCAGGGCAGGATCTCGAACGCGCCTATGTGTCGCAGGCGGATCATTCCGAAATGCCGACGATCCAATGTTGCGATCTTGCGTTCATCGAGCCGCTCGGCCATGGCCACTGTGACGGCGTCAACATAGCCGATCCGCGCGTCGCGATACTGGGCAACAAACTGAGCAGCCCTCTCGCGGTCGGTGCGCGTGCAGGGCTCGACTGCGAACTCGCCCGCCGCGAGCGCCACCACGGCGGCACAAGGATTCCGCAGGGATCATCCCGACGCCTCGACCTCAATGGCCCAGGGGGAAAAGGGGAATACGCAACCGGCGGGCGACGACGACCATCCGGCGGTCATATGTCGCAAGGAGAACATGCAGGCGCCGGGACCGAAGGAACTCGACCGAGGCCAGGTGAAGCGCATCCAGTGTCCGGACAGGGACCGGAAATGGATCGACTGCGCGCGCCAGCGCAAGGGGTGACAACTCAAGGAAAGAGAGGTGGCTAAGCAATTGGCGCGCGGCCTCCCCATGGGACCGAGTCAGGCCTCCGCGGTGAATGGCGGTCCAGATCTCGTACTCCGCAAGGCGGCTGGACACAAGAGGCTCGGACCAAAGCGAGGCAGGCGGTGTCTTGTCTTCAGCCAGGAGCTGAGCCAGGAGGACGGAGGTATCGACGTAGATCAACGGTCGGCTCGATCCTCCGCCAGACTTTCTAGGATCTTGTCGAGCGGAGCTACCTTCGGTGTTTCCGGGGGCGGCCCGGCCGGGAGCAGAGCCGGGGTAAGTAAACCCTCCCGCACCGCCTCGGCCAGAATGGCGTCCGACAGAGAAGGCCCGCGGGCCGTGTGTGGCGGCACCAGCTCCGCCACCACCCGATCCCGGTCCGAGATGAGGACGGTCTCTCCGGAAGCTGCGAGCCGCACGTACTCGCTCAGCTTGTTCTTGAGGATCTTGAGTCCAACGGTCAGCATGAAGGTAACGTAGCTTCTGGAAGCTACCAAGTCAACAGGACCGCCGGCGGATCGCCTGCGGGCCCTCTTCGCACTTTCCTCGCACGGCTTGGGGGTGGTTGCCAGGATACCTACCCTATTGGCGTGTGCGCCTCCCCCGCGCTCTACGCAAGCGATCTTATGTAAATGATTCGCGGCCCGAGCACAACATCCGAGCCGACACCCCTATCTCCTCTGAAGAATCGTCTCGCCCTCTCCGGGGTGCTTGCCTGACTTCCGATCCCGGAGAGTCAAGTGTGCCGGTAGACATCGGCACGGTGGTCAATCGTGAGGATGTACACCACGCGGCGCGCCTCGTCGATCTGGTAGATGATCCGGTAGTCGCCCCGATGAGCACTGTGACGCCCTTGAAGTTCGAACCGCAGCGGACGGCCGACCCGGAAGGGGTCTTCAGCGAGGGGTCCATAGAGGAACTCGATGGCTGCCGCCACTACCTTCTCGGGCAGACGCGCCAGCGCGCGCCGTGCGGGCCTAGCCCACTCGATGGCCCAGGGCTCGCTGCGCGCCAAGGTCACCTCCGCTTGGCGAGCTTGAGCGCCTGGTCCTTGGTTAGTCGCTTGGCTTTCCCCTTGGCGATCTCCGCATCAGCTTCACGGATCTCGCCCGTCAGCTCTGGGTTGCTGAGGATTTCGAGGGTCGCCTCGAGGGACTCAAGATCTTCGATGCTCATGATCACGGCGGCGGGACGGCCGTGTTTGGTGACGACCACCCGACCGTGGAGGCGTTCGACGCGGTCCACGACTTCCGATAGGTGGTTCTTGACGTCAGCAAGCGAGGCGTGTTCCGACATGGCCATAGCCAGAAGTATAGCCAGATTCTTGACGTGAGGCAACAAGGGCCCACGCCCCATGTCTCGTCGAAGAGGGCGACCACTTGCTTGATCTCTTCGAGGTTGTTGATCTCGCGGACGGTCACGCCTGCTTCGCGCGCGGCTTGTGCCGCCGCTTGCGCGGCCTTGCTCGGCGAAGGCGGCCAGGTCGGTAGCTGTGCCCATCATGCGATCACGAGCGGGGGCTCCGGCCGGTCGTAGGCCCTGGGGGCCGGAGACAGGCCGAGGATCTCGCGTGCTTGTGCGGGGGTGGCCACCTCACGGTTCAGCTCACGGGCTATCCGGGCCGCTCGCTCAACCGCCTCGCCGTTGCCGGCGAACTTGCGGCCTTTCGAGTGGTATAGGTTGTCCTCGAGACCCACCCGCACGTGTCCGCCGACAAGCATTGCCAGCGTGGTCATCGGAAGTTGGAAGTGGCCTATGCCGAAGGCGAAGAAGACAGAGCCGGCCGGAAGTTCTCTGACCATGGCGAGGAGGTTCTGGGGCGTGGGGTAGATCGAGGTCTGGTAGCCCATCACCATCTGAAAGACGTACGGAGGATTGACCAGGTCCCCGGCCATCAGATCCCTGGCCACCCAGTACTGCCCCGGGTGATAGATCTCCATCTCAGGCTTGACCTCGTTCCGCTTCATCTTCTGAGCGAGGCCCTCGATGATCCCGTAGGTGAACGGGATACAGTCGTCCACCTCGAGCCTTGGGTGGGGATGGGGTAGAGGCGCGGGCCGTTCAGGGATGACGAGCCGGGACATGTCCGGGCCCAGGTTGAGCGAGGCCATTTCGGGCCGGGCATCCAGGCAGGCCAGGCGGCCCTCCATGGTGGTGCCCATGCCGCCGCCCGTGGTGTTGTTGATGATGATGTCCGGGCACTTCTCGCGAACCAGGGCATTGATCTCCCGGTAGACGTCCGGGTCGTTGGTGCACTCGGCCCAGTTGTCGGGACTACGGCCGTGGATGTGTACCGCGGTAGCCCCCGCGTTGTAGGCCTCGTAGGCTGCTTGGGCGATCTCCGTGGGGGTTTCGGGAAGGGCCGAGTGTGCCTCCTTGCCTTGCACTCCTCCGCAGACGGCGCATGTGATGATCACGGGCCCGAACCCCCCGCGCGCCTTGTCCATCCACTGATAGCTGTCTGAGTAGTCCCAGGTCTCGGTGAGCTTGGACATCGAGTTCCCTCCTTCGGGGCGCGCAACATGTCGGGGAGGCCGGCCGACTCGCGATCGGGATAATGTCACAAGTCAACCGGCACAACCCGCGGACTCGCAAACCCGAACTCGCGGTTGGCCGTGGGCTTCCTTGGCATCCTCGCAGTGGAACACCCAGACCACCAGCTCGGTGAGGCGTCGTGCACCAGTCGCTGCCCGAGCCGGCCGATCCTTCGCACACGCTCTACAACAGGGAGGCTTACCGCTCCGGCGACGTCCTGCCCAACTCCGGCCGTGCGCGCGTGGCCGTCTCCCCGGAGAAGGTGCTCGTGGAGTACGTCCGCTCCTACCTCCCGGGGGACGCGACGACGGAACACCCCGACGGCGAGGTCGCTTTCTCGTACGAGATCGCGGCTCCCGAGGCGGCCTCGAGGGACTGACGAACCAGCGACAGCTCTACGTACCCCCAATCGAAGGGCATCCACGACAGCCCGGGCAGAAGATCGTAGTCCCCCACCCAGGTCAGGTCGGCGTAGTGCATGACGATGATGTCCGGCCGCCGCTGGTGCAGGAAGCCGGTCACGCCGGAGCCCGCGTACTGCCAGGTGAACAGGTCGTAGAGCCTCGCGGCGGTCGCGAGCTGCGCCGCGGTGTACTCGCGCCCCAGTCGCCCCGTGGATGAAAGGGTATGCCTCGCCTGGGGTTCCTCCAAGGAGGACGTCTCCGATCCGCGCCGCAAAGGCGCGGCTACCTATGGCGAGCGGGGACTTGAACCAAGGCTCCGCCCGGGAACGGTAGAGGTCCGAGACCCGGTCTTGTCCTCCATAGAACAGGCCGGCAATCACCGGGGCGCTCACCGTCTCGTTGAAGAAGACTTGAGACGAGGTGACCTGACCACGCGCGACGGGTCGAGTGCCGGCGGCTATCGTTTTCTCCAGCCGGTTGGCCAGCTCGGTCGCGTATGCCGTCGCTTTCTCCAACCCCACCTTCGCATCGGTGTTGCCCGACTGCCCGGTTTGCGTACGACCCAAGGTTCCGGGCACAGTCATCGAGAACGCCCCCGGGTGGCGCTGCTCCAGGATCTTGTTGAGGATCCCCGGGTAGTCGGGGTGAAGCTCGTTGCCAGGGATGATGCTGGGGTGTCCCGACCAGTTCGGCAGATATGCGATCGGCGCACCGGTAGCCGGGTCGTTCGCCAGCAGCGCCCGCAGTTCGTCATCCATGTCGGTCTGGTAGCGGGACTGGTTCTTGAGCATGTCGGGAGCGCGGGTCGAGGCCCACGACAGGCGCGCCGGGCGGCGGTTCGCCCAGGCTTGGCGCACCGCCTGCGCGTAGCGTTCCTTCAGTAGCTTCATGTAGCTCTCAGGCGAGCCTCCCCAGGGGCCCATCACATCGGCGCCGGCGTGGGAGTGGTCGGCGCCAAGGATGAGCCGCCACGGGTCGAGACCGATCTGGGGGGCGACCTCCACTCGATGGCTCAGGGCTCGCCGCGCGCCAAGGTCACCTCCGCTTGGCGAGCTTGAGCGCCTGGTCCTTGGTGAGTCGCCTGGCCTTACCCTTGGCGATCTCCGCGTCAGCTTCACGGATCTCGGCCATCAGCTCCGGGTTGCTGAGGATCTCAAGGGTTGCCTCGAGGGACTCGAGATCTTCGACGCTCATGATCACGGCGGCGGGACGACCGTGTTTGGTGACGACCACTCGACCGTGGACGCGCTCGACGCGGTCCACGACCTCCGACAGGTGGTTCTTGACGTCGGCAAGCGAACTGTGTTTTGGCATGGCCATAGCCAAAGGTATAGCCAGATTCTTGATGCGAGGCAACAAGCAAGTGGCAAACTCGCAGGTCAAGCTGCCTGATGGGATCTCCCCGACTCGGGCGGCCGGCCATGACTCTGAGGGTCGGGCTAGCGGCCACCCTCACGCCCTCTACCTGGACCCAGCCCAGGCCCGACCAGGCATGGGCCCAGGGGATCAGATCCGGACTGGCCCATCCGAGTAGCGAACAACTACACCGCCGGGCCATTGGACGCGGCGCCCGCGGGTGCCACGCTTGTCTGAGATGTCCGCCGCAAGAAGCACGCCTCGGGATGGTGGCGGCAATGACGTTGCTGTCTGTCGACTTGGTGATGGGCTACGTGTTCGCTGCGGCCTTCGTCACCCTTTCCGTCGCCGCCCTGGTGTCCTGGGCGCGCTGCCGGACGCGCCTGTGTGCTCACTTCGCGCTGGCCACCGGGCTTCTGGCGGCCGTGTCGGTCCTGGACAAGCTGCACGATCGCTTCGCCTTCTCGCCCCGAGTTCTCTCCGTGGCCCTGGTCCTGGCCTTCCTTGGCTCGGGGTATGCCCTGTTGCTCCTTCGCGGGGACCTCATCGCGCTGTCGCGGCAGGCCCGGCTGGTGGCGCGGGGCGCCTTCGCCGCGGCCGCGGGGGTGGGCCTGGTGTTTCCTCCCATCTCCGACGCGTCCCTTTCCCTGCCTGAGCTGGCCGCGAGCATGGTGGTGTTTGGCGTGTGGTGCGCCTTCGTCGTGGAACCCATCGCGCGGTTTTGGAGGACATCGAGGGGTTGCGGCGCGGTCCAGGCCAGGCGACTGCGGGCCCTCAGCGGGGGCTACGGGGCCTTCATGGGTGTGGTTCTCGTGCTGTTCGCGGTGGCAGCCGGGGGGGTCGGGACGAGCGGCGGCGGGGCGTCCGCCGGCACCGTCCGGTTGATGCTGGCGGTGGTCGTGCCCCTGGTGGCGCTGGGTCTTGGCGGCCTCTATGTGGGCGTCATCCCTCCCCGGTGGCTGCGGCGGGCCTGGCGCGAGCATGAGGAGCGTGCCCTGATCGCTGCGGCAAGGCAGCTCCAGGCTGCCTCCGATCGGCGCACGGTGGCCTCCAACGCCCTCGCGTGGGCGATGAGGCTTCTCGGAGCAAACGCCGGGCTTGTGGCCGCCCCCGATGGCGAGCCCCTCGCCGCACAGGGCGCTTCCGACCCTTCCTTCCTCGCGTGGCGCTGCGAGCGAACGAGCACCCCCGGTGTGTGCCCTGGGGGGGCATCCCGGGTGGCGTGGCGTGCGTCGCGGTACCCACCGAGTCGGGGAGAGGGACGATGGCCGTGGTCGCGGGCCCGTTCACTCCCCCGTTCGGGGAGGAGGAGCTCTTGGTGCTTGCGCACCACGCCTCTGCCACGGGGCTGGCCCTCGACCGGGTGAGACTCCAAGAGATGCGTGACGCCTTCCTGAGTGCGGTCTCTCACGAGCTCCGCACCCCCCTGACGGCGGTCGTCGGGTTCGCCGAGACGCTGCAGCGCATGGAGAGTCTTTCCCCAGACAGGCGCTCGTTCCTGTTGAACAGGCTTGTGGCCAATGCCGGCCGTCTGGAGCGGCTGCTGGGGGACCTCCTGGACGTGGACCGCTTGTCGCGCGGGGTCCTGGAGCCTCGGTACCAGCCCACGGACCTGGCCCAGCTTGCGGCACGGGTGGTGCGGGAGACCTGCGTCTCCGCCAGGACTGTTCACGTCGACGCTCGCCCTTCGGTGGCGGAGGTCGATCCGGCCATTATCGAGCGCGTCGTGGAGAACCTGCTCGCCAACGCTGCCCGCCACACCCCCGAGGGCTCGAGGATCTGGGTGCGGACGTGGCCGGAGCAGGACCAGGTTCTCATCGCTGTCGAGGACGACGGTCCGGGCGTGCCCCCCGGCCTGCGCTCCGCGGTCTTCCAGCCCTTCTATCGGGGTCCGAGTGCCCCGACACACGCCCCGGGGGTGGGCATCGGGCTCGCTCTGGTGGCCCGCTTCGCCGAGCTGCACGGAGGCCGGGTGTGGGTGGAGGAGAGAGCGGGGGGCGGCGCCTCCTTCCGGGTGGCCCTTCCAGCCCATCGCCATAACCAGAGGACGCCCGCGCAAGCCCGGGTCGCAGCCGCATAGCGGTCCCCCCCCGGCCTGCCAGGCTCGGTGCTCGTGCCAGCGGCGCTCCTGGAGGCCGTGATAGGGCGAACGTCTCTGGTCACGGTCCTAGCCTGACCTTCCGGGTTAGCGCGCGGGCTTCACCTAAACGCCCTGGTCAGCCCTAGAATCCGCGCCATTTGCCTGTATTACCCACGCGGGGGGCGAAGGCGTCGAGTTCGAAGAGCTCGAACAGGGCACGTTGGGTTTGGTCCATACGCGTGAGCTTGCGGAGCACCCGGGGCCTGCCCTTGCCCTTGGCCGGCGGGTAGAGCAGCGTGACCTCTCGGATGGCGCCAAGCGCCTCGATCACTTCGGTTGGGGAGAGCTCGAGTCCAGCGTGGCGGGCTTGGCGCCAGGCGAGATTGAGGATGAGCAGCGCGGCGACGCAGTAGTGACCGTGGACGTGGATCTTCTGCTCGGTCCAGTGGTAGATGGGTCTGAAGGCGGCGTGATCGGGGTCTTTGAGCTGGCGGAAGGCCGCTTCGACTTCCCACTGGGACCGGTAGGCGGCCACGATGTCTGGAGTGGTCCAGGTGTCGCGGTCGGTGAAGACGATCCGCTTGCCGAGTTCACGTTGGCGCAGAAGAGCGAACGCGTCCTCGTCGAAGCGCCACGACAGCGCAAGATCGGACCGTGTGCCCCCGGAGACTTCGCACGGGTAGAGCTCGCGCATCCATCGGGGGGAGCGGGCCTCGGCGACGCGGGCCTCCAGGGCGGCGCGGTCCATCCGGTGCCGGCCGCCGGCAAGCAGCCGGTCGAGTTCGGCGAGCTGTGCCTCGACGCGCGCCCGGGTCTGGGCCAGTCCGACGAGCTGTTTGGCGAGGAAGGCATCCGAGCGGGTGACCACGACGGTGCGCGACTGATCGAAGACGTGTCTGGTGGTGCGGTAGGCGGCCACGCCTTCGATGCCCTCGACGGGAGAGAACTCGCTGTCGCCGACGGCGAGCAGGGCGGCGTGTTGGGAGGGGACGAGCGAGCCGACGAACCCGATGCCTGCCGCGGCGACGCGGGAGAAGTTCGCCTGCGAGTTGTTGCCCTTGTCGAACACGACCGTGACCGAGGCGGGCTCGACGCCGACGGCCTCCAGGCGGCGCACCAGACGGGGCAGGGCCTGCTCGAAGCCGCGCACGTCGGCGGTATTGCCAGGCACCATCAGCGAGGCGAGGGGGATCTGATGGTCGGTGGAGCAGGCGAGTGCGAGCCCGACCAGGCGTAGGTCGTGGCGGCCGTTCTTGGCGTGACCCCGCTGGGCGACCGGCGCGCGCGGGTTGGTGGTGGCGATATAGGTGTGGAAGTTGGTGGCGTCGTAGACGAGCGCGTCGCGGTCGACGCCGAACTCTCCCACCGCGCGGGTGATCATCGCCTGCTCGATTGCCTCCAACGCAGCTTGGGGGACGCGGTCCATGGCATCCCAGAACCGCTGCGAACTCCACGCCTCTTGGGGTGCGGGCAGGATGCGGGACAGCACGCTCGCCTCATACCAGCGGCAAAAGCCGCGTTTGGAGGTGGGCGCGACCGCCCGGTTCACTGCGGCTGCTTGAAGATAGGCTCCCACTGACAGGCCCTGGCGGCGTTTGGGGACGGCGGCGTCGACCGCCACGCCCACGCCGACTCTGCCGGCAAGCTGCCACATCGCGGCGCTCGCGCCGAACTCGACCTCCTCGATCGTCTCCGGCTCGAAGGCCGCATCGAAGGCGGCTTCGATCGCCTCGGGTGTTCCCAGGTAGCGTTGACGCACGATACGAGGCCGGCCGTTGACGCGTGCCGACTCCACCACATACCAGTAGGGTCGCCCGTCTTTGATCTTTCGCACCAGCGACGCCATTCCCACCACCTCCCGATGTCAGGGTAATACAAGACACGGGTAGAGTGGTGGACCTTCGTATACTCATCAGTGAATTACAAGAATCCTGACTTCTTGCGAAGTCCTCTCTCAAGGGCAATACGCGAACTGAGGGCATCGCGCAAGACAACCATGCAGGTCAAGAGGGGTGCACCCCAACACCCCGGACCCGCAACAACCCGTAAGTCGGAAAGTCAGGCTAGGGGTCGGCGCCAGTGGATGGTGGATGGCGCGGCGGGGTTCCCCCGCCGGGAGGAGCGATCTAGCAGGTGCAGCCTACGGGGAGCCCGGACCGAGCATTCACACCCTACGGGTCATGTGAGCATGCGCCTGCACTCCGGAGATGTTGCGAGAGCACCGAGACTGTGCCTTTCGGCAACCCACGCTCCGCGGAGATCATCCCGACGCCTCCACCTCAATCGCCCAGTGGGAAAAGGGGGATTCGCAACCGGCGGGCGGCGGCGAGCATCCGGCGGTCATATGTCGCAAGGAGCATACGCAGGCGCCGGGACCGAAGGAACTCGACCGAGGCCAGGTGAAGCGCGTCCAGTGTCCGGACTGGGACCGGGAATGGATCGACTGCGCGCGCCAGCACAAGGGGTGACAACTCGAGAAAAGAGAGGTGGTCTAGCAACTGGCGCGCGGCCTCCCCGTGGGACCGAGTCAGGCCTCCGCGGTGAATGGCGGTCCAGATCTCGTACTCCGCAAGGCGGCTGGACACCAGAGGCTCGGACCAAAGCGAGGCAGGCGGCGTCTTGTCTTCAGCCAGGAGCTGAGCCAGCAGGACGGAGGTATCGACGTAGATCAACGGTCGGCTCGATCCTCCGCCAGGCTTTCTAGGATTGCCTCGAGCGGAGCTACCTTCCGCGTCTCCGGGGGCGGCCCGGCCGGGAGCAGAGCCGGGGTAAGCAAACCCTCCCGCACCGCCTCGGCCAGAATGGCGTCCGGCAGAGAAGGCCCGCGGGTTTCGTGTGGCGGCACCAGCTCCGCCACCACCCGATCCCGGTCTGAGATGAGGACGGTCTCTCCCGAAGCTGCGAGCCGCACGTACTCGCTCAGCTTGTTCTTGAGGATCTTGAGTCCAACGGTCAGCATGAGGCCAACGTAGCTTCTGGAAGCTACCAAGTCAACAGGACCGCCGGCGGGCTCTCTTCGCACTTTCCTGGCACGGCTTGGGGGCGGTTGCCAGGGTGTCTACCCTATCGGGGTAGCGCCTCCCTCACGCCCTAGGCAAGCGACCTTATGTGATGCTACGCGGCCCGAGCACAACATGTTGTGGGAGCGTCTGTCGGCAAATTGGCGGCAGCCGGGGCACCCGGGCGCGTTAGACAGGACGCTGCATGGACCGCAGCGAGCGCCATCTCCTTGTGGGGGCTATCAGCCGAAGGGCGTGCGTGGTTGCGGTAGCTATGCCCTGCCGGGAGGAGCGATCCAACAAGCGCACCCCAGGGTCTTGGCCCTGCCGCCCCTGAGCAACGGGCAGCGGACGTCCCCCGCGGCGGTGCGGTAGCTCATCGAGGTCGTCTGGGCCGGTTGGCCCATCAGTACCTCCGAGAAGTGGGGTGATGTGGGACAAGTGCACCCCTCAGAGTATCGCCCGACCGGCGCGCGGTCGGGAAGGTGCTCTGCCCCACGGAAGGCGTAACCCGGGATCCAATAGGAGCACCCGTTCGAGCCTCAGGGCAGGATCTCGAATACGTTTGTGTGTCGCGGGCGGATGATCCCGAAATGCCGACGATCCAAGGTCGCGATCCGCCGCTCGTCCAGCCGTTCGGCCATGGCCACCGTTGCGGCGTCGACGTAGCCGATCCGCGCGTCACGATACTGAGTGACGAGTTGGGCCGCCCTCTCATGGTCGGCCCGCGTGCAGGGCTCGACCGCGAACTCCCCCGCCGCAAGCCCCGAAAGGAAAGCGATCTCCGCCTCCACACCGAGATGGTCGAGGATCAGCCAGTCTGTCTCTACGATCACGGGCTCCGGCACGATCCGCGGTTCGGGCAGCGCGAAGACCCGCCTCGCCGCCCGGTGGTGACGGTCGTCGCGGTCGGCAAGCGCATAGAGGATTCCGGTGTCTACGATCACTCGCGGCCCTTTCGGCGCACGCGGGCGCCGATGAGTTCCTCGGCACGCTCCGAGACGTCCGCGCGGCCACTGGCCCCAATGCCCGCAAAGGAAGGTAGTGGGGGGGCTTTCTGCTTCGCGAAGTACTCCTGAAGGGCGTCGCGCACGATCGCCGACGCGGCCCGCCCAGAGGTGCGCGCTTCCACACTGAGACGGCGGGCGAGCGGGCGTGGCAGTGTCACGCTCGTTCGAATCGACTGTGCTGCCCTCTGGTCATCTTGTGCAGGCTGTAGCATACTCATACGCACACCATGCGCCCGCCTTCGGCTCGCGTCAAGGATTGGACTGGGGTGAAGGGTGCGGAAAGCGTGAGAGGAAGACCGCGGGCTGGTCGGCGAGGTGCTCGGGAATGAATCGCTCCGGAGTCTCAGGGAGGTCGACCCGTCGAAGCGCGGTCTTGATCGCCAGTTCCCAGGCACCGGCCGCGCTGAAGAAGACCTCATGCCGCCGCACGATCCTACATGCCGGCCCATGGTCCCAGCGATCGATCGCATCGACCGCCGAAACGCGCTCGGCGGTGTAGTCTGCGAGTACTACGGGGCCGCGGCGTGACGACTCGAACAAAGAAGAACCCCACGGGCGGCGTGACGACTCCGCTTGGGTCGTCACGAGTTCATCAAGGGCAGTATCTCAACGCGTCCAGGACCGCCGCCGTCTTCCCACCGCCCCGGCCCCCATGACCGCTGCGACGCCGGCCGCGGTCCCATACCCTGCCCACGGGCTCCCACCGGTCGCCGGCAGCCGGGCTTCGACGACTGGTCGGGGTGGGCTTTCGAACTCCAGCACCTGCTGGAAGGTCGGGCGGTTCTGCCAGGGGATGGGCTTCTGGTCCTGGAGCCCCACAGCGGAAAACTGAATGTACTCTTCGTTCTCCTGGGCGTCCCAAGTCGCCGGGTCCTGACCGTATTGCTGCTCCAGGGCGCTCACCGCCGCGTTGAGGCTGTCAAGCAGCACCTGCCGGCACGCGGCCCGGTCCCCGTTGCCGCAGTACCCCCGTGAGAATTTCTCCTGGACCGGCAGGCCCAGCACGCTCCTCAGGTCCTTCTGCATCTGGCCGGACCAACCGGCGAGCCAGCTCCGGTTGGCGGGCCGGTCGTCGCGCCCTAGGGGTACGAGGTCGAAGGCCTCCCCCAGGGCGGGCCGGAACACCGCTTCGACCGCCCGCGCCCACCAGGCGTCCATCAGCGCCGCGGCCGCAGCCTGGTCGTAGTTGCCGTCTCCGTCCAGGTCGCGCCGGTGGGCGCCCAAGGCGTTCCAGGAGCGCAGCAGTTCCATGGCCCGATCCAGCCGGGGGTCGCCCGCCGTATCGACAGCCTCGAGCATGTAGGGCAGCACCTTGGCCCCCCGCAGGTCGCGAGTGGCCGCATACTCCATCGCCCTGACCAGCTCCGCACGGCCGACCTTGCCGTCGCCGGCCAGCGCCGCCGCGACGCCGTCTTCGAGAAGCTGCTTTCGCTGGACCGGCCCGTAGGCGAACCAGTCGTCGGAGGAGCGGAAGCTCGGGGCCTGTTTGTTGTTCCAGTTGGTGATGTAGCCCTGGGGAGGATCGACGGACTGGGGGTGTTCCTCGTAGCTCAGGAAACCGCGCCAGTCCCACCTGGAGTCGCCCCAGAACGGCAGGTCCGGGTCGACGCCCGGGGCGAGCTTCGGGTACGCCCCGGCGGTGTAGAAACCGGCCGATCGCCCGTCCACCAGGTGCCAGTTGAACGAGAAGTTGAAGCGGGAGAAAGCCCGCTGCAGGTCGGCCAGGGAGCGGATCTTGTCCGGGTCCATCGCCTCGACGTAGGCCAGAGCCGAGTCCACCTCTGCCCCGTAGGTGGACCGCTGGCGCACGAAAGCCGCCGGCTTGCCCGCCACGTTGCCCCGGGCCTGTACAATCCCGTGGCGGGTCCGCTCGGTGGTCATCGAAACCGTGATCGAGTTCTGCGGGTTGGACGGGTCGGGCGGCCCCGCGAGCGAAGGCTTCGCCTGCCAGGTGTCGGTGCGTACGTACATCTGCCTGCACGTCCCGTCGTCGAGGTAGTACCGGCTGTCCGGCGCGGGCTCGCCCCCCTGAGGGTCGCACAGCCTCACCGCCCGGATGTCGTTGTGATCGCCGACCGCGGTCGTGGCGCTCCAGCCGTAATTGGTGCCCCGCCCGATCAGCACGTACATCGATATGCCTGGGAACGCCCCGCCCCGGGCGTGGACGCCGGGCCCGTGCATGTCGATCTCCATGAAGATCTCGGGGGAGTAGTAGCCCACCTGTGGTCCCATCACCGCGAACGGCCTTCCCGAGGCCGACTGAGCGGCGCCCACCAGCAAGGCGTTGCTGGCCGGTCGGGGGGAGACAAGCGGGATGGGGCCGAGGGGACCGTCCAGCGAGGGAGGCAGGAAGGCGACGGAGGCGGCCTGGAGCAGGGCCTTCGGGTCGTCGGGCAGGGCCACCGCCTGAGGGTCGACCGGCCCGAGGTCGGTGTTGAACCGGAAGGGCCGGGTGGTGGAGGTGGGGGCCTCGGGGTCGTCGGGGAACCGCAGGTCGGCCAGGATGGCCCGGGCCTGCTCATATGAGTAACCCTTATCCGTGAGCTTGTGAAGGACGGCGGCGTTGATGAGCTGGCCGCCGCCCCCGAGGCTGAAACCCGCGCCGATCAGGCTATTCAGCGCCACGGAGTCGCCGGGCTTCCAGGGCTCGGGTACGAGCTGCAGGGCCGCGTACTCCGCGGGCAGCTTGCCGGGGTCGGTCTGGGTTTCGGAAATGTAGGCGCTGACGCCGGCGGAGAAGTCCTTCACGTCCTGCACCACCTGGGCGCCCAGGACCGGCTCCACAGCCACCAGCCTCTGTGACATGGCGTCCAGCTCTTCCTCCGTGTAGTCGGCGAGTTTGCGTTGGGCGCGGTCGGCGGCGAGGTTCGACTCGCTTGCGCCCAGGAACTCAGACGTGCGGCCCTTGGCCATGTGACGGAGCACATCGATCATGAAGAGCCGGTCTTCGCCGGTCACATAGCCCGCGCCGAACATCACGTCGGAGCGCGTCCGCCCATAGACGTGCGGGACTCCATAGGCTTTGTCGCGGATGACCACCAGGCCCTCACGCGGGGAGTAGCGTCGCTCCTCGTCGCCTGGCTTGACGCCGAAGGAAGCGTCCTTGAACCACCGGGTGAGGCTCTCGTCGGTCAGGCCGGGTGCCGCCTTGATCAGCCCGTCGTACAGACCGCTTTGGTCGGTATTGTGAGGGGGCTGCACTCCCGTAGTTTGTGCCTGCAGGAATTCCGCAGCGTTCAGGTGCCGTCCCTGGCCCGGCGGGAGGACGTTGAGCGCGACCACGCTGTGGTCGAGTTCCCGGTAGCCCAAGACCGGATCCTTCTGAGCGTCCGCGGTGGGCGGGCCCGCGAGGGCGAGAAGCGTGGCCAGCGTTGCTACCGCCGTCCAGTGGCGCGGGCACCGGAGGCTTGGTGTCGCCATGTTGCCCTCCTCGGTCATGATTGGAGCGCGTGCCCTAACAGGAAGTCTTCGACATCTGACTTTCGCCGCCCCCTCCACCAACTCCTGCCCGATGTTGCCGGCCGTCAGGAAGCGTGGTCGGCGATGAAGAGAACAAGTCATTGACCGAGGTGTGGCTCATTGAGCTTGAGGAGGTTCGATCCCGAGCCGTCAAGGACCTGGCGTCACGCTCACCATGGTCCTTCTCGGCCTTCTACAGCAAACCCGTTGCCCGTTTCCCGACCAAGCCTCACTTCGCTTCGTACAACGGCACGGCTCCCATCGAAGCCTCCAGCGGTGATGTCGTCCGCTACCAACTTTCCTGCGCTGGCAACCGCGCTGCTCAACTTTCCCGACCTCTTTCCTCGGTGGTCACCCTTCGGTGGACACCTACTGGAGGAACGGCTTGACGCAGCGCACACCGATCTGTGCTCCGCAGGCGGGCGGCGTAGCCGAGAGCGGCGGCAGCACCGGCAGCACCGGCAGGAGGATGCTCGACGGGTGGGCAGCGTCCTGAAGGATGGTGTTCACCGCCACGCCGCCCGAGAGGTAGGCATAGAGCGAGTCCACAAGCGAAGGCGCGTGCACCTTCACTAGGAGCTTGTGTCCCTTGCGGAACACGTGGCCGACCGGGAACACCTCGATCTGGTACTCGACGGGCTCGTTGGGCGTCACCAGGGTCGGATTGGTGTGGGGCCTGAACGGCCGGTAGATCTCGCCCTTGAAGGGCCCAGACTCGATCCGGTCCGACCGGAGCTCATCCACCGCCCGGTGTGAGGCCCTCAGCAGCCCCCGCTGAAGGTAGGAGTAGTTCCCGGCCGGGTCCACGTCGATTAGCTGGACGAAGAAGTCGGTGTCGAGCGGGGACAGAGGTGCGCCGAGCACCGCGTCGGTCACCGAGGTTGCCCGCAGCCCAACGGAGGTCGCCCACAGGTTCACCTTTATGGGCCCGGCGATGGCGGTCTCCTTGCCCAAGTCGAGGGTGTAGGAGACCTCGTCCGGCAAGCCCGAGGAGGTCACGGATCCTACTGCCATGTCTGCGTCAGAGCCGTAGATCTGGCGGCCCTCCGGCAGAGCCACGTAGGTCGACCCCGCCCCGCCGGCCGGCGGCAGAGCCTTCGAAACCGTCCCGTCGGGCTGGAAGTAGTAGCGCGTCCAGACCGCCTTCGGCAGTGGGAAATCGCTCGAGACGAGCGGGGCGTTGATCCCAGCGTCGGTGGTCTCGAAGTGAACCTGGACTCGCTTCTTCGGGTCGGCAATCTGCTTGCAGGCCTTGCCCTTTCCGCCGTGCAGTATCCAGCAGTCCAGCCAGGCCAGCTTGTCGGCGTTGGCGATGGCGGTCGTCGAGTGCACACCGTTGGTCAGCACGAGCCGCTTCGGGATATCGGGCGATATGTGTTCCCAAAGGTGAGCGCCACTCGGCCCCGTCTGCTCGTCCTGATACTGCTGGGTGATGTGTATCGGCGCCCTGATCCCCGCGACCCAGGTCATCAGTGAGCGGCCCCTGAACCAATCGTCGTCGGTGGGCGAGGTGGGCCCCTGGACGATCCAACTGTCCGGTACGTCGGGCGCGGGGCGCGTTGCGACGTTGGTCATGCAGGTGGGGTCCTGCGAACTCGTCTCGCTCCAATACCGGCTGTAGTTGCCGACCAGCTCGGAGGCCGGACGCAGCACTGCGGGCCAGCCGAGCGCAAACCCGTAGTTGGGAATCCCGCCGATGTAGATGATCCCTCGGTAGAGGTCGTCGACGAGACCCGAGACAGCCATTGCGGTCAGGTGCGGCGGGGTAGTCGAGGCGACCAGGAACCCGGTGAGCCCGGGGTAGGAGTGGCCGATGATGCCGGTCTTGCCGTTAGACCAGGGTTGCTTGACGATCCAGTTCTCGATGATCTCATAGCCGTCCATGGCGTGGCGGCGGTCGAAGAGGTCGAAACGTCCCCCCGAGCAGCCCGTACCACGAACGGACGCGTGTACCGTGACGTAGTTGTTGCCGTACTTGGCCGGGTTGATCGGCCCGCCCCCGCCGTCATAGCCGTCCATCATGAACAGGGTCGGCCACTTGACCTTTGTGGCCCCAGGGTCGAAACCCGCCGGGTAGGAAACCGCCAGGGCGATCTTCACCCCATCGGCCATGGTCGCGTAGCTGAGCTGGGGTGGTGGCGCCTCCGCCGAGACGTCCGCGGCAGCCGGCGCGGCTGCCGCTCCGGCCTGGGAGCCAACGCCGCCGAGCCCTGAGACCGCGTCCGCCTTCCCGACACTTGCGTTTGCTGCGGGGTTCACTTTCCCGGCAGCCGTCAAGCGACTAGAGGCCGCTTGCTCTCCCCCTCCCGAGTAGGCCGCCACGGCTTGCAGTGAGAGGGTGGAGAGGGCCAAGACAACTACCGCAGCGAGTACCTTCGCCCGCATCGGGGCCTCCTTCCGGTCTTTTCGGCTCTTTGTCCTGTTCGTTCTGTTCACCAACTGTTCACCAACGGGACCCCCCAGTCCTTCGGCGTCGGGTAGGAAATCCTGCCGGAAAACTGTGCATTCGCACAAGGAGGCATCGCCCGCGGCATCGAATACCTCCGGTATGACAACGCACAACCCGAGGGCCGTGGGCCAGCTCCTGGATCGCCTTGACGCGCGCGCCGACGAGATCGGGGAGGCGGTGGTCGGAGCCATAGTGGAGCAGGTCCCGGCCTACCGGACGGCCCCGATCGCGCGGGTCGCCCACATGCGACAGATCGTCCACCAGAACGTGCGGGAGTTGTTCCGAGTCGTTCGCGAGGGGAGGCCCGCAGGGCTGGCCGACCTTGAGGAGTTCCGGGAGAGCGTTCGGAGTGCGGCCAGGCAGGGGATAGCGGTCGAGGACGTGCTCCACGCCTACCGGCTCGGGGCTACCGTCGGCTCGATGGCGATCGCTGACGAGTGCCAAGCGGGAGGGCCGGGCAAGTTCCGGGCAGGCTTGGAGGTGCTGGGCCGGGGTATCAACTATCTCGACCAGGTGAGCATCGCCGTGGCACAGAGTTACGTGGAGGAGCGCGAGCGCATCGCTACCGATGAGGAGCGGGTGTACCGCGAGATCTTCGAGGGGCTACTCTCGGAGGGGTGCTCGTCTGCCGAGGTCGCTGAACGCGCAGCCCGCGTCGGGGTCAAGCTCGCGTCTGGGTACTGGGTGGCCCTGGTTTCGATGCAGAGCGCTCCCGGGCCGTCCCGAGAGGTAGCCCGGCATTTCCGGAACTGGCCCCTCTCCCACCCGGTGATCGCCGTGCCGAAGCAGCACCACGTCGGGGTGCTTTGGCCGGCCGAGCGCGAGGATCCACCCGTTGAGCTCACCATGGCGGTTGCATCCCTCGATCGGGAGCAGGGATCGGTCCTCGCTGCCCTGGCCGGCCCAACCGCCGGACCCCTGCAGAGCGCTCACGCGGAGGCTGCTGCGATCCTCCGGCTGTGTACGAGCCGACATGCCGGTGTCGTCCGGCTGGAGGATGTCCTCTTAGACGCGGCCGTTCATCAACTAGGAGGAAGGACTGAACAGCTTCTGCGGGCCTCGGTCGAACCGATCCTCGCCTACGACCGCCGCCGTGATGCGGGGCTCGTTGAGACTCTCGCCGCCTACATATCCGTCAATGGCTCGTTGAGCGGGGCGGCGGCGGCGGTCCACGCGCACCGCAACACGATCATGTACCGGCTGGTACGCATCCGTGAGCTGACTGGCCTCGACCCCTCGTCTTTCCAGGACCTGTTCATACTCCAGGCGGGTGTGCGCTTGGCCGAGGCCTCCTGCGGCCCCGATCCTGAGCTGGCTCCGCGGAAGGCCCTCTCCCAGGTAGATGGCGGAGGGTGAGAGATTTGAACTCTCGAGGGGCAAAACCCCAGCGGTTGTCGAGTACTTGTCCTGCCGTCCGATCACGTCCGGTTGCGTTGGGTTGAGTCGCGTTTCCCCACGTCACAGGCGGTGCTCCATCCGGCTCAGTGCGGCAGCGATGAGGAATGCGCTGAAGGTTCCATCTACTCTCAGGCGGCCTCGCGACTCGGCGACTCGGCGACCGGAAGGAACTCGGGCAGGGCTTGAAAGCGGAAGTGGCGTCCGGCGCGGCGAAGCACCTTGAGCACCGGCCGCGCCAGTGTGATTGCCAGCAGCGCGTTGCCCACGGCTCCCATCACGTCCCACATCACCGAGGTCGTGGCGTAGAAGGCGAAATACCGGCCCAGGTTGGCGAGGGGCCCCGCTCCGGGGTGGTAGTCGAACACCGTGCCGTGACCGATGAACGGCCAGAACCACAGGCTGGTGATGAAGCCGTAGGCGAAAGCGCCCACGACACCGTATCCGGCCAGCAGCAAGGTTTCCGCGCGACCTGCCTCGCGCGTGGGCGGCAACAAACCGGCCCCGGCCGCCAGCCATCCGGCCGCGAACATCTGGAAGGGAAGCCACGGGCCGACCCCTCCGGTGACCACTCCGGAGACGAACATGCTCACGGTCCCGAGCAGGAAGGCGAACGTGGATCCATAGGCACGCCCCGCACAGAAGAGTAGGAAGAACACCGGAGAGAAGCCCCCGATCCCCCCAGGCAGACGCATCAACGCATCCAAGGCGGCAAGGGCCCCCAACACCGCGACGACCTTGCCGTCCATCGCTCCGGAGGTCATCTCCGAAACGAGCACGGCCAGTAGCATAGGTACCAGCAGCAGGAACACCACGGGGGCGTCGGCGGCATGCGCCATCGTCCCGTCGCGAGCGGGAACGAACAGCGGCCAGGTGAAGGCCGCGATTCCCAGCAGCGAGCAGACGACCAGCAGCGCTCGGGTGTGAAGTGTGGCCGGGAGCGCCTTCACGAAGCCGCCTCCAGCGCGGCGGCGACCTCGGCGACCGTGAGGAACGGGCCCGGACCCAACACCTTGCTCACCTGGGGGGAGAAGATCGCCGAGTGGCCGAGGATTTCGGCGGCGGTTCCCCCGGCGGCAAGGCGTCCTTCCGCCAGCAGCAGGACCCGGTCGGCCGCGGCAGCCGCCAGTTCCACGTCGTGGCTGGCCAGCAGCACCGTCGCGCCCCGTGAGCGCAGGCGGTGCAGTAGTCCGACCAGGCGATCCTTGGCCGCGTAGTCGAGCCCGCGGGTCGGCTCGTCCAGCAGCAGAACTCGCGGTCCCACCACAAGCACGGAGGCTAGGGCCACGAGCAGACGTTCACCTTCGGAGAGATCTCGCGGGTGGCGCTGGGCGAGATCGTCAATGCCAAGGGCCTCAAGGGTTTCAGCGACTCGGTCCGAAGACAGGCCGAAGTTGGACGCGGTGAAAGCGACCTCCTCTCGCACGGTTTCGTGGTAGAGCAGGCCTCCGGGGTTCTGGGGCACGTAGCCGGCCAAGCGGGCAAGGGCTTCGACGGGGAGCCGGCTTGTATCCTGCCCGCCGACTCGGATGGATCCGTGGGTGGGGCGTGTCAGGCCCACGATCGCGCGAAGGAGCGTGGTTTTGCCGGAGCCGTTGCGTCCCATGACGGCCAAGATCTCACCAGGCCCGGCGTCGAGGCTAACTCCGCGAAGAGCCGGGCGACGCCCGTAGCTGAACCGCAGATCGCGGCAGGCCACCGCGGGGGTGCCCGTTTCGGGGTGGGGGGCCCGGGCGGGGGGAGCGAGGTCCGCGAGCTGCCGGCGCACTTCGGCTGCCCGCGGTCGCGCGTCCCGAACTGTCAGCGGCGGCGGGCTCCATCCGAACAGCCTGGACAGGCGAACCAGCGGGGGAGCGGACTCGGCGCCGGCCAGCACCTCGCCCGGCGGTCCCACGATGGGCGCGCGTCCGAGTTCAGCGAACAAGCAGACGCGGTCGGCGTAGCCGGCCACGCGTTCAAGGCGATGCTCGGCCAAGACCACGGTGAGGGCCAAGTCGTGAACCAGCCGCTGCAACACGCTCAGCAACTCCTCGGCCGCCTGGGGGTCGAGCTGGCTCGTCGGCTCGTCCAGGACGAGCACCCGGGGTTGGGCCGTGAGTACACCGGCGATCGCCACGCGCTGGCGCTCGCCTCCCGACAGCGTGGAGATGCGCCGGCCGCGAAGCTGGGCGAGGTGCAGCGCGTCGAGCACCTCCTCCATGCGCCGTCCCATCAAGGGTCTGGGCAGGCGAAGGTTCTCCATAGCGAAGGCCAGCTCGTCCTCGACCGTCTCGACGACGAACTGAGCGTCGGGGTCCTGAAAGACGAATCCGACCCTGTCGGCAAGCTCGCGTGGCGGATGGTCGCGGGTGGAGACGCCATCCACGACGACGCTTCCCCCAAACTGGCCTCCCGAGAAGTGAGGGATCAGCCCGTTCACGCATCGCAGCAGCGTGGACTTGCCGGAGCCGGAGGGCCCGGCCACGAGTAGCATTTCGCCTTCCGCGATGTCCAGGTCGAGGTTGCGCAGCACGAACGGCCGGCCGGCTCCGTAGGCGAAGCTCACGCGCTCGAAGCGAACCGCGGGGCATGTGACGCCGTGGCCGGTGGGCTGGCAAGCGGGGTTCATGCCGGAGCCTCCGGGACGAGCGCGTTGTCCGAGGCGGTCGAGCGTGCGGCGCCGGCGAGGGCGGGAACGGCCAGCGGCAACAGGGCCAGGCCGGCCAGCGGGTTGAAGCCTGGAGCCTGGATGCGCTCTCCGACCACATAGGTGAGATCGCCGAGGCCGGCCGAGCGAAACGCCATCAGGCCGGCGGCGGCGGCAAGCGCGGCGGCGGCAACGATCCAGTCGAGCGCCTCCCACGTCTCCCTACGAAAGCGGGTCGGCCGCCGTCCCCGGGAGGCGAGCAGCGTGGAGAGGATCAGCGTGACGGCACCGACGACGGCCAGGATGCGTCCAGGGAACGGGGTCTCACCGGGGGAGAGCATGGCGAAAGCGCCCACGGCCATCGCGCCCGCGCCGGTGAGCGCCAGCAGGCTCGATGTGCGCCGGACCAAAGTCGAGGCCCCACGCCGGCCGAAGCCTCTCGAGTCCATCGAGGCGGCCAGGGTCAGGGAACGCTCCAACGTGGTCAGCAGCAACGGAAGCATCAGTCCCGCCGCGTCGCGCAAGCCGCGTGGGCGCCGGCCGCGCAACCGCTGTGCCTCCCGCACCTGCGTGAGCCCAGCCAGCGTCTGAGGCACGAAGGTCAAGGCCACAGTGGCCACCAGACCAGCCTCGTAGAGATAGCCGGGTGCGAGGCGCACGAGGCGGCCGGGATCCACGGCTGAGGCGACGACCGCAAAGACAACCAGCAATGCGGTGATGCGCAATCCTTCCTGAGTTCGCCGGGCGATGAGCTCCAGGGTGACGGGCCCCCCGATGCCTCCGCCGCCGGCCCACGTGGGCAAGTGCCGGACCGGAA